>CAZYHR010000076.1:0-15840 GCA_964647395.1 uncultured Intrasporangiaceae bacterium | reverse complement strand
TCGGCCCGGTCGGGCAGCCGGACGGGTCGTTGGCCGCGGCGAGCCCGTGGGCCGGGCTCGGCGGGCAGGTGCTGCTGGTCGCGGTGCTCTCGCTCGCGCTGCTCGGGTCGACCGGCGCCGGTCGGCTGCTGCGGGCACCGACCCCGACCGGGTGGCGGGTCGGCACGGTCGCCGGCCTGGCCGTGCTGACCCTCTCGCTGCTGGCCGGCACCGGCCTGCTCGCCGCCCGCGGGGCCGGCCAGGCCCTGTCCGCCGAGCCGGCCGGCCGACCCGCGGTCGCCGTCGATCAGGCCCTCGGGCCGGACGCCAACTGGCTGCTCGTGCTCACCCCGACGCCCGAGCGGGTCGAGTGGGAACTGGTCGGGGCCGAGCCCGGCCCCCCGCTGCGCGGCCTGGCCCGCACCGACCAGGTCACCGACCCGGGGGTCGGTCTCGCGGTCGCCGCCCTGGCCTCCGGTCACGACCCGACCGGGGCGGCCACCGGGGCCCGGTTGGCCGACCTCGGCGTCGGTTTCGTCGCGCTGCGGGCCGACGGCGCACCCGCCGGCGCCGGCGTGGACACCATGCCGCTGCAGAGCACCCTGGACGCCACCGCTGGGTTGACCCGGCTGGGCACCTCGGGCGCGCAGACGCTGTGGCGGGTGCTGGCCCGGCCGTCGGCGACCAACCCGGCAGAGGTGGTCGCCCCGGCCCGGCTCCGGCTGACCACCGGCACCGGCGAACCGATCGCCGTGGTGCGCTCCGACGGCCCGCACGCCGCGACGGTGACCCAGCTGCCCGCCGGCCCGACCGACCGCCGGCTGGTCGTCGCCGAGCCGATCGAGTGGGCCGACCAGGCGACGGTCACCGTCGACGGCGTGCCGCTGGCCCGGGTCGACGGTCCGAGCCAGCCGACCTTCGAGGTCCCCGCGGCCGGCGGCCGGCTGGTCGTCGACGTGCCACCCCGGCAGCCGCGCTGGTTCCTGGCCCAGCTCGCCCTCGTCGCGGCGGCGCTGTTCCTCGCCGTGCCGTTCGGCAACCGGCGCAGCCGGAGGCTGCGATGAGGCCGCTGGCGACGGCCGCCGTCAAGGCGCTCGTGGTGGCCGGCGCCACCGCGGGCGTGGTCGTCGGCACCGGGCAGCTGTCGACCCCGGTCGTGCTCGGCGCCACCGCACCGGCCGCGGCGCAGCCCACGCCGGAGGTCGTGCCGGTGCGTCAGGTGACCCTCGGCTGCCCGGGACCGGAGTCCGAGGGGATCCCGTCGGTGCCGGCGGTGCCGGGGGGCCGGTTCGGCGTCGTCGCGACCACCGCGCCGCTGCAGGCCCTGTCCGGTCTGGCCACCGCGCCCGGCCCGGGCGCGCTGACGCTCACCGCCGCCCAGGGTGGCCCGCCGCTTGCCTCGACCGGCCAGCGCGCGCAGTCGGTGGCCGGGTCGGTGGACGGCCCGACCCCGGTGCTGGTCTCCGGCTCCGGGTCGCTCGCGCCCGGCACCGCGGCGGTGCAGACCTGGCTCAAGTCGGACACCGCCGACCGGGGCCTGGTCGTCACACCGTGCCTGGCGCCCCGCGCGGAGACCTGGCTGCTGGCCGGCGGCGCCGAGACCACCCGCCGGGAGCGGCTGGTCGTCGCCAACCCGGGGGCCAACACGGTCACCGTCGACGTCGAGGTGTTCGGTTCGGCCGGGCGGCTCAGGGTCGGTGGGGGCGCTCGTCTCGCGGTCCCACCGCACGGCAGGGTGGGCGTGCTGTTGGACGGACTGGTCGCTCAGGAGGCCCGGCCCGCGATCCGGCTCACCGCGACGGGCGGGCTGGTCACCGCGGTGGTCGAGGACTCCTGGATCGCCGGCACCGTCAGCCACGGCCGGGACGACTCCGGCCCGGCCGACCCGCCCGCCACCGAGGTCGTCGTGCCGGCCGTGCTGGCCGCTGGACCGGCGGTGCTGCGGGTCGTCGTCCCGGGCGAACAGGAGGCCGTCGTGCAAGCGCGGCTGCTGACCACGGAAGGGCCCCGTCCGGTGCCCGGTGACGAGGTGCTGCGGGTGGGCGCCCATTCGGTGCGCGACATCGACCTGTCCGGCCTGCCGGTCGGCACGTATGCCGTGCAGGTGCGGGCCGACCGGCCGGTCACCGCAGCGGTGCGCGTCGAACGGGCGGCCACCCAGGCCGGTGGGCCGGCCGACTTCGGGTGGGTCGCGGCGGCTGCCCCGATCCCGGTGCTGGCCGGCACCCCGCTGCCACCGGCAGGGGAGTCGTGGCTGGCGCTGGTGGGCACCGGCGCCGACTGGAGCGCCTCGGTGGTCGTCGTCGCGGCCGACGGCACGTCGACCACCCGCACGGTGACCGGGGTGGCCGACTCGACCCAGGACCTGTTCGTCGCCGACGCCCAGGCGGTCTGGGTGCGGCCCACGGCCGGCACCCTGCGCGCTGGGGTCTTCCACCAGGTCAGGGCCGCCGAGGGCCCGTTGGTCAGCACCTGGGCCCTCGCGCCGGCCGCGGTCACCGCGACCGACGTGCCGGTCGCTGAGATCCGTCGCTGAGCCGGTCGGCCCGGCGACCCCGCCCGGTGCCGGTCGGCCGGCTCGCCGCGCGGCTCAGTCGCCGGGGTCGTAGCGCGGGTCGAGGTCCTCGGGGGAGATCCCGAGCAGCGCGGCGAGCTGTTCCGCGACGACCTCGCCGACCAGCAGGGCCAGGTCGCGGGCTCCATCGGCCCGGGTCTCGACCGGTCGGCGGTAGATGACGACCCGGGCCGGCGCGCGCCCCTGCGACGCGAACAGCCGACCGAGCGGCACCTCGGCGTGCTCCCACGGTGCCGGGTCGCTCGGCGGGATGTCCTCGACGGCGACCTCGAAGGGCGGGAACGGCCGGGCCCAGCCCCGTTCCAGCCGGCCCACCGCCTCGAGCACCAGGTCGTCGAACTCCTCGCGGCGGGTGGCCATCGCCGGCACCCGCGGCCAGGCCAGCGGGCCGCGGCGGCCCCGGCCGTGGCGGTTGCGCCGGGAACGGGGCGCGCGGGGGGCATCCGGACTCACGCGGTCAACTCTAGGAGCCGGCCGGGTGCCGGCGGCCCGGCGCGCCGACCCGGCGCGCCGACCCGGCGCGCCGACCCGCCACGTCGGGCCGGGACACCTAGAGTGCCTTCGTGAGCTTCTCACGGCTGTGCTCGAGGACCGGCTGCCGGCGTCTGGCCGTCGCGACGCTCACCTATGTCTACGCCGACCAGACCGCGGTGCTCGGCCCGCTCGCGACCGCGGCCGAGCCGCATACCTATGACCTGTGCGCCGAGCACACCGACCGGCTCACCGCCCCGCGCGGTTGGGACGTGGTGCGGCTGGCGATCGACCCGGTGCCCCCGGCCGCGTCGACCGACGACCTGCTCGCCCTGGCCGACGCGGTGCGCGAGGTCGCCCGGCCGCGGCGCAGCCCCGCCCCCGGTGCCGCCGCGCCGGTGCCACCGCCCGTCGAGGGTGGTCGCCGCGCTCACCTGCGGGTGCTGCGCAGCCCGTGACCGGGTCGGCCCGGCGCTAGGCTCGGGCGGGTGACCCGGGTGAACCTGCACGACTTCGTCAAGGCCTACGACGTACGGGGCCTGGTGCCCGAGCAGCTGGACGCCCGCGTGGCCCGGGCCCTGGGCGCGGCCTTCGCCCGGGTCGTCGTCATCCCCGACGCGGCGGCCGGGGTGGTCATCGGGCACGACATGCGCCCCAGTTCCCCGCAGCTGTCCCGGGCCTTCGCCGAGGGGGTGGCCGCCCAGGGCTGCGACGTCACGCTCATCGGGCTGGCCTCCACCGACCAGCTCTACTACGCCAGCGGGACCCTCGACCGGCCAGGGGCGATGTTCACCGCCAGCCATAACCCGGCGCAGTACAACGGCATCAAGCTGTGCCGCTCCGGTGCCCGGCCGGTGAGCCTGGACACCGGCCTGGCCGAGATCCGCGACCGGGCCCAGGCCGAGCTGGACGCCGGCCGGGACGGCGGCGACGCGCCGCCGGACCCCGGGGCCCGGGTCGGCACGATCGAGCAGCGCGACGTGCTGGGCGACTACGCGGTGTTCCTGCGCAGTCTGGTCGACCTGTCCGGCGGGCACGAGCTCACCGTCGTCGTCGATGCCGGCAACGGCATGGCCGGTCACACCGTGCCGGCCGTGCTCGGCACGGCCGCCGGCCTGCCGGAACTGCCGCTGCGGGTGGTACCGCTCTACTTCGAGCTCGACGGCACCTTCCCCAACCACGAGGCCAACCCGTTGGACCCGGCCAACCTGCGCGACCTGCAGCGGGCCGTGCTCGAGCACGGGGCCGATCTCGGGCTGGCCTTCGACGGCGATGCCGACCGGTGCTTCGTCATCGACGAGCGGGGCGAGCCGGTCAGCCCGAGCGCGGTCACCGCGTTGGTCGCGACCCGCGAGATCGCCCGCGCCGTGGCGGGTGGCACGCCCGCCGGTGACGTGCGCATCGTCCACAACGTCATCACGTCCCGGGCGGTGCCCGAGGTGATCGCCGAGCAGGGCGCCCAGGCCGTGCGGACCCGGGTCGGGCACTCCTTCATCAAGGCCGAGATGGCCGCGGCCGCAGCGGTCTTCGGAGGTGAGCACTCGGCTCACTACTACTTCCGCGACTTCTGGTTCGCCGACACCGGCCTGCTCGCCGCGATGCACGTGCTGGCCGCCGCGGGCGAGAGCGATCGGCCGCTGTCGGCGCTGGCCGCCGGCTACCAGCGGTATGCCGCGTCCGGCGAGATCAACTCCACGGTCACCGACCGCGACGGCGCGACCGCGCGTGCGGTCGCCTGGGCGCGCGAGCAGGGCGAGGTCGAGATCGACACCCTAGACGGGGTCACCGTGACCCGGCTCGGCGAACCGATGTGGTGGTTCAACGTGCGGGCCTCCAACACCGAGCCGCTGCTGCGACTCAACGTCGAGGCCGCCGACCCGGCCACCATGGCCCAGGTCCGCGACACCGTGCTCGGGCTGTTGCGCGCGGACCCGGCGGCTGCTGACCGGCCCGGGGTCGGCGCTGCCGGGCCGGCGGCCGGCCTGCCGGCCGATCTGCTGGCGCTGCTGGTCTGCCCGGTGTGCCACAGCGAACTGACCCCCGGCCGGCACGGCCTGGACTGCCCGCGCTGCGGCAGCTATCCGGTCGAGGACGGCATCCCGGGGCTGGTGCCCGGCCAGGCCCGCCGGCCGGGCTGACGAGGAGGGCGAGATGCCACGGTTGGACGACGCGCTCGTCGACGACGAACAGCACCTGGCCCGGCTGGACAGCCGGGGCACGCTGCGCGCGCTGGCGACCGCCGGGGCCCAGGTGCGCGAGGCGGTGCGGGTGGCCGACGAGGCCGGGGTGCGCCGATTGGCCGGCGCCGACCGGCCGCGCTCGGTGCTGGTGGCGGCCGTCGGCGGCTCCACGGTCGTCGCCGACGTGCTCGAGACGCTCGCCGAGCCGGGCTCGCCGGTGCCGGTCAGCACCCGCTCCAGCCTGCCGCTGCCCGGGTGGGTGGGCCCCCTGGACCTGGTCATCGCGGTGTCGCACTCGGGCCGGGCGGCCGGGCCGCTGGCCCTGGCGGCCGAGGCGGCCCGCCGAGGGGCGGCGCTGCTGACCGTCGGCGCCCCGGACAGCCCGCTGGCGCAGGTGTGCGCCCGGGCCCGCGGCATCCACGTCGACGTGCCCGCGGAGCGCACCTCGACCCGCACGTCGCTGTGGTCCCTGCTCACCCCGGTGCTGCTCGGCGCCGATGCCCTGGGCCTGGTCGGGGTGTCCCCGTCCGTGCTGGCCGGGGTGGCCGACCGGCTCGATGCCGCGGCCGCGGCATACCGGCCGTCCTCGGAGTCCTTCGTCAACCCGGCCAAGGTGCTGGCGGCGGACCTGGCCGAGGGGGTGCCGGTGCTGCTGGCCGATGGCCCGGTGGCCGGGGTGGCGGCCCGCCGGGCGGCCTCGATGCTGGCCCGCACCGCCGGCATCCCGGCGACCTGGGGCGAACTGCCCGACGCGGCGAGCCAGGTCGTCGCGCTGTTCGACGGGCCCTACACCGAGGCCGGGGCCGCCCACGCGGCCGGCGAGCGCGAGGTGGTCGCCGACATCTTCCGCGACCCGTTCCTCGACGGGGTGCCCGAGCCCCGGCTGGTCCTGCTCGCGCTGCGCGCCGAGGACCCGGCCACCCCCGAGCAGCCCGACGACCCGGTCGGGGACCTCGCCGACGCCGTGCTGCAGACGGCGCGCGAGGCGGGGGTGCGGGTCGTCGAGCAGCAGGCCGGCCCGGGCCATGCCGTCGAGCGGCTCGCCGAGCTCATCGCCCTCGCCGACTTCGTCGCGACCTATCTCGCGGTCGGTCTCGGCCTGGATCCGGCGGTGTCACCCCGGCTGGCCGACCTGCGTGAGCGGATGCGTTAGGCATGGGTCGGGCCCGGCGCAGCGCACCGAGCGCACCGCGGCCAGGACGCGGCACGCCGGTCCACCGGCCCACCGACCTCGTCAGACAACCCTGAAAGGACCGACCATGTGCGAATACTGCGGGTGCCGGGAGATCAGCGTCATCGGTGACTACACCGAGGAGCACATCGACATCGTCAACCACCTGACCGCTCTGCGGGCGGCGGTCGAGTCCGGCGGGCCCGAGCAACTGGCCGCGGCGGTGCGAGGGATGGCCGGCGCCCTGGACCCGCACACCCTGCGCGAGGAGGCCGGGCTGTTCACCGTGCTGCGCGAGGAGGAGGAGTTCCTCACCCACGTCGAGGCCCTGTGCGCCGAACACGTCACTCTCGCCGGCCTGCTCGCCCAGATCGCGGCGGGGGAGCACGACGTCTTCCACCACTTCGAGGACCTGCTGCGCGACCACATCCTCAAGGAGGAGAACGGCATCTTCCCGGCCGCGGCGGTGACCCTGACCGGTGACCAGTGGGACCGCGTCGTCGACGGCATGGCCGCCGTCCAGGTGCAGGCCGCCGCGCTGGCGGCGGGCGACGGCGGCTACTCCTCCGGCACCATCGAGATCGAGCCGCACGGACACTCCGCGACGCAGATCCCGCAGCCCTTGCAGTAGTCGTAGTCGAACGCGTAGCCCTTGGCGAAGTCGACCTTCTTGACGGCGTTGTCCGGGCAGACCCCGAAGCAGTTGTCGCACTGGAAGCAGTTGCCGCACGACATGCAGCGGCGCGCCTCGAACTTCGCGCTGTCCTCGGTCAACCCGTGCACGACCTCGGCGAAGGTCGAGGCCCGGCGCGCCCCCTCCAGCTGCGGGCGACGCTGGTGCGGCGCGTCGGCGTAGTACCAGGTGGTCAACCGGTCGAAGGTCGCGACCGGGTGCTTGGCGGGCGGCTGATAGGTCGTGCCGCGCAGGAAGGCGTCGATGTGCCGGGCCGCCTTCTTGCCGTGCCCGACGGCGACGGTGACGGTGCGCTCGGCCGGCACCATGTCGCCGCCGGCGAAGACGCCGGGCCGCCCGGTCATCATCTGCCGGTCGACCTCGACCACGCCGTCCTCGATGGTGACCAGCTCGTCGTCCTCGAGGAAGCGCAGGTCGGCCTCCTGCCCCAGCGCCAGGATCAGCGAGTCGGCCTCGAGTTCCTCGAACACCCCGGTCGGCTGGGGGAACCCGGTCTCGTCGAGCTCCATCTTCTCGACGACCATCTTGCCCTCGTCGACGTGCTTGATGGTCGACAGCCACTTGAGCAGGATGCCCTCCTCCTGGGCCTCCTGGACCTCGAAGTCGTGCGCCGGCATCTTGTCGCGGTTGCGGCGGTAGACGATGATCGCCTCCTCCGCGCCGAGCCGCTTGGCGGTGCGGGCGGCGTCGATGGCGGTGTTGCCGCCGCCGTAGATGACGACGCGGCGCCCGAGCATCGGCTTCTCGACCTCGACCTCGACGTCACGCAGATACTGCACGGCGTCCAGGATCTTGGCCGACTCGCCGGCCGGGATGTAGGCCCGCTTGCCGATGTGCGCCCCGACCGCGAGGAACACCGCGTCGAAGCCCTCGCCCATGGCTCCGGCCAGGTCCTCGACCTTGGCGTCGAACTCGATGGTGACCCCGAGGTCGGTGATGCGTTTGACCTCGGCGTCCAGGATGTCGCGGGGCAGGCGATAGGTGGGGATGCCGAAGCGCATCATGCCGCCGGCCATCGGGCCGGCCTCGCGGATGTGCACGTCGTGGCCGAACCGGCGCAGATGGTATGCCGCGGACAGGCCGGACGGTCCGGCCCCGACGACCAGCACCCGCTTGCCGGACACCTCGGTGGGCGGCTCGACGGTCCAGCCCTGCTTGATGGCCTCGTCGCCGAGGAAGCGCTCGACGGCGTTGATGCCGACGGCCTCGTCGACCTCGGCCCGGTTGCAGGCGGTCTGGCAGGGGTGGTAGCAGACCCGGCCCATGATCGCCGGGAACGGGTTGTCGGCCATGATCTGGCGCCAGGCCGCCTCGTAGGACCCCTCCTCGGCGTGGAACAGCCACTGCTGGATGTTCTCGCCGGCCGGGCAGGCCTGGTTGCACGGCGGCAGCAGGTCGACGTAGACCGGTCGCTCGGTCCGCCAGGAGCCGGTCTTGTTGGCCAGGCTGGAGCCGACGTCGAGGGTGATCGCGAAGGGCTTGGGCATCACTGGCTCGCTTCTTCGAGGGTCTGCGCGGTGAAGGCGGGATCGTGCCGCGGCGGGGCGTCGGTGGGGTCCGGGTGCTCGGGGGACCCACCGTCGGGCAGCAGGTTGTAGCGCGCGATGTTGCGGTCGGCCTGGGCCTGCAGCCGGTCGATGACCTCGTCGCGCCGGGTGGGGGAGAACAGGTGGGCGAAGCGCTTCTGCCCCTTGAGGTAGTCCTCGACCGGCACCTGGCGCCGGATCGGGGTGGACGCGACGACCTCGCCGTACTGCGCCTCGAAGACCGGGAACAGCCCGCTCTGGGTGGCCAGCCGGGCCACGTTGATCGTCGCGCTGGAGGCGGTGCCCCAGCCGAGCGGGCAGGGGACCAGGACGTGGATGTAGCGGGCCCCGCGCATGGCCATGGCCCGGTGCACCTTGGCCTCGAGGTCGTGCAGGTTGTCCACCGACGCCGTGGCGACGTAGGGGATCTCGTGCGCCATGGCGATGCGGGGGACGTCCTTGCCCTGGCCGAAGACGTTGCCGGGCTCGGCTCCGACGGCCTGGGTGGTGGCGGTGCGCGCGGCCGGTGGGGTGGCGCCGGAGCGCTGGATCCCCGTGTTCATGTAGGCCTCGTTGTCGTAGCAGATGTACAGCACGTCGTCGTTGCGCTCGAACATCCCGGACAGGCAGCCGAACCCGATGTCCACGGTGCCGCCGTCGCCGCCCTGCGCGACGACCCGCACGTCGGTGCGACCCATCGCCTGGTATGCCGCGGCGACCCCGGCGGCGACCGCCGGGGCGTTGCCGAACAGCGAGTGCAGCCAGGCCACCCGCCACGAGGTCTCCGGATAGGGCGTCGAGAAGACCTCCAGGCAGCCGGTGGCGTTGACCGCCACGACCTTGCCCTCCGCGGCCACCATCGCCGCGTCGAGGGCATAGCGGGCGCCGAGCGCCTCGCCGCACCCCTGGCAGGCCCGGTGCCCGGAGGTCAGCGAGTTGGTGCGGTTGGGGTCGGACTGCACCGATCGCACCTCGAGCGGCAGCAACCGGTTGCCGACGGCGAACGAGCCGACCTGGTAGAAGCGCACCGGCTGGCTGGCCGGCTCGGTGTGCAGCACGACGTCCGCCTCGGTCGTCGGGGCGTCGGGGGTTACGTCTGGGGTCACGTCGGGCTCCTGGGGTCAGACGGGGGTGGCGCGGACGCGGCCGAGGTCGCGCAGCATGTTCTCGGCGGCCGGGCCGGACCGGCGCCCGGACCGTGTCCGGGCCAGTTCGCGCTCGACGAGGTCGTGGTCGAGGTCGAGGAAGGAGAGCCAGTCCAGTTCGTCGGCGACCGCCTGGTCGAGCATCGCGTGCAGCGAGCCCTTGAGGATGGGGCGGCCGCCGAGGCCGGCGACGACGGTGTAGTTGCGGATCGGTTGCGCCGACATCGCCATGCGCACCTGGGAGGCGACGATGCCGCCGATGCCGACCGAGAAGGCCTTCTCGAGGGCGACGAAGCGGGTGGCCCCGCCGATCGCCTCCCGGATCGCGGCCAGCGGGAAGGGCCGGAACGACGTGATGGTCAGCACTCCGATCTTCTCGCCGCGCTCGCGGCGCTCGTCGATGACGTCCTTGAGGGTGCCGACGACCGAGCCGAGGGCGATGACGACGGTCTCGGCGTCCTCCAGCCGGTAGCCCCGCACCAGCCCGCCGGAGTCGCGGCCGAAGACCTGCTGGAACTCCTGCTGGACGCGGGGGATGACGTCCAGGGCCTGCATCTGCTTGACGTGGGCGAGGTAGCGCACCTCGGTGTAGGCCTCGGGTCCGACCATGGCGCCGATCGAGACCGGGTTCTCCCAGTCGAGCAGTTGGCGGGGCTCGAAGGGCGGCAGGAAGCGGGCGACGTCGGCCTCCTCGGGGACGTCGACCTCCTCGACGGCGTGGGTGAGGATGAAGCCGTCCATGCACACCATGACCGGCAGCGACAGTTCCTCGGCGATCTTGAAGGCCTGCACGTGCAGGTCGGCGGCCTCCTGGTTGGTCTCGGCATACAGCTGGATCCACCCGGAGTCCCGCTGGCTCATGGCGTCGGTGTGGTCGTTCCAGATGTTGATCGGCGCGCCGATGGCCCGGTTGGCCACGGTCATGACGATCGGCAGGCCCAGGCCGGAGGCGTTGTAGACCGCCTCGACCATGAACAGCAGACCCTGGCTCGCCGTGGCCGTGTAGGAGCGGGCGCCCGCGGCGGACGCGCCGATCGCCACCGACATCGCGGCGAACTCGCTCTCGACGTTGACGTATTCGCAGCCGGGCAGCTCACCGCGCTTGACGATCGCGGACAGGCCCTCGACGATGTGCGTCTGCGGCGAGATCGGATAGGCGCAGATGACCTGCGGCCGGCACGCGGCCACCGCTCGGGCCACCGCGATGGAACCTTCAATCTGCGTGCGCACGCGCGTCCTCCTTGGTCTGCGACAGCACCAGGTCGTATGCCGCCCGGGCGGCTGCGATGTTCTTCTCGCCCACCGCGCCGGGGAAGTGCTTCTGCACCGCCTGCACGAGGGCCGGCGGATGGATGATGCCGGTGAACGCGGCGAGTCCACCGAGCAGGATGACGTTGGGCAGCGGCCGGCCGATGTGCTCGCGGGCCAGGTCGGTGGCCGGCACGGTGAGGATGCGGGCGCCGGCCTCGAGGTCCTCCAGGCCGAGCTGGCCCGGGGTCTGCGCCGAGTTGATCAGCACGTAGCCGTCCGGCTTGAGCCCGGCGAAGACGTCGACCTGGTGCAGCAGCGTCGCGTCCTGGACGATCAGCGCGTCGGGCCGCACGACCGGCTCGCGGACCCGGATCTCCACGTCGGCGATGCGGCAGAAGGCGACGACCGGTGCGCCGGTGCGCTCCGATCCGAAACTCGGGAAGGCCTGCGCATGGTGGCCTTCGGCGAAGGCCGCGTGCGAGAGCAGCTCGGCGGCGGTGACCACACCCTGCCCGCCCCGGCCGTGGATCCGGACCTCGAACATGCCTCGACCGTATGCCGTCCCGGCGGCCCGGCCAAGGGGACGGAGGTCCCCAGGCCGGGCGCCTCGGCCGGCGGGCTCAGCGCGAGTTCGCTGCCGGCGGTTCCAGCGGCAGGGTCGCCGGTCCCCCGACGGGGAGTGGCTGGACGACGACGGTGTGGACGCCCCCCGCGGTCGTGGCGTCGACGAGGTGCACCCGGGCGCTCTGTGAGCCGACGTCCGGTACGAGCACCGGTGTGCCGGACAGCGCCAGACGCACCGAGGTGCGTCCGCTCGCCGCGCTCGGCACCGTCAGCGTGACCGGGGTGCTGGTGCCGGCCGCGAGCGACACCTCGTCGGAGCGACCCCCGGGATAGGTCACCGTCAAGGTGCGCGCGTCGCCGACCGGCTGGACCAGGAGCCGCACGGTGACCGGTCCCCGCGCGTCCGATGACAGGTTGGCCACGTCCAGGGCGGCGTTGGGCGGGATCGGTTGCCAGGCCCGGCCCGCCGGATCGGCGACCGCGTCTCGCGCGACCAACTGCACGAGCACCGGGTGCAGCACCGCATCCCGAGCGGCGCCCAGGTCGACGCCGGACGAGCGCAGCGCGGCGCGGCGTGGCCGCAGGTCGAAGGCCACCATCCGGGCGTTCGGGTCGTCGACGAGCGGCGCGCCGAGGCTGGCGCGGGCGGCCCGCTCGATCGCCGGGTCGGGGGGGTAGCCGTCGCGGGCCACCAGTACGGCACAGAAGTCGGTGGCGGCCAGGTCGTCGAAGAGTTGCTCCGGGTCGGCCTCGTCCAACCCGAGTTGCCAGTCGGCTGCGGCGGTGCCTTTGAGGGCGCCGTAGCTCCAGCGCAGCTGGGTCGAGGTCAGCGACGGGAGCAGCAGGTCGTACCCCTGGATCCGGTACCTCGGTTGGTTCTCGGGATAGCTCAGCACGGGCAGCTGGAAGACTGCGCAATCCCGGTCGAGACGCTGCTGCAGGGCCGTGGTCACGGCGCGGACCTGGTCGAGACGGGCCGCGTTGGCCGCGTAGTCCGGCGCTGCCGCCGGGTTGGTCTGATCGAGCACGCCAACCACCAGCAGCAGGCCCACCAGGCCCGCGACGGGCGCGCGGCCCCAGCCGCGGTTGCGGGTCCAGTACGTCAGCAGGTGCGCGACGACGAGCAGACCGCACGCCGCGATGACGACGAACATGCGCGACCAGGCCCGGATCGACGCAGTGCCGAAAAGCGCCACCAGCGAGCCGAATCCGCCCTTGGTGTAGCAGAGGAACGCCAGCCCCGCGAGCAGGCCGAGGGTCGCGACGAGCGAACGCGGCGACCGTCCCAACAACACCCGGGCGGCGACGACCACCGCGACGAGCGCCCCGAGGCCGGCCACCAGGCCGAGGGACATCTCCTCCAGGGGCGGATCGATCGAGGCCTGACGGTAGGTCGAACTCAGCCGCGCGAGCGCGTCCAGCCGGTGTTCGGACCAGGGCAGCACGAGGTCGGTCAGCCGTCCGCCGAACAGCTCGGCCTCCATCGGCGACCGGGTGCCCGGGGCCGGTCCGGTCACCAGTTCCCCGACCCGGCCGCGCCAGTCGACCAGCACGGCGGCCACCGCCAGGATGCCGATGCCCGCCATGGCGCCGACACCCTCGACGGTCCCGGCGCGCGAGCCGCCGCGGACCTGGCGGAGAGCCAGGGCAAGCGCCAGCAGGACCAGGACGAAGGCGACGTAGTAGGCCCCGCTCCAGCCGGTGATCACCACGGCGAGCAGGGTGATCGCCCGATCCCGGGTCCGCTCGGGAGTGCGGATGCGGGGCCACAGCGCCCGGCCGTCGAGCACCGACACCACCAGCCACAGGCCGAAGGGGATCGTCCAATAGGACGCCAGGAACAGATGCGGATAGCGGGTCTGGTGCCCGGGCAGCACGGCGAACAGGACCGCGACGAGGACCGCTGCGGCGCGGCCCGCGCCCAGCCGACGTGCCAACCAGTACATCGTCAGGGCCGCCAGCGGGAAGCCGAGGAAGAAGTAGACGGCCGCCGCGTCGACCGGCGCGAGCACCGTGCCGAGCACCCGGAGGATGCTCAGGTGCAGCACGTCCCCGGTCGACCACCAGGCGAGGTTCTGCCCGAACGGCGCGCCGAGGTTGGGGTTGCGACCGCCGGTCCCGAAGGCGATGACCGACCCCACCCACGAGGTCACCGAGGTCCCGTCACCCACCAGGTCGACGGGGGCGCCGGGTCGCCACTGCCACATCCGCAGCGCCGTCGCAGCGGCGATGCCGGACAGCACCACGGCGGACAACGGACCGAGCAGCGTGCTTCGGGGAGATGGGCGCACCCATCGAGTATCCGAACGGCACCCGGGCCGGGCATCGGACGAACGGTCACGCCGGACGGCCCTAGCGGCCAGGCCGGTCAGGGTGGGGGCAGTGCGGCTCCGGTCAGCAGGGACACCCGGTCCGAGCGCACGAGGATCGTCCAGCCGTGGGACCGGACCAGGTCGACGACCAGGGGCGACCCGCTGGGCAGCAGCGCGGCGGTCGCGCCGGTCTGCGCCACCGTGCGCTCCCAGTCCGGCTTCCCGGCCAGCGCGGCGGCCTGCCGGGTGAGGTAGGCGGCGCCGTAGGCCTCCGCTCGGGTGTCCAGCGTCGGACGCAGTCCCGGGTGCGCCCACCAGACCCAGCCGCCGAGCGTGTCGGCGGTGAGCAGCACCGTGCCCCCCGGCAGTCCGCTCAGGGCGCGGTCCACCTCGGCGGGCACCAGGTCGGCGGTCGCGCCGCGGGAGACCACGGGCCCGAGCAGCAGCGAGCCGACGACGGCGACGGTCAGCCCGACTCGCTCGAGCCGACGCAGGGCCGGCCCGGGCGACCGGGCGCCGAGCGGCAGGCGGCCGGCCGCCGCGGCGCAGATCGGCACCAGCAGGACCGACCCGAGGGCGATCCCGCGCGTCGAGGACAGGGCCAGCGCCACGGCGAGCCCGGTGAGCAACAGCGGCACCCAGCTCGTGCCACCGGCCCGGGCCCAGACGAGCACCGGCACCCCCGCGAGCACGAGCAGGGCCAGCAGCGGCGGGTCGGTCAGGCCGGCCGGCTGCCACTCGGAGATCAGCCCGCTGACCGCCTGCACCTCCCGGGTCACGGTGAGCAGGCCCAACCCCACCGGCGTGAGGAGGGCGGCCAGGCCGGCAGCCACCGGCACGGCGGCCAGGCGGACCAGCCCGGGGCCGTCGACGGCGCCGGCGGCCCGCTGGTCCAGGGCCCGGCCGACGACGGCGGCGACCAGCGCCGCGACCCCGACGAGCCAGGTGCCGTGGACGCAGGCCCACACCCAGGTCAGTGGCACCAACCACCAGCGGGGCCGGCCGTCGATCCCCGATCGCAGCGCGACCACGGCCACCAGCGCCAGCAGCGGCAGCCCCCAAACCTGCGGCCTGGGCGAGAGCGCTCCGCTGAGTCCCAGGAACCCGGTCGCGGTGACCAGCGCGCAGACCAGCGGACCCGTCGCGGTGCGGGCCGCGGCATACAGGCTGACGACCACGGCCAGGCGCGCCGCATGGGCGAGCAGCGCCACCCCCGGCAGCCCCCAAGCCGATTCGGCTGCGGCGTAGGCCAGCTCGGGCACCCACTGGTTGTAGGTGTAGCCCGGCGCGAAGCCGCCGAGGGGGTCCGGACCGGAGAAGCGCCAACTGCCGGGCAGCGCGTGGCCGAGCCGCAGATGCCACCAGAGGTCGGGGTCGGTCAGCGGCGTGCCCAGCGTGCGCAGCAGCGACAGGGCCAGCAGCGAGACGGCCGCCACGGCCACGGCATCGGTGAGTTGCACCCGCTCGCGTTGTTCGAACACCAAGGGAGTATGCCGCGCGCCACCGGCCGGGGCATCGGCCGGTCAGGCGTGCTTGCGGCGGCGTTCGGGCGGTGCGGCGATTGCTAGACTGGCCCGGCCGGCGTGGGTGGACGACCCGCGTGAGTGCACGGCCCTGACGGGCGACGCCGGGTCACCCGCCCTCCGGCGCGTGACCGGCCCCATCCCTCCCACCAGGAGTGTCCTGACCCATGCCTGTTGACCACAAGGTCGCCGACCTGCACCTGGCCGCGGCCGGGCGCCACCAACTGCGCCTCGCCGAGCACGAGATGCCCGGACTCATGGCGCTGCGGCAGGAGTATGCCGCCAGCCGGCCGCTGGCCGGTGCCCGGATCGCCGGTTCGCTGCACATGACCGTGCAGACCGGGGTGCTCATCGAGACCCTCGTCGCCCTCGGCGCGCAGGTGCGCTGGGCCTCGTGCAACATCTTCTCGACCCAGGACGAGGCCGCGGCGGCCGTCGTCGTCGGCCCG
>CAZYHR010000075.1:9519-16116 GCA_964647395.1 uncultured Intrasporangiaceae bacterium | reverse complement strand
CCTGGGGCCGAATCAAGCCGTCACCCTGGGGCCAGCCGGGGTTGACATAGACAGTTGAACTTCCTGTTCGGCAATGCCGTGCTCGCCGCGTTCATCCCGGCGGTCGGCCTGGGCACCTGGCTGGTGCACCGGGTCCGGCCCGGCTTCGTGTCCTCGGTGCGCGGACGGGTCCGGTGGGGCTGGCTGGCGCTGTGCTGCGCCGCGCTGGTGCCGCTGTGGGCGGTCTATCTCGGCGTGCTGCTCGTGCTGCCCGGTGACGAGCCGACCGGACCGGTGACGATCACCCCCGAGCCGCAGTGGGTGGCGCTGCTGGCCATCACGCTGGTGACCACCCCGCTGCAGTCGGCCGGCGAGGAGTACCTGTTCCGCGGCTGGCTCATGCAGCAGATCGGGGCCTGGATCGCCCACCGGTGGGTGGCGCTGGGCCTGTCGGCGGCGCTGTCGGCCGGGCTCTTCGCGCTGGCGCACACGTCGTTCGACCCGTGGATCCTGCTCGACCTGGTGATCTTCGCGGCGGTGGCCACCCTGGTCACCTGGTGGACCGGCGGGCTGGAGGCCGCGGTGGCCGTCCACGCGGTCAACAACGTCCTGGGGCTGCTGCTGGCCATCGCGTTCGGGCAGCTGTCCTCGTCGTTCATCACCCCCGAGTCGGCCGGCGCTCCGGTGCAGACCCTCGTCTCGGGTGCGGTGAGCATCCTGGGCGGCGCGGTGATCGTCGGCCTGGCCCGCTGGCGACGCCTCGAACGGTGCTATCGCCCGGTGCCGGCGGCCCCGACCCGGTGGTGACCGGCCGCTCAGGGGTGGGGTGGCACGTGGTCGACCACCCACCACACGGCATACGGGGCCAACCAGGTGTGGTCGTCCGCGCCGAGTTGGATCGGCTCACCGGACAGGGCCTCGACCCCCCGCTCGAGCCCCTGCCCACGCAACACCCAGCCGGGCAGCGCGCGCCAGGAGTCGGTGACGTTGTAGACGGCCAGCAGGGTGCCGATCGGGTGGGGGCGCACCAGCGCGAGCACCCCCGGATCCCAGACGTCGTGGACATAGGACGGCACCGACGCGTGCAGGTGCGGCAGCCCGGCACGGGTCCGGGCCAGGCGGGCGATGCCCTGGAACACCCGGTGCTCGACGGTCCCGGCCGGATGCCGCCGCGCCGCCGCCACGACGTCCAGCCGCGGCCGGTGCACCCAGCGGTTGTCGTCGGCGTGGCCGGGCTCGCGCGCCCAGTGCGGGTCGTTGGGGGCACCGAGTTCGTCGCCGCTCCAGACCACCGGGACTCCGCCGAAACCGGCCACCAGCGCGTGGCCGAGCAGGACCCGGGCGATGCCGTGGTCGACCGCGACCGAGGCCGCGTCGGCGCTGTGGGGGCTCTCGCGGGCCGCGTCCAGGCCGGCCAGGGCCGCTGCGGTGCCGCTGATCCGCCGGTCGCCGGTCACCCCGTTGGCCTGGAAGACCAGACCGCGGGCCGTCGAGCCGGGGTGGGCCCCGGTGTACCAGTCGGACAGGAACGCCCGGTGCCGGAAGCCGTCCAGGCCGACGGCGGCGGCGTCCTGGTCGTCCACCGCCCAGCCGATGTCGTCGTGGCAGCGCAGGTAGGTGATCCAGGTGGCGGTGGTCGGCACGGCCGGCAGCGCCCGCAGCGCCTGGGCGGTCAGCCGCACGTCGCCCGTGGCCAGCATCGACCAGGCCTGCACCATGAGGGTGTTGTGATAGGCGAGGTCGCTGACCTTGCCCGTGTGCTCGCCCTGACCGAGGTAGGGCACCAGGTCGCGGGGCCCGACGATCGCCTCGGCCTTGAAGGCCACCGCGGGGCAGGCGATGCGGGCCACGGCGCGCAGCACCTGGGTGATCGCGTGCACCTCGGGCTGGTTCTGGCAGGTCGTGCCGAGCCGCTTCCAGGTGAAGGCGATGGCGTCCAGCCGCAGCACCTCGACGCCCTGGTTGGCCAGGAACAGCACGATGTCGGCGTAGTCGGCCAGCACGTCCGGGTTGGCCCAGTTGACGTCCCACTGCCACTGGTTGAAGGTCGTCCACACCCAGCCGCGCAGTTCGTCGTCCCAGCTGAAGTTGCCGGGGGCGAAGTCCGGGAAGACCTCGGGCAGGGTGTGCTCGAAGGCGTCGGGGGTGCTGCGGTCGGGGTAGATGTAGAAGTAGTCGCGATAACGCTGCTCGCCGGCCCGGGCCCGCTGGGCCCAGATGTGTTCGCGGGCCACGTGGTTGAGCACCAGGTCGAGGACCAGGCTGATGCCCTGCTGCCGCAGCGCCGCGGCGAGGGCCCGCAGGTCGGCGATGCTGCCCAGGTCGGCGCGCACCTGCCGGTAGTCGGCGACGGCGTAGCCGCCGTCGTTGTCGCCGTCGCGGGGCAGCAGCAACGGCATGAGGTGCAGGTAGGTGACCCCGAGCTCCTGCAGGTAGCCGATCCGCTGGCCGACCGCGGCCAGGGTGCCCGCGAACCGGTCGGCGTAGGCCGCGTAGCCGAACATCCGGGGCTCCTGCAGCCAGTCGGGGCGCAGGATCCGGCGCTGGTCCAGCCGGTGCAGGGCCGGCTCCCGGTCTCGGTAGGCCGCCGCCGCCAGGTCGACCAGGTGCAGCGCCACCTGGTCGGCCCGGTCGCCGTAGAGGGTGTCCAGGCCGTCGTGCAGGTCGTGCCACCAGCGGCGCAGCCGTAATTCGAACGCCTCCTGCCGCTCCGGCGACATGCCCCGCAACGCGGCGGCGCTGGCCGCCAGGGCGGTGTCCAACACCGCCCCGGGCAGCGGATCGGGAGACAGCACTGGCATCCCTCGGTCAAGCGTCGGGCTGATCCGGGCAGCATAGTGCGCAAGCGTTTTCACCGGGAGGGCCGACCCCCCGCCCGACCCCCGCCCGACCCGAGCGGATGGGGTTGGATGGGTGGGTGCCCGCCGATCCCGGAACGTCGCCCAAGGACCGCTTCGTCACGGTCTACGGCCGCAACCCGGTGCTCGAGGCGCTGGCCAACCCCGACCTGATCGTCGACAAGGTGCTGCTGGCCAGCGGGTTGCGCGGCGGGTTGGTGCACGACGTGCTCGACGCGGCCCGGCGCCGGGGGGTGTCGGTGCAACGGGTGCCCGCCGAACGGGTCAAGAAGATCGCCGGCAACGGCAAGCAGGACCAGGGCGTCTGCGCCGACGTCGTCGCGCCCGGCAAGCGGGCGCTCGCCGCGGCCCTCGCGGCCGGGCTGACCGGCCCGGTGCTCGTCCTGGACGGCATCACGACCCCGGCCAACGTCGGGATGATCCTGCGCACCGCGACGGCCGCCGGGTTCGCCGGCATCGTCGTGCCCCGGCGCGGGGTCGCCTCGATCGACCCGATGGTCGTCAAGGCCTCCGCCGGGGTGGCGTTCGTCGCGCCGATCCTCACCTGCGCCACCGCCCCCGAGGCGGTCACCGCGCTGCGCGCGGCGGGCTTCCAGATCGTCGGCCTGGACTCCGCGGCACCCGAGACGCTGTTCGCGGCCACGATGCCGCGGGAGGCGGCATACCTGTTGGGCTCGGAGACCTCCGGACCCGGCCCCGAGACGGCCCGCCTGGTCGACACCTGGGTGCGCATCCCGATGGCCGCCGGCGTCGAGTCGCTCAACGTCTCGGCCGCCGCCGCCGTGCTGTGTTTCGAGGTCGTGCGCCGCTCGCCCACCTCCCAGTGAAAACGGTTGCCTGGAACGTTTGCGGGCCGATCCGGGTCGACCAGCCGGGTCACCGCAGGTCGACCGACCCCGAGCCGAGCACCTGCACGCTGCCGCCGACCCGCACGACGCCGCCGGCGGTGACCTCCAGGTGCAGCAGCGACGGCCGGCGCACCGCGGCGCCCTGGGCGATCGTCACCCGCAGCCCGCGCCGGCCCTGGTGCACGAGCAGGCCGCCGAGGTTGGCGGCGGCCGACCCGGTGGCCGGGTCCTCGGCGAGCGCCGCGCCGACGCTGAAGAACAGCCGGGCCTCCACCCGGTCCGGCCCGTCCCACGCCCAGGCGTAACACAGTGCCTCGCCGGTCCCCCGATCGGTATGCCGCAGCAGCGCACCGCAGTCGGGCACGCAGGCCCGGACCGCGGCGGGGTCGCGCACCTGGACCAGCAACTGGGGCAGCCCGGAGTCGACCCAGCAGCCGGCCCCCGCGACCGCGTCGGCGGGCAGGCCGAGCAGCGAGCCCAGGGTCGCCCGATCCAGGTCGGCGACCGCCACGGTGGCCGGGCGGGCGGTGAGCACCCACCGGTCATCCACGCGCTCGACCGGGATCGGGCCGACCCGCAGCGCCAGGGTCACCGCGTCCCGACCCAGGTCGGCGCCGAGCACGGCGGCGGTGCCGATCGTCGGGTGGCCCGCGAACGGGAACTCCACGCTCGGGGTGAAGATCCGCACCGCCGCGTCGGCGTCCGGGCCGCCGCGTCGGACGAACGTCGTCTCGGACAGGTTCATCTGCCGCGCCAGCGCCTGCATGACCTCGGTGGGCAACCGCCCCGGCGGCTCGAAGACCGCCAACGGGTTGCCGGAGAACGGGTCTCCCGGCACGGTGAACACGTTGACGATGCGGAAGGGGACGATCACCGCGCCAGCGTGCCACAGCCGCGCCGGGCGCCCCGGGCGGGCGAGCCAGCCGCCCGCGGACCCGGGTCAGCGGCCTCGCGAGCCTAGGGTGGGCAGCATGACCACCGACGACGACCGGCCCGGCCACCTGCTGCTCGTGCGGCACGGCGCGACCGAGTGGTCACGCACCGGCCGGCACACCGGGCAGACCGATCTCGACCTGCTGCCCGTGGGCGAGCGAGCGGCGCGGGCCCTCGGGCCGGTGCTCGCGGCATACCGAGTGGTGCGGGTGCTGTCCTCGCCGCTGCAGCGGGCCTGGCGCACCGCGGAGCTGGCCGGCACCCGGCCCGAGCGCGACGACCGGCTCGTCGAATGGGACTACGGGGGCTATGAGGGGCTGACGACCGCCGAGATCGTCGAGCGCACCGGCCGGCCGTGGAACGTGTTCGCGCAGGGCGTGGTCCCCGGCGACACCCCGGGCGAGACGATCGAGCAGGTGGCGGCCCGGGCCGCGGCGGTGCTGCAGGACGTGCGCGCCGACCTCACCCGCGGGGACGTCTGCCTCTTCGCGCACGGGCACCTGCTGCGGGTGCTCACCGCCGGGTATCTCGAGTTGGCGCCGGACTTCGGCGGCCGGCTGCTGCTCGACGCGGGCGCGCTGTGCGTGCTCGGCCACGACAGGTCCCGCCCCGCGATCCGGCGCTGGAACCTGGTCCCGGACGACGCCGTCGGACCCACGGATCGCTAGGTTGGCCACCGGCCCGTAGACCGGCCACGAACAGGGGGTGCACCACATGGACTGCCCACGCTGCGGCACCGCGCTGGCGCCCGCAGCGCATTACTGCCACCACTGCGGCGCCGACGCGCTCGCCGGCGACAGCCACCGGATGCGGGCCTTCGCCGCCCGCCCCGACGAGCCGGTCGCGTCCTTCGCGCTCGTCTCGACGATCATGCCGCGCGGCTCCGGGCAGCAGCCGCAGACCTATCGGATCGCGCTCAGTGTGACCTTGGCGGTCGCGCTGGTCGCGGCGCTGTTCGGGGCGCTGCCGGTCGCGATCCTGGTCGCCGCGTTCGCCGTGCCGCTGGTCTACGTCGCCTACCTCTACGACGTCAACCTCTGGCAGGACCACCCGGTCCTGGTGACGATCGCCGGCTTCGGCGCCACCGGCGCCCTCGCCGCCGCCGTGACCCTCGGGTGGTCCCGCCTGCTGCCCCTGCAGGCGCTGAGCCTGGACGCCGGACCTCAGGTGCGGGACGTGCTGGTGCTCTGCCTGCTCGTGCCGGTCCTCGGCCTGCTCGTCACTCAGGCGACGACCGCCTTCCTGGCCAGCCGGCCGGAGTTCGACGACCTCATGGACGGGCTCACCTTCGGGGTCGTCGCCGGAGTGGCGTATGCCGCGCTGGAGACGATCGTGCTCCAGTGGCCACTGCTCGTGGCCGGCCACCAGGGGCTGACCGACGCCGGGCTGTGGCTGTCGATCGTCTTCTCGGCCGGCTTGGTCAAACCCCTGGTCTACGGCACCGCCGCCGGCCTGGCGGGCGCCGAGTTCTCCGGGCTGGGGCGCGATTACGACGGGTTCACCGCCCGCTACGCCCGGGCGGCCCTGTTCTCGCTGCTCATCTGGTCGCTCTATCAGGGTGGGGTCTATCTGCTCGGCTTCGTCGGCGCGCAGCCACTCGGGCCGCTGCTCGGCGTCGCCTGGGGCGTCGTGCTGCTCGCGCTGCTCGTGTTGCGGCTGCGCACCGTGCTGCATGTCGGGCTGCTCGAGGCCGCGCTAAAGGAGCACGCGAGCGCAGCCGGCGCGGGCGGGCCGGTCGACCACTGCCCGCAGTGCGAGATGCCGACCGTGCCGGACGCGCCGTTCTGCAGCGCGTGCGGCACGTCGCAACGGGCCAAGGGCGTGGGCGTGCATCCGCACCCCGGGGCGGCTCACTCCCACGGCCCCGAACTGCCTTCCGGGTCGGAGGGACCGCGATGAGCCAGCCGCCCGGCTACCCACCCCAGCCCGGCTACCCACCCCAGCCCGGCTACCCACCCCAGCCCGGCTACCCACCCCAG
>CAZYHR010000075.1:0-9419 GCA_964647395.1 uncultured Intrasporangiaceae bacterium | reverse complement strand
CCCGGCTACCCGCCCCAGCCGGCTGGCCCGCGTGGGCCGGGGGCGGCATACCGGCCGGGCGGTCACCCGGACGCCGGCCGGGGCCGGGTGCTCGCGCTGGTGGCCGGCGGGGTCGTGCTGGCCCTGCTGCTCGGGCTCGGCGCGATGTTCCTCGGCCAGAGCAGCCGGCCCACCGCGCCCGGGTCGCCGACCGCCGGGCCGGCCGCCCCGCCGGGCGGTGGGCCGCGACCGGTCGGCACCGACATCGACCTGGGTCACGGCATCACCCTGGGCACCCCAGCCGGCTGGACCAAGATCCGGCAGGCCACCGGCACGGTGACCCTGCGCAACGCCTCGGGCACGATCGGCCTGCAACTGCTCGCCGGCCGGTCCGGCAGCGACGCCGTGGCGCAGTGCGCGGACCTGCTCGCGCAGACCACGGCTCGGCTCGGCAACGCCCAGCAGACCGCCTGCCGGGCGGGCGCGGCATACGCCCGGGTGGCCACCGCGCAGGGCGGCGTCTCGGGCACCCTGGCCACCCAGCAGGGCTCGACGCCGCTGACCGAGCTGGTCGGCACCGGCCGACGCGCCGACGGGCTGTCCGGAGCCGCCTCGATCCTCTGGTCGACGCGCCAACCGCCCAGCCAGGCCGAGCAGCAGGAGGCGGTCGCGGTCTACGGCACGCTGCTGGCCGCCGTCGACGCGGCGCCCTGACCCCCCGGGCGCCCACGACTGCGTGACCGGCCCGGGCCGGTCAGCTCCGCGGCCGGCCGGTCAGTCCGGCAGTTCCCAGGTGTGCACCGGCACGTTGGCGTGCATCTGCTCGGTGTAGCGCGACAGCATCTGGCGCAGCGCGTCGGGCCGGGCGACACCACGGGCCTCGGCGCGGGCCACCGCGTCGGCCTGCCACGATGCGCCGTTCTGCCCGGCCAGGCAGCGGCCCTCGATGACCGACAGATAACGGTCGCAGACCTGCGGCGAGACCCCCCAGCCGCGCAGCCCGTCATAGGCCAGCGGCAGCAGGTGGCGCAGGACGAGCTCGGTGGCCGGCAGGTCGCCCCGTCCCGGCCAGTACTGCCGGGCGTCGATGCCCTCGCGGGCCCCGGCGACGAAGTTGTCCTCGGCGGCCTGGAAGCTCATCCGGGTCCAGATCGGGCGGTCCTCCTGGGCGAGCATCCGCAGCGTGCCGTAGTAGAACGCCGCGTTGGCCAGGGTGTCGATGATCGTCGGCCCGGCCGGCAGCACCCGGTTCTCGACGCGCAGGTGCGGGCGGCCGTCGACGATGTCGTAGATCGGCCGGTTCCAGCGATAGATCGTCCCGTTGTGCAGCCGCATCTCGGCCAGCACCGGCGCGCCGCCGGACTCCAGCACCTGCAGCGGGTCCTCGTCGGTCAGTTCGGGCAGCAGCGACGGGAAGTAGCGGACGTTCTCCTCGAACAGGTCGAAGATCGAGGTGATCCAACGCTCCCCGAACCACACCCGAGGCCGCACGCCCTGGTTCTTCAGCTCCGGTGAGCGTGAGTCGGCGGCCTGGGTGAACAGCGGGATCCGGGTCTCGGCCCACAACCGCCGGCCGAAGAAGAACGCCGAGTTGGCGCCCATCGCCAGCTGCGGGCCGGCCAGCAGCTGCGCCGCGTTCCAATAGCTGGCGAAGTCGACGGGCGCGACCTGCAGGTGCAGTTGCAGCGACGTGCACGCGGCCTCGGGGGCCAGCGAGTCGAAGTAGCGGGACAGCCGCTCCTCGCTGGGCCCCTCGATGTCGAGCTGGATGTCCTCGCCGCGGGCCGCCAGCACGGCATCGTTGAGCGCGCGGTACCGGGTGTTGGCGCTCATCCACTCGCCGTCGAAGTCCTCGGCCACGACGGTGGGCAGAATGCCGATCATGACGATGTGCGAGCCGGTTGCCACGGCCCGCTCCTGGGCCCGGTTGAGCGAGGCCCGCAGGTCGTGCTCGAGCACCAGCGCGGAATCGCCGGGCAGCGGCCGGGGACTGACGTTGAACTCGATGTTGTAGCGCGCCAGCTCGGTCTGGTACTCCGGGTCGGCGATCGCCTCGAGCACCTCGGCGTTGGCCATCCGGGGGGTGTAGCTCTCGTCGACCAGGTTGAGCTCGATCTCCATACCGGTCATCGGCCGCTCGAACTCGAAGTGCGCGTAGGCGAGCATCCGCTCGAACACGTCGAGGCACAACTGGACCTTCTCGCGGTAGCGCTGGCGCTGCTCGCGGGTGTACGTCGTCGCCTCGATCTCAGACCCCATGGCCGGGAGACTATGCCCTGCCGCGGCACGCCGGACAGGGTATGCCGCCCGCGCCGCACCCGCGCCTGGCGCGGCGCCGCGCCCGGCGCCACGCCGGGTCACCTGCGGGGGGCTGTCGGTGCTCGGTCCTAGCCTGCTCAACGTGCGTCTGATCCACACCTCCGACTGGCACCTGGGCAGGTCCTTCCACCAGGTGGGGCTGCTCGACGCCCAGGCGCGCTTCCTCGACTGGCTGGTCGAGTTGGTCCGGGCCGAAGGCATCGACGCCGTGCTGGTGTCCGGCGACGTCTACGACCGGGCGCTGCCCTCCCCCGACACGGTCGCGCTGCTGGACGACGCGCTGACCCGGTTGGTCGACGCGGGCGCCCAGGTCGTGCTCTCCAGCGGCAACCACGACTCGGCGGTGCGGCTGGGCTTCGCCAGCGGCCTGCTCGAGCGAGCCGGGGTGCACATCCGCTCGTCGGTCGGCTCGATCGGGCGACCGGTGCTGGTGGGTGGTCTGGCGGCATACCCGATCCCCTATCTCGAGCCGAGCATCGCGGCGCCGGCCCTGGATGCCGCGCCGTCCCACGCCGGTGTGCTCGGGGCGGCGATGGCGCGGGTGCGGGCCGATGCCGCGGGCCGGCCCGCGAGCGTCGTGCTGGCGCACTGCTTCGCGGCCGGCGCGGTGGGCTGCGAGTCCGAGCGGGACATCACGGTCGGGGGCGTCAACCTCGTGCCGGTGTCGTTGTTCGACGGCGTGTCGTATGCCGCGCTCGGTCACCTGCACGGGGCGCAGCAGGTCGGTGAGCGCGCCGCCTACAGCGGGTCGCCGTTGGCGATGTCGTTCGGCGAGGCGGGGCAGGTCAAGGCGGTCGGTGTGCTCGAGTTGTCGGCGGCCGGGGTTGCGGTGCAGCAGGTGCCGACCCCGGTGCCGCGGAAGCTCGCGGTGCTGCGTGGCGAGCTGGCCGACCTGCTCGCGAGCCGGGAGCACGGCTGGGCCGAGTCGGCGTGGTGCAAGGTCGTGCTCACCGACCCGCAGCGTCCGCTCGGGGCCCTCGAGGCGGTCCGGCGCCGGTTCCCGCACACCCTGACCATCGAGTTCGACCCGGTGGGGGCGGTCGTCCCGGTCCGGACCTATGCCGGCCGGGCCCGTCCGGGGCGGCCCGAGCTCGATGTGTGCTGCGACTTCCTGGCCCAGGTGCGCGGCGGTGCCGGCGCGAGCGAGGCCGAGCGGGCGGTGCTCGCCGAGGCCCTCGAGGCGACCCGCACCACCCGGGCGGTGCTCGACGACGAGGGCGTGGCCCGGGGCGAGGGGGTCGCGTGAGGCTGCACTCGTTGACCCTGCAGGCCTTCGGGCCCTACGCCGACCGGGTCGAGGTCGACCTGGACCGCCTCGGGGCGGCCGGCATCTTCCTGGTCCACGGGCCGACCGGAGCCGGCAAGACCAGCCTGCTCGACGCGGTGTGCTTCGCGCTCTACGGCGCGGTGCCCGGCGCCCGCCCGGCCGGCGGGGCGCTGCGCAGCGACCACGCGGCCGACGATGCCCGACCCGAGGTGTGCCTGGAGCTCACCGTCGGGGGTCGGCGGCTGCGGGTGACCCGGTCCCCCGAGCACCGGCGGCCCAAGCGCCGGGGCGCCGGGCTGACGCCGGTGCCGTCGTCGGTGCAGGTGGCCGAACTGGTCGCCGGCGACTGGCTGGTGCGCACCACCCGGGCGGACGAGGCCGGGTTGCTGCTCGGCGACGTGCTCGGCATGGGCCTGGAGCAGTTCGCCAAGGTCGTGCTGCTCCCGCAGGGCGACTTCGCGACGTTCCTGCGAGCCTCGGCCGACGACCGGCGGGCGGTGCTGGAGCGGCTCTTCGACGTCTCGCGCTACACCGACGTCGAGGCCTGGCTCACCGAGCAGCGTCGGGTCACCCGGGAGTCGGTGACGACCCTGCAGACGGCTCTGGCCGGAGACCTGACCCGCCTCGATGACATCCTGACCAAGGTGCCCCCGGAGTGCCTGGCGGGCCTGCCGACCTGGGGTTCGCCGGCGGGCTGTGGTGCGCCGGCGACCGACGAGTTCGCGGCCGCGCTGGCCGAGGCGGCACGCCGGCTCGGCGGGCACGCCTCGCAGGCTCTCGCGGTGGCCGAGCGGGCGGAGGCTGCGCACGCCCGGGCCGAGACGGCGCTGGCCACCGCCCAGCGCCTCGACGCCGACCGCCGGCGGGGCCTGCGGGCGGCGGCGGTGCTCGCTGAGCTCGATGCCGCGGCCGAGTCGCTGGCCGCCGACGCCGAGCGGCTCGACGCCGCCGAGCGCGCGGCCACGGTCACCGGGCACCTGCGCTCGGCGCGGGCCGCCACCGACGCGGTGACGCAGGCCCGGGCCCGGCTGCACGACGCGCTCGGCGTGCTGCGGGAGATCGCGCCGCAGCCGCGCCAGGCCACCGACGCCCTCGCCGCGTCGACGCTCGCTGTGGCGGTGCTGGACTGGGACGAGCCCGACCCCGAGGCGACGGCGCGGCGCGCCGACCAGGTGGCCGACCTCGCGGCAGCGGTGGCCGCCGCCGACCAGGTGGCCGCCGGCGTCGGTCGGCTCACCAGCTCGCTCCGGCAGCGTCGCCGGCTGCACCGCGAGGCCCTGCGCCGGGCCGAGGCGGCGGCAGCCACGGCCGAGGCCACCGAGGCGGTCCACACCGAGGTGCTCACCGACGAGCAGGCCCTGCTCGAGCGGCTCGAGTCCCTGGGCGAGCAGGTCGGGCAGCTGCCGGGCGTCGAGGCGACCATCGCCGAGCTGCGCCGCCTGGCCGCGCTGCGCAGTGACCTCGACGCCGCAGCTGCCGCCCTGACCGCCGCGCGGGCCGATCACCTGACGCTGGTCGAGCGGGCCCAACTGGCCCGGCACGGCCTGCTCGACCTGCGCCAGCGCCGCATCGACGGCATGGCGGCCGAGCTGGCCGGGCGCCTGGTCGACCGCTCCCCGTGCCCGGTGTGCGGGTCGCCGACCCACCCCGACCCGGCCCACGGCGCCGACCCGGTGACCGCCGACGACATCGAGCGCGCCCAGGCCGACTGGGAGGGCCACCGCGACCGGGCCGACCGGGCCGGCGAGGTGGTCGCCGCCGCCCAGGCCCTGGTCATCGCCCGCACCGCCGACCTCGGCGACGAGACGCGCGACGAGGCGACGCTGCGCGGCGACCTGCAGCGGGCGCACGAGCGCCGGCAGTCGCTCGAGGCGGCTCGGCTGGCCCGGGCCGGCACCGCCAGGGAGCTGGCCGCGCTGTCCACCCGGCGCGTCGCCCTGGCCGAGCGCAGCGCGGACGCCGCAGCAGCCGCCGTGACCGCCCGCACCGAAGCGGCCGCCCACCAGCGCGAGGCGGGCGACGACGAGCTCGCCCTGCACCGCGCCGCCGATGATCACCGGCGCTGTCCGTGCGGCAGCGAGCCCACCGCCCATCCCCGGGTGCGCGAGGCCCTCGGTGGGCTGGTCGCGGCGGCCCGGCACCTGGTGACCGCCGCACGGTTGGCCGCCGACGCCGATCTGGCGCTCGACACAGCCTGTCGCACCGCGGGATTCGACGGCTCAGACGCCGCCGTCGCCGCCGAGCTGCCCGACCCCGAGCGGCGCGGGCTGCGCCGGGCGCTCGATGACGCGGCCCAGCAGCGGGCCGGCGCTTCCGGCGTGCTGGCCGACGCCGACGTCCGAACCGCGGTCGCCGGGCCGGCACCCGACCTGCAGGCCGCCGCCGCGGCCGCCGCCGCGGCCCGGTCGGCGCGCAGCACGACCGCCTCGGCCAGCGCCCTGGCCGAGTCGGCCACCCGGGACCTGCACCAGGTCTCCGCACGGGCGCTGACCCGGGCCCGCGAGCTGGGCCTGCTGCTCGAGCGCTCCGCCGAGGTGGCCCGGCTCGCCGACACGATGACCGGCCTGGGCGCCGACAACACGCTGCGCATGCGCCTGTCCGCTTTCGTGCTCGCCGGCCGGCTCGAGCGGGTCGTCGAGCTGGCCAATGAGCGGCTGGCCCGGCTCGGCGAGGGTCGCTTCCGGCTGCGGCACAGCGACGAGCTGGCCGCCCGTCGCCGGCGCAGCGGCCTCGGGCTGCGGGTCCTGGACCTGTGGACCGGTCAGGAGCGCGACCCGGCCACGCTGTCCGGCGGCGAGTCCTTCATGGCCTCGCTGTCCCTGGCCCTCGGGCTGGCCGACGCGGTCCGCGAGGAGTCCGGCGGCCAGGACCTGCAGACCCTGTTCATCGACGAGGGCTTCGGCACCCTCGACGATGAGAGCCTCGAGCAGGTGCTCACCGTGCTCGACGACCTGCGCGACGGCGGCCGCGCCGTGGGGGTGGTCAGCCACGTCGCCGATCTGCGCTCGCGGATCCCGGCCCAGGTGCGGGTCACCAAGTCCGAGCGGGGCTCCCGGGTCGAGGTCGTCGCCTCGGCGTGACCCGGTCGCTGACCCCGGCCGGTCGCTGACCCCGGCCGGTCGCTCGCGCCGGCCGGTCGCTCACGCCGGGCCGGTCGCTCACGCCGGGCCGGTCGCTCACGCCGGGCCGGTCGCTCACGCCGCGCCGGTCGCTCACGCCGCGCCGGTCGCCGGCCCGGGCTCGGCGCCGGCATCCGACCTCGGTGGCGGGACGTTGGCCACCGCCCAGCGCAGATAGGCCTGCTCCGCGACCGGCAGGGTCGCGAAGATCATGTCCCCGCCGATCGCCTCGATGACCCCGGCACGCGCCAGCGGGGCGTGCACATCGTTCTTGACCCGGGCCAGACCCAGCCGCACGCCCTGCTGGCGCAACTCCTCGGCCAGCTCGCGCAGCCCGTCGGCCGCGGTGATGTCCACCTCGACGTTGGCCTCCACGTTGAGCACCAGCCAGCGCACCGGCGTCTGCGGATAGGCCGCGTTCTCCTGATCGACGAGCTTGGCCACTCGGTCGCGCAGGTCGCCGATGTTGGCGAAGAACAACGGCGCGTCGTAACGGTAGAAGATCACCCCGGGGATGGTCTGGGCCTCGGGGTAGTCGTCGACGTCGTGCATGCCGGCCAGCCCGTCGACCCGGCCCAGCACCCCCTCGTGCGGCCGAGCCAGCCGGTGGGTCATCTCGAGCAGGCTGATCGCGATGGCGATGAGCACCCCGGCGAGGATGCCGATGACGACGGTGCCGAGCGTCGTCACCACCGCGATCATCAGCTCCCGCTTCCGGAAGCGCAGCAACCGGCGGATGTCCTCGACCGCGACCAGTTTGCCGGCGGCATACACGACGACCGCGCCCAGCGCGGCGGCGGGCAGGTTGGCCAGCAGCCCGCCGGCGAAGAACAGCACCGCGACGACGCACAGCCCGGCCACGAGCGAATAGACCTGGCTGCGGGCGCCCGAGGCCAGGGCCAGGGCGGTGCGCGAGCCGGACGACGAGGCGGGATAGCCGGACAGGACCCCGATCGCCGCGTGCACTCCCGCCATGGCCACCAGCTCGGCCTGCGGGTCGACCCGGGCCGCCGACTTGGACTCGCCCTCCCGCAGCGGCGACGGGAAGCCCCGCGCGATGAGCATGTTGTCGCTGTAGCCGACCACGGCGACCCCGAGCGCCGGCAGGACCAGCGCCTTGACGTCGTCCCAGGTGACGTCCGGCAGCCGGGGCATCGGCAGGCCCCGGGGCACCTCGCCGACGATCCGGACGCCCGCCTCGGGCAGGTGCAGCACGACGGCCGCCACCGTCGCCAGGCTCACCGCGATGAGCGGCGCCGGCCAGGACGGGGCCAGCCGGCGCATCGCGAGGATCACCGCGAGCGTGACCACCGCCACCGCCAGGGTCAGTCCGTGGGTGCCGCCGACCACAGCGACGAAGGAGCGCAGTTGGTCGACGATCGACTCGCCCTCGACTGCGGTCCGGGTGACCTTGCCCAGTTGGCCGACGACCATGAGCACCGCTCCCCCGGCCAGATAGCCGACGAGCAGCGGGGTGGACAGCAGGTCGGCGACGATGCCGGCCCGCAGCACCCGCGCGACGACGCACCACCCGGCGACCAGCAGCGAGAGCAGCCCGCACAACGCGAGCGCCCGCTGCGAGTCGCCGCCGGTCATCGGGGCGATCGCCGCCCCCGCCATGAGCGCGATGGTCGACTCCGGCCCGCTGGACAGCACCCGGGAGCCGCCGAGCGCGGCATACGCGACGATCGCGGCGAGCGCCGTCCACAGGCCCGCCACGGGCTGGACGTTGACGATGGCCGAGTAGGCCAGCACCTGAGGCACCAGGTATGCCGCGACCGCGACTCCGGCGATCGCGTCCTGCCGCAGGTCCCCGCGGGGATAGCGGATCAGCAGGTCACGCAGCCCGGGCAGGGCGTTGCGCAGCCGTTCCCCGCGGGGCAGCTGCTCCGCGCGGTCCGGCTCGTAGTCCAGCGCCGGCCGGCGTCGCAGATGCAGGGGCAGCCGGGATCGGCCTCCGGTGCCACCGGTCGCGTCGGGGTGAGGAGCGGCAACCACCCGGTCAGATTACCGAGACCTGTCGTCCATATGCCGTTAACCCGTTGTTCATGTTTTCCGATGCGTCGGCAGCGCCGAAGCGCCCCGGCACCCCGCCCGGTCAGCCCTCGGCGAAGGCCTCCGGCGGCGGGCAGGAGCAGACCAGGTGCCGGTCGCCGTAGGCGCCGTCGATGCGCCCGACCGGGGGCCAGTACTTCGCGGTCGGGTCCACGCCGCGCGGGAAGGCCGCCTCGAGTCGCTCGTAGGCCCGCTCCCACTCGCCGGCGATCGCCCGGGCGGTGTGCGGGGCGCCGCGCAGCACGCTCTCGGCAGCGGTGACCTGACCTTTGTGCACGGCCTCGATCTCGTCGCGGATCGCGATCATCGCGTCGCAGAACCGGTCCAGCTCGAACCGGTCCTCGCTCTCGGTCGGCTCGACCATGAGCGTCCCGGCGACCGGGAAGGACATGGTCGGGGCGTGGAAGCCGTAGTCGATGAGCCGCTTGGCGACGTCGTCGACGGTGACGCCGGTCTCCCGCGTGATGACCCGCAGGTCGAGGATGCACTCGTGGGCGACCAGCCCACCCTCGCCGGAGTAGAGCACCGGGTAGTGCTGGGCCAGCCGCGCCGCCACGTAGTTGGCGTTGAGCACGGCGACCTGGGTGGCGCGGGTCAGCCCCGCCCCGCCCATGAGCCGCACGTAGGCCCACGAGATCGGCAGGATGCCGGCCGAGCCGTCGGGCGCCGCCGCGCTCGGC
>CAZYHR010000074.1:9249-16642 GCA_964647395.1 uncultured Intrasporangiaceae bacterium | reverse complement strand
CCGGCTCGGCAGCGACCGGCTCGGCAGCGACCGGCTCGGCAGCGACCGGCTCGGCAGCGACCGGCTCGGCGGCGGCCGGGAGTTCCAGGTCGGTCGTCGGCTCGGCGTCGGGCTCGGGGGCCCGGTCGACCCGCGGGTCGGGGACCGCCGCGCGTTCGGCCCGGCCGTGCGGGGTCGCGGGCGCCTGGGTGCCCTCCCGGGCCCGACGGGCCTCGGCCTTGGCCTCGGACTTCTTCTTGGTCGGGCCGATGACCATGATCATGTTGCGGCCGTCCTGCTTGGGAGCCGACTCGACGAAGCCGAGCTCGGCGACGTCCTCGGCCAGGCGCTGCAGCAGCCGGACCCCCAGCTCGGGCCGGCTCTGCTCGCGCCCGCGGAACATGATCGTCACCTTGACCTTGTCGCCGGCCTTGAGGAAGCGCTCGACGTGGCCCTTCTTGGTGCCGTAGTCGTGCGGGTCGATCTTGGGCCGGAGCTTGATCTCCTTGATGACCGTGTTGACCTGGTTCTTGCGGGCCTCCCGGGCCTTCATGGCGGCTTCGTACTTGTACTTGCCGAAGTCCATGAGCTTGGCCACGGGCGGTCGCGCCATCGGGGCGACCTCGACCAGGTCGAGGTCGGCCTCGGCGGCCAGGCGCAGCGCGTCCTCGACGCGGACGATGCCGACCTGCTCGCCGTTGGGTCCCACCAGACGCACCTCGGGGACCCGGATGCGCTCGTTGATGCGAGGCTCGCTGATGTGGTTGCTCCTTCGTGTCGGTCGTGGCGACCGCCGCGGGCACGAGAGAAGGCCTCTCGTCACCGGGGTGCTCGAGAGGCCTGGGCACGGACGGTATGCCGCACGCCCGCCCCTCGGGGGCGGTCGCACGGACCGCGCCACGCGGCATACGCAGCCGGCGCGACGCCCGGGCGGACCCGGTGTCCGGACCTGACCCGGCGACCTGACGGCCGGCGCGGGTGGAAGCAGGGCTTCTCTTGCACGTCGCCACGGCACACCGCGACGACTGGTCGACCAGCAAGGATACCAGCCCGCGGGCCCTTCAGCCGGTGAGCTCCGCCTCGGCGGGGTAGGCGGCGCCCGTCCCCTCGAGCCACTCGAGCCGGTCGTGGGTGATGAGCGGGGTGATCCGGGCCGGCACCGCGGCGGCCGCCCGCAGTTCCTCGGCGACGATGCGCAGCAAGGTCCGGAACATCCAGGGCGCCCAGACCCCGTCGGAGTCGATGTCGATGGCGACCACCGCCCCGCCCTGCTCGGCGTCGTCGTGCGGGCCGGGTCGGAGACGTCACTGATCGAGTAGCCCTCGCCGTCGTCGGGCCCGCCGTCCTGCCCGACCTGGTCGAAGCGCTCTCCGGCCGCGGCCAGGGCCCGTTCGGCGGCGGCGAGGTCCGCGGTGCGGACCGCGGCCATCGCCCGATCGGGGCACAGGTCAGCGGTGCGCCGGCGCCGCCGACCGGCCCGGCGCCGACACCCGCCGCCGTCGGTGCAGTCGCTCGCCGACGGCACCGACGACGGCGACGAGCAGGCCGATGAGCGACACCGACACGAAGCCCCAGCCCCAGCCGGCATGGTCGATGGCGAAGCCGGACAGCGGGGCACCGAGCGCCTGGCCGGCCGTCATCGCCGAGCCGTGCCAGCCCATGGCTTCGCCCCGGCAGTCCTCCGGCACGAGCCGGGACAGGTGGTCGATGGTCGCGGTGATCGTCGGTGCGCACAGCACGCCGCAGCAGAACAGCAGGACGACCAGGACCGGCAGGTTGGCGGCCAGGGCCACGGGGATCGTCATCGCGGCCAGGCCACCGAGCAGCCAGAAGACCGAGATCGACCGGTGCCAGGCGCCGTAGACCAGCCCGCCGAGCAGCGAGCCGGCACCCCACACCGACATGACCCAGCCGATCGCCGCAGCGTCTCCGGTGGCCCGCAGGGCGGCGATGATCGACACGTCGGTGCCGGCGAGCACGACCGTCGTCGAGGCGGCCGCGAGCAGCACGGCCACCACGCCCAGGCTGAGCCACCCGCCGCCCCGACGGGCCGCGGACTCGGCGCCGCCGCTCACGGTCGGCTCGGGCAGCACCTCGTCCTGCCCGGCGCAGACCCCGGCCGCCGGCGCCTCGTCCTGCACCGAGTCCGAGGGCGCCGACCGCATCGGCGGGTCGACGACGTAGAGGGCGACCGCGGCGCACGCCGACAGCACCGCGAGGACAACGAGCACGGCGCGGGTGTCGTAGGTCGCGGCGGCCCAGACGGCCACCGCCGGACCGATCATGAAGGACAGTTCGGTGAACACCGAGTCCAGCGACAGCGCGGTGCGGCGCCGCTCGTCGGGCACCGCGGCGATGAGCGCCTGGCGCAGGATCGAGAAGGACGGCACCGCGAACGCGCCGGCCACGACGCTGGCCGGCAGCAGCGCGGCATACGGCAGGAACGGCATCGTCGTCCACACCAGCGAGGTGACCAGGATCGAGGGCAGCACGGTGCGGCGCAGCCCGTGGCGGTCCAGCAGCCGGCCCCGCCAGGGCGCCGACAGCGCCAGCGCCACGGTGAAGCACGCGCCGACCAGGCCGGCCTCGCCGTAGGAACGGCCGAGGGCGGCGACCACGTGCAGGGTGAGCACGATGCCGGTGGCGAACATCGGCAGCCGCACCAGGAAACCCAACGCGAGGACCGTGCGCACCCCGGGGGCGGCCAGGACGTGGCGGTAGGCGTTGAGCTGCACCGGTCCAGGGTCGCACGGCGCCCCGGCGCCGGCCGACCCGTTTATCGGTCGCGAGCCGGCCCTCGGCGGGCGGCGCGATCAGTGACCGGCCAACACCGTGATGGTGTGGATGAGCACGCCGACCAGTCCGCCGACGATGGTGCCGTTGATCCGGATGAACTGCAGGTCGCGACCGACGTGCAACTCGACCTTGTCCGCGGTCTCGCGGCCGTCCCAGCGCTCGATGGTGTGGCTGATGACCGTCATCAGCTCGTCCCCGTACCGAGAGACGAAGAACCAGGCCAGGTCCGCGGCATACCCGTCCAGCCGCTCGCGCAGCGCGGCCTGCTCGCCGACCTGCGCGGCGAAGTCGCGCAGCTGCCCCTCGATCCGGCCGCGCAACGGCGAGTCGGGCTGCTCCAGGCTGCGGACCAACGCGGTGCGCAGCGCCGCCCAGAGCGAGATCGCCGTCTGCATGACCTGCGGATGCTCGAGCAGCCGCACCTTGAGTCGCTCGGCGCGCTCCATCGTCTCGGGGTCCTCGTGCAGGTCCCGGGCGAGCTGGGTCAGCAGGTCGTCCAGCGCCAGCCGGGTCTGGTGCGCCGGGTCGTCGCGAATGTCCTGCACCCACTCGAGCGCCTCGAGATAGACCCGCTTGATGACCAGTTCGTTGACCCGGTTGGGCGCCCACCACGGGGCGCGCTCCTCCAGGACCGCCGAGAAGGTCGCCTCGTTGGCCAACAGCCAGCGGTGCACCTCGGCGACGGCCAGGTCGACCAGTCCGTGGTGCGCCTGGTCGCGGACCACCTCGGCCAGGAAGGTACCGGCGATCGGCGCGATCGGCTCCTGCTTGAACCGCGGGATGAAGGCTTCGTCGAGCAGCCCGGCCACCGAGTCGTCCCGCAGCCGCTGCAGGGCAGCGACGGCCAGCGAGCAGGCCTCGTCGGCGGCCCGGCGGGTGTGCTGCGGCTCGCTCAGCCAGGCCGCCGCGCGCTCGGCGATCCGGGCGCTGGTGACCCGCTCGCGGATGATCTCCTCGCGCAGGAAGTTGGCGCCCATGAAGTCCTGCAGGCTGCGGGCCAGCAGGTCCTTCTTGCGCGGGATGAGCGCGGTGTGCGGGATCGGCAGCCCGAGCGGGTGCCGGAACAGCGCGGTCACCGCGAACCAGTCGGCCATCGCGCCGACCATCGAGGCCTCGGCGCCGGCGTTGACGAAGCCCCACACCCCCTCGCGCCCGAGGGTGGCGACGTAGACGACTGCGGCGAGCACGAGCAGCCCCAGCGCCACGCCCCGCATCCGGCGCAGGCCGCGGCGGCGCTGCTCGTCGGCGGACGAGTCGACCAGCATGCCCAGGGTCGATGGACCCGGTGACGATTGACCCGGTGACGATTGACCCGGCGACGATTGGCTCAGTGACGTTCGGCTCGGTGACGACGACACCCGGTGTCCCCCTTCGTCGGCCTGGTGCGGGTGCGCCGGCTCGGGCCCCGCGCTGGCAACGGCTGCGCGGGGGGCGGGGTTCCACCGCCCAGCCGGTCCGCCGCGCGGCCGGCGCGGGCGACCGCGCCCGGTCGGCGGCCGGTCGTCACCGCGCCGACCGGATCGAGAAGGCCAGGCCGTCGATGCGGGCCCGCAACTCACCGTCGGTGGCGATGCGCTCCCCCACCCGGGTGGCCAGGGCCTGGACCTGGCCGCTGTCCAGTCCGGCGCGCAGCGCCAGGGTGACCCGCAGCACCCCGGCGGCGGGCGGCTCGCCCTCGGTGAGCCTGTGGGCCAGCACGTGCGGCTCGCCGGCGAGCGCGGCGTCGACCCCCGCGGCCACCACGGGGTCGTCGTGAGCGGGCTGCCACTCGCGCTGCATGGCCAGGGCCCAGATCATGCTCGGACGCAGCGCGAGCGCATGGTCCTGCCCCAGGTCGAGCAGCAGGGTGTCGCAGCCCTCGGCGACCGCCGCCTGGGCGGCCCGGTCGGCGGTCACCGGCACCGGCCGGGCGACCGGGTCCCACGCCGCCAGGCTCGCCAGGCTGCTGAACACGGGCAGCGCCTTGCTGCCGTCGGGGCGCTCCAGGGTCACCGCCGCCATCTCGGAGTGTCCCTCGACCCGCAGCCCGGCGTGGAGCTCGGTGTCGACCGCGACCGCGACGATCGGCACCAGCCAGCGGGCCGTGGCGACGGCGCGCAGCAGCGCGGTCTCGGTGTCGCTGCTCGGCGCGCTCGCGGCCAAGTGCAGCATGGCGAGCACGGCCGGGTCGCCGGCCCCCGGGTCGTCGTGGAAGCCGGTGCCGGTCAGCTCGCGGTGCGCCCAGGGCAGCCCGGACGAGTCGGCCGGCCCCGGCCCGTGCTGATCGTCGTGTCGACCGGCCGGCCGACGGCCGTGCTGGTGGCCGTGCTGGTGGCCGTGCTGATCGCCGGGCTGGTCGCTGGGTGGGTGGCTCACGGCCGGCCGGCGACGTCGAGCGCCTCGGGAAGGGTGAACGCGCCCTGATAGAGCGCGGAGCCGACGATCGCCCCTTCGACCCCCTCGCCGACCAGGCCCCGGATCGCCTCGAGGTCGGCCAGCGCGGACACCCCTCCGGAGGCGATGACCGGCCGGTGGGTGCGCGCGCAGACGTCGCTCAGCAGTTGCAGGTTGGGGCCGGCGAGCATGCCGTCCTTGTTGACGTCGGTGACGACGTAACGCGAACAGCCCTCGGCGTCAAGGCGATCCATCGTCTCCCACAGGTCGCCGCCCTCGCGGGTCCAGCCTCGGGCGGCCAGCCGGGTGCCCCGCACGTCGAGCCCGATGGCGACCCGGTCACCGTGCTCGGCGATGGCCCGGGCGGTCCACTCGGGGTCCTCGAGAGCGGCCGTGCCGATGTTGACCCGGCGGCAGCCGGTGGCCAGCGCAACGGCCAGGGAGTCCGCGTCGCGGATGCCGCCGGAGAGCTCGACGTGCAGTTCGAGCCGCCCGACGATGTCGCGGATGAGTTCGCGGTTGTGGCCCGTGCCGAAGGCGGCGTCCAGGTCGACCAGGTGGATCCACTCGGCGCCCTCGTCCTGCCAGCGCCGGGCGGCCGCCCAGGGGTCGCCGAACTTCCAGCCGGACCCGGCCACGCCCTGCTGCAGCTGGACGGCGCCCCCCTCGGAGATGTCGACGGCGGGCAGCAGTTGCAGGCGGGGGGTCACGGGGTGCTCCTCGGGTGCGGGTGGTCGGTGGGTGGCGCTCACAGCGATCGCACCCAGTTCGCCAGCAGGTGGGCGCCGGCGTCGCCGGACTTCTCCGGGTGGAACTGGGTGGCCGACAGCGGTCCGTTCTCGACGGCGGCGACGAACGGGGCGCCGTGCTCGGCCCAGGTGACGACCGGCTGCACCACCTGGAAGGGCCCGGCCGGCTGCAGCGTCCAGGACCGCGCGGCATACGAGTGGACGAAGTAGAACCGCTCGTGCTCGATGCCGGCGAACAGCGCGCTGCCCGCGCCGGTCCGCACGAGCGACCAGCCCATGTGCGGCACGACATCGGCCTGCAGCCGCTCGACCCGGCCGGGCCACTCGCCCAGGCCGTCCTGCGGGGTCTCGGCGGGCTCGGTCGAGCCGTCGAAGAGGACCTGCATGCCGACGCACACCCCGAGCACCGGCCGCCCGCCGGACAGTCGCACGTCGACGATCCGGGGCCCGTCGGCGGCGCGCAGTCCGGCCAGGCAGGCGTGGAAGTTGCCGACCCCGGGGACGAACAGCCCGTCGCAGCCCAGCGCGGCGTCGGCGGCTGCGGTGAGCTCGACCCGGGCGCCGACCCGCTCGAGCGCGCGCACGGCGGAGCGGACGTTGCCGCTGCCGTAGTCGAACACGACGACCCGGGGGCTCACCGGTCCTCCACCTCCTTGCGCCAGCGCCGGTCCTCGGCGGCGGCCTTGTCGAACCGCTGGACATCCTGCCCCTGCGGCTCGACGGTCACGGCGTCGGGTCGGTCGGCCAGCCGCTCCTGCCCGGTGGCGAGCAGGGCTCCGGGCAGGCGCAGCGCGGCGAAGGTGTCAGCCAGCACCTGGGCGGCGACGCCGCGCACGTCGTGCAGCACCCGGGCGGCCAGTTCGGCCCGCTCGCGGGCACCCGCGGCCGCGGCCAGGTCGGTGGCCGTGCCGGCGTCCAGGCCGGGCACCCGCACCAGGCCCTGCCCGGGCTCCCAGACCACCCAGCGCCGGGTATGCCGCAGCACCGCAGGCACGACGGTCAGCACGAGCCGCGGGCCGACCTGGGCGACGCCCACCGCCCCCCGCATCCGGCGCGGCACGGGCCGGCCGACCAGGGCGGCCACCGGGTCGTCGTAGGGTGCGGCGGCCGTCGCGCGGGCGTCGGCCGGGGTCAGCGCCACCCAGCCGTCGCGCAGGGTCGCGACGTGCACCGGCACGAGGCCACCGCGGGCCCAGGCCGCCACCCGCGCGGCCTCGCCGCGCACCAGCAGCAGGCCACGGCTCATGCCGACCTCATTGCGAGAGAGTCCCCTTGGCGCTCGGTATGCCGCTGACCCGCGGATCGCGGGCGACCGCGGCACGCAGCGCGCGGGCCACCGCCTTGAACTGGGCCTCGACGATGTGGTGCGGGTCACGGCCGGACAGCACCCGCACGTGCAGCGCCAGGCCCGCGTGGTGGGCCAGGGTCTCGAAGACGTGCTGGGTCAGCGAGCCGATGAAGGCCCGCGACGACACCGCGGCCACCAGACAGAAGCC
>CAZYHR010000074.1:0-9239 GCA_964647395.1 uncultured Intrasporangiaceae bacterium | reverse complement strand
GTCAGCGAGCCGATGAAATGCCCGCCGATGAGGGCGTATTGCTGACCCTCCGGCTCGCCGGTGTGCACGCAGTAGGGGCGTCCGGCCACGTCGACCACGGCGTGCACGAGCGCCTCGTCCAGCGGCACCGTGGCGTCGCCGAAGCGGCTGATGCCGCGCTTGTCGCCGAGGGCCTGGCGCAGCGCGTCACCGAGGACGATGGCGACGTCCTCGACGGTGTGGTGGGCGTCGATGTCGACGTCACCGGTTGCCTCGACGTGCAGGTCGATGAGCGAGTGCTTGGCCAGCGAGGCGAGCATGTGGTCGTAGAAGCGCACCCCGGTGGACACGGTGGACTCGCCGGAGCCGTCGAGATCCAGCGACAGCCGGATGCTCGACTCGCTCGTCGTGCGGGTGATCTCGGCGCGCCGGTGCTCGTCGCGTGGCTCGTCGGTCATGCCGGTGCTCCTTGGCGGACGGGGGTGTCGAGGCGGTGGTCGGCCGGCAGGGCCGCCATGGCGTCGAGGAACGCGGTGGTCTCCTCGGGGGTGCCGGCGGTGACCCGCAGATGGTGGGCGATGCCGACGTCCCGGATCAACACGCCGTGCTCGAGCAGCACCCGCCAGGTGCGCTCGGCGTCTGCCAGGCCGCCGAACAGGACGAAGTTGGCGTCGCTGGGGACCGGCGGGAATCCTTGTGCCGCAAGGGTGTCGACGATGCGGTCGCGCTGGGCCTTGATCGCGTCGACCTCGGCGAGCAGACCGGTGCGGTGCTCCAGCGCGGCCCGGGCCACGGCCTGGGTGGGGCTGGACAGGTGATAGGGCAGGCGCACCAGCCGCAGCGCGTCGACGATCTCGGGGGCGGCGACCAGATAGCCGAGCCGGCCACCGGCCAGGGCGAACGCCTTGCTCATCGTGCGGGTGACCACGAGGGTGGGGTGGGCCAGCAGGCTGATCGCCGACGGGGTGCCCGGCCGGGCGAACTCGGCGTAGGCCTCGTCGACGACGACCAGGGTGTCCGGTGCCGCGGCGAGCACCGCCTGCACGACCTCGAGCGGGAGGGCCGTGCCGGTGGGGTTGTTCGGCGAACAGAGGAACACGACGTGCGGCCGGTGCCGGCGCACCTGCTCGGCGGCGTCCTGCGGGTCCAGGTCGAACGGCCCGCGCTCGCTGCCCCGGTGCCCGTCGACCCAGGTGGAGCCCATGGTGCGGCTGATGATCGAGTGCATCGAATAGGCGGGGGTGAAGCCGAGGACGACGCGGCCGGGGCCGGCGAAGGCCTGCACGACGTGCTGGAGCACCTCGTTGGAGCCGTTGCCGGCCCACACCTGGGCGAGTTCGACTGCGACACCGGTCTGTTCGACCAGGTATGCCGCGAGATCACCGCGCAGCGCGGTGAACTCGCGGTCCGGATAGCGGTTGAGGTCGGCGGCGCATCGTTGGACGGCGGCGGTGATGCCGGCGACGACGTCGGGCGGGACCGGGTAGGAGTTCTCGTTGGTGTTGAGCCGGACCGGCACGTCGAGCTGGGGTGCCCCGTAGGCCTGCTGGTCGCGCAGGTCCTCGCGCAGCAGCCGCGCCACGACGGCTGCCGCGTCGCGCCGGCTCATCGGGGCACCCGGTCGCCGAAGCGTGCGGTGACGGCCTGGCCGTGGCCGGGCAGGTCCTCGGACTCGGCGAGGGTGACGACGTGCGGCGCGACCTCGCGCAGCGCCGCCTCGTCATAGGTGACGACGTGGATGCCGCGCAGGAACGACTGCACCGACAGGCCGCTGGAGTGCTTGGCGGAGCCGGCGGTGGGCAGCACATGGTTGGAGCCGGCGCAGTAGTCGCCCAGGCTCACCGGCGACCAGGCGCCGACGAAGATCGCGCCGGCGTTGGTGACCCGGGCGGCCAACGCGGCGGCGTCGCGGGTCTGGATCTCGAGGTGCTCGGCGGCGTAGGCGTTGACGACGGTCAGCCCGGCCTCGAGGTCGTCGACCAGCACCATGCGGCTCTGCGGGCCGGTGAGCGCGGTGCGCACCCGGTCGCTGTGCTTGGTGTCCGGCACCCGGCGGGCCAGGGCGGCGTCGACGGCGTCGGCCAACTGCTCGCTGTGGGTGACGAGGACCGACGCGGCCAGCGGGTCGTGCTCGGCCTGGCTGACCAGGTCGGCGGCGACGTGCTCGGGGTCGGCGGTGTCGTCGGCCAGGACGGCGATCTCGGTCGGTCCGGCCTCGGCGTCGATGCCGACCAGGCCCTGGACCAGCCGTTTGGCGGCGGTCACCCAGATGTTGCCCGGCCCGGTGACCAGGGCGACCGGCTCGCAGGTGACGGTGACCGCGGAGCCGTCGGCCGCGGCATACGACTCCTGGAAGCCGTAGGCGAACATGGCCACCGCCTGCGCTCCCCCGACGGCGTAGACCTCGTCGACCCCGAGCAGGGCGCAGGTGGCCAGGATCGTCGGGTTCGGGTAGCCGGCGAAGACGCCAGTGTTCTCCCGCTGCGGCGGGCTGGTCACGGCGAGCGAGCCGACACCGGCCGCTTGGGCGGGCACGACGTTCATGACGACGCTGCTGGGATAGACGGCCAGGCCACCGGGGACGTAGAGGCCGACCCGATCGACCGGCACCCAGCGCTCGGTCACCGTGCCGCCCGCGACGACGCGCGTCGTCACGTCGGCCCGGCGCTGGTCGGCGTGCACGGCGCGCGCCCGGCGGATCGACTCCTCGATGGCCGCGCGCAGGTCGGGGTCGAGCGCGGCCCGGGCGGCCGCGAGGACCTCGGCCGGCACCCGGAGGTGCTCGGGCACGACCCCGTCGAAACGCTCGGACAGCTCGCGCAGCGCCGCGGCACCCCGATGGGCGACCGCGTCGACGATCGGGCGCGCCTGCTCGGCGGCCGCCGCCACGTCGAACTCGGCCCGCGGCAGCGCCTCACGCAAGGTGCGTGCCGACAGGCGGGAGCCACGCAGGTCGGTCCGGGTCATCATGCGGCCAAGTCTAGGGTCGGCCGGACACTGGGTCGCCGCAGGGACGAGGGAGCGCAGCGGATCGAGGGGCGAGGGAGCGCAGTCGAGCCGAAGCGCCCGCCGATCAGGCGCGCCGCGGCTCAGGGACCATCAGGCTCAGTTCACCTGGCGCTGGCGTCCCTGCCAGTAGGGCGAGCGGAGCTTGAACTTCTGCAGCTTGCCGGTGGCGGTGCGGGCCAGGCTCTCGCGGAACTCGACCGACGAGGGAGCCTTGTAGCGGGCGACCCGGCTCTTGCAGTGCTCGATGAGCTCGGCCTCGGTGACGGTGGCCCCGGCCCGGCGCACGACGAGGGCCTTGATCGTCTCGCCCCACTTCTCGTCGGGGACGCCGATGACGGCGACCTCGGCGACGTCGGGGTGGGAGAACAACGCGTCCTCGACCTCGATGGAGGAGACGTTCTCGCCCCCGGTGATGATGACGTCCTTGCGGCGGTCGGAGATGAGCAGATAGCCGTCCTCGTCGATCCGGCCGCCGTCGCCGGTGTGGAACCAGCCGCCGGCCAAGCAGCGCTCGGTCTCGGCGCGGTTGTCCCAGTAGCCGGCGAGCACGACGTTGGAGCGGGCCAGCACCTCACCGTCCGGGTCGACGGACAGTTCGACGCCGATCGCCGGGGTGCCGGCGCGCACCAGCTGGTGGGCGCGCTCCTCGGCCGGCAGCCCGTCCCACTCGGCGCGGGTCCGGTTGACGGTGAGCAGCGGCGCGGTCTCGGTCAGTCCGTAGATCTGGATGAACTCCCAGCCGAGTTCCTGCTCGACCCGGGCGATGGTGCGGGTCGGTGGCGGCGCGCCCGCGACGATAATGCGCACCCGGCCGCGGCCGGGCACCGGTCCGTCCCACGTCGCGGCGGCGTCGAGCACCGACGCGACGACCGCGGGGGCGCCGCACATCAGGGTGACCCCGTGCCGCTCGACGCGGCGCAGGATCTCGGCCCCGTCGACCTTGCGCAGCACGATCTGGGGCACGCCGAGTCCGGCGGCGACGAACGGCATACCCCAGCCGTTGCAGTGGAACATCGGCAGGGTGTGCAGGTAGACGTCGCGGTCGGTGACCCCGGCGTGCAGCCCGAGGGTCACCGCGTTGGTCCACAGGTTGCGGTGGGTGAGCTGCACGCCCTTGGGTCGGGCCGTCGTGCCCGAGGTGTAGTTGATCGTCGCGGTGGCGTTCTCGTCGGGGTCCGACCAGGGGGTGGGCTCGCCGTCGTCGGCGAACAGGTGCTCGTCCTGGCCGATGACGAAGGTGTGCTCGCAGTCGACTCCGGCGAGCGCGTCGGCGAGTTCGGGGTCGACGAACAGCACCCGCGCGCCGCTGTGCCCGACGATGAACGACACCTCGTCGGCGGAGAGCCGGAAGTTGACCGGCACGAGGACCCGGCCGTAGCCGCAGATGCCGAAGAACGCGATGAGCAGCCGCGCCGAGTTGTGCGAGACGATCGCAACCCGGTCGCCCTCGGCGATGCCGAGCCGCTCCATCGACAGCGCCATGGCCCGCGCCCGGCGGGCCAGCTCGGCGTAGGTCAGTGCGCCCAACGTCGGTGCGGGCTGGTCGGGTTCGTCGATCACCCCGCTGCGCTCGCCGTAGACCTGCGCGGCGCGTCGGATGAAGTCGTTGACGGTGAAGGGCACCAGCATGGGGAGCACCTCTCGTGGGACTACCTGCCACCAATGTAGCGAGGTCGGGTCGCATCGAGCCGGTCGAGCAGGACCGCCCATTCCCAGGCGGTCTGCGCCCAGGCCTGGTAGCGGCCGGAGACCCCGGCATGCCCGGCTTCGAGTTCGGTGCGGAATACGACGGTGCGGCAGGCCGGCCCGGCGGGGGCGGCGGCGATGGCCGCGCGGGTCTTGGCGACCCACTTGGCCGGCTCGGTCACCAGCACCCGGATGTCGTTGACGCTCGAGGTGACCAGCAGGTCCGGTCCGGTGGCGGTGGCCTGCTCGCACGGCGACCAGCCCTTGATCCGCCGGTATGCCGCTGGGTCGGCCAGCGGGTCGCCCCATTCCTCCCACTCGGTCACCGTCAACGGCAGCTCGGGGTCGAGCAGGGTCGTCAACGGGTCGACGAAGGGCACTTGGGCGTGCACGATCCGAAACCGGTCGGGGGCCCGGTCGGCGGCCGCGGCGACCAGCCAGCCGCCGGCTGAACCCCCCTCTGCCGCAAGGCGATCGGGGTGCACCCAGCCGGCCTCGACGAGCGCGTCGGCGCAGGCCACGAAGTCGGTGAAGGAGTTGCCCTTGGCGGCCAGGCGGCCCTGCTCATACCAGTCCCAGCCGAGCTCGGTGCCGCCGCGGACGTGGGCGATGGCAAAGACCACGCCGCGGTCGAGCAGCGACAGCCGGGCCACCGAGAACCACGGGTCGGTCGGAGTGCCGTAGGCACCGTAGCCGTAGAGCAGCCCGGCGGCGGTGCCGTCGGGCCGCACGTCGTCGCGGTGCACCAGGGAGACCGGCACCCGGGCGCCGTCCGGGGCGGTGGCCCACAGCCGGGTCTCGCGCAGCCGACCGAGGTCGTAGCCCGGGACCTGCCGCTGCTTGAGCAGGGTCCACTGCCCGGACGTGAGGTCCAGGTCGTAGACGGCCGACGGCACGCCGAGGGACTCGGCGACGACCTGGATGGTCGGCGACGTCACCTCGGGCACCGCGCCCAGGCCGACGGTGCCGGGATCACCCGGCACGGTGAGGTCGCGCGGCATACCGAAGCCGTCGGCGGTGCGGGGCACCAGCCGCAGCGCGGTGCGTCCGGCGCGGCGCAGCGAGACGACCGCGTGGTGGGCGAGCAGGTCGACGCCGAGCACGAGTTCGTCCGGAGCGGTCCAGCCGAGCGGCTCCCAGGCGAGTGGATCGGCCCCGGGCACGACCCGGGCGATCTCGAAGTTGGCGCGGCCGGCGTTGTGCCAACCAACGAGCTCCGGCCCGCACGCCTCGATGTCGTAGATCACGTCCGGACGGCGAGGTGCGACCAGGCGGGCGGCTGCGGTGGGGTCGGCCGCGTCGAGCAGCCGGATCTCGGCGGTCGTCTTGGACGACGAGCTGAGCAGGATGGTCCGGTCGTCGCGGGAGGCTCCGACGGCCAGGTAGAAGCGCTCGTCCGGCTCGTGCAGGACCAGGACGTCGGCCGAGGGATCGGTGCCGATCTCGTGCCGCCAGATCTGGTGCGGGCGATAGGTCTCGTCCAGCCGGGTGTAGAGCAGGTGCCGGCCGTCGAGGGACCAGGCCAAACCCTCGCCGACCTGCCGAAGGCTCTCGTCGATGACGGTGCCGCCGGCGACCTCACTGACGACGACGTCGTAGTGCTCGTCGCCCGCGCGGTCGGCCGACCAGGCCATGAGCCGGTCGTCGTGGGTGAGCTCCAGCGCTCCGAGGGCGAAGTGCTCGCAGCCGGCGGCTGCGGCGTTCTCGTCGAGCAGCAGGTGCTCGCCCTCGGGCGGGCCGTCGGGGGTGAGCACTGGCCGGCCCGCCGGACCGTCGGGCACCCGACCGTGGATCGGGTAGTCCAGGCCCCGGACGGTGCGCGAGTACCACCACCAGCCGCGGAACCGGACCGGCACGCCGAGGTCGGTCTCGACGGTGCGGTCCAGGATCTCGGCGACGATGGTGTCGGCCAGCGGCGCCAGCTCGGCGCTCTGGGCGGCGGCATGGTCGTTCTCGGCCTGCAGGTAGGCCGCCAGCCGCGGGTCGTCGAGGTCGGCCATCCACGCGTAGTCGTCGACGACGACGTCGCCGTGGTGCTCACGTTGGTGCGGCTCGCGGGGCGCGCTGGGTGGCTGCACGCCCGCCACTGTAGGGCTCCGGCGCGGGCCCGGGTCGCGGCGGGTCACCTGCCGCGCGGCCACGGGGTCACTCCGACCGGGCAGCCGGGGCCGGCTCCCACGGCCACGGCACCCGGGCGCTGGCGAACTCGCGCGCCGACCCGTCGACGGGGTCGATGAAGGCCAGGCTCGCCGCGACCAGGCCCAGCGGCGTACCGAAATCGGCGGGGTCGACCTCGCGGATCCGCGGATAGAGCGGGTCACCGCAGATGGGCACGCCGAGCCAGGCCAGGTGGGCCCGCAGTTGATGGGTGCGGCCGGTCGTGGGCCGGAGGCGGTAGAGGCCCAGCCGTGGCGCGTCCGGCTCGACGGCCGGCGGCGCGCCGGTGGGCCCGCCCGCCCGGGTCGGTGGGCTCGCCGGCCGTGAGCCGAGCAGTTCGACCCGGGTCTCGCTGTTGGGGTCGCTCCGTCGACGACGGCGGCCTGCAGTTGCCCGCGGGGTTTGGCCAGGTGCAGCCGCACGGTCGTCGGCAGCTCGAGGCCCGCCCGCACCGGAGCCGCCGCGAGATAGGTCTTGCCGGCGGCGCCGGCGGCGAACACCTGCTGATAGGCGCCGCGCCAGCGCTGCTCGGTGGTCAGCACGAGCACCCCCGAGGTGAGCCGGTCCAGCCGGTGCGCCGGGGCCAGCCGGGGCAGGCCGAGCCGGCTGCGCAGCCGGGTCAGCACGGTCTCGCGCACGTGCACGCCGCGCGGGGTGGTCGCGAGGAACGGCGGCTTGTCGACGACGACGATGCGCTCGTCGCGGTGCAGCACCTCGATGTCGAAGGGCACCGGGACCTCGGGGGGCGGCTCGCGGTGCACCCACACGACCGAGCGGGGCACGAACGGCGCGTCGGCGGGCACCGGCCGCCCGTCCGCGTCGGCGAACTCGCCGGCCGCGAGCATCGCGTCGATCTCGTTGGCGGGCAGCGGGATCCGCTCGACCAGGTGATCACGCAGGAGCAGCCACGGGCCAGCTTGCGGCAGCCGCAGCCGCACGGCGTCGACCCCGTCGCGCTGGGGCAGCGGCGCGGCCGGGATGCCGCCCCTAGCCATGCACGCCGGACCCGCGCCGGCAACCCACGGTGGCCGGCTCGCCGCTGCGGGCAGCACGTGCGATGCGCCGACGCAGCAGCCCAGTGCACCTCGTCATGTCGTCAGTCTCCCGCACAGCCGGCGCCGCCCGGGTGGTCGGCACAGGGCGACCGTGGCGGCGCGGGCTGCTCACCGCCCGTCGGTGTGTCCGTGGGCCATGGAAAGATTCGCTTGTCTTCACCGACGACGAACGTGGACCCGCCGACCCCGGACTACGCCTGCACCTCGAAGCCGTCAATCACCTCGACCCCGACGAACAAGCCGCCATCCGCACCCTCATCGAAGGAACCCTCCTCCGACACCAAGCACGCCGCCTCGCCGCCAGCTGACCAGGCAGGTCATTCGCCCACGACAGCGCACCACTCCGCTTCGAAGTCCTCAGCGCTGGTGGGCTCGACCGAGAACTCAGGGTCTTGGGCGATCTCGTCCGGCAAAGGCATCAGGGTCTCGGAGAGCATCGTGTCTCCCGAGCTGCCGTCAGGGCCCGCGAACTGAGCCCTGCCGTCTCGGTATCGCTCCACCTTGCGCACCTCGCGACCATCAACGACTTCACTCAGCAGTAGAACCGGCTCGTCGTCGAAGTCGTGGTGCCACACCACCCTGAGGTAACGAACCATCAGTTGGCCCCATGCCCGACGATCCGGCCCGTCAGGTCCAGTGGGGTCTCACCTGGCACGACGAACACGCCCGACCGCCCCTGGACAACGTTCAGGCCATCGACGTTGATCTCCACATAGTTCGTAAAGCGTTGGCCCTGGAAGGGCTGCCCCAAGAAGCACCGTGACAACTGGGCACATGTCTTTGTGCCGGGCGCGATATCCAACAGATACTGGCCGTTCCCGTAGCGCGCATCGGCAGGATTCACGCTCTTAAGGGAAGGGTTTAGCTGGCGAGGTCATAGCGTCCAAGCAACACGGGGGTCACGGGGCCTGTCGGTGGTGGCTGGGAGGCTGCGGGGCCACCACCGCCACCAGCCTGGTCATCCACACGACCGGGACCACGGCACCGACCATCAGTCACCTCACCACCACCGGCCCCACCAGCAGCGCAGCTCCCGTCAGCAACCTGATCCTCGTCGCAACCAACTCCCAGGGCCAGCTCACCCTCACCGCGACTGCGGGCACCACCACCCTGAGCATCGACCACATCGGAACTCTCAGCGCCGACCCGGCCACCCGCAGCCTCTCGGCCCGCCTACTCGACAGCCGCACCGACCCCGCCGGCCCCGTTGCCGCCGGCTCCTACCGAGACATCCAGATCCGCGGACGCAGCGGTGTCCCCAGCAGCGCCCTGACCGTCACCGTCACCCTCACCACCTTCTGAACCGCCCCGGAGTGTCCGGAGACTTCGAACCTTGGGAAGGTTGGAGTCATG
>CAZYHR010000073.1:0-17247 GCA_964647395.1 uncultured Intrasporangiaceae bacterium | reverse complement strand
CGAGCCCATCGTGGGGGCCGCCCGGCGGGCCGCGTCGCGGCGGCGCAGCAGCGGGGTCAGCACGGCCCGGTCGCCGTCGCCGAGCCGGGTCAGCGCGCGGGCCAGCGCCTCGGGGTCGGGTGCCTCCCCGCGCGGTGACTCGCAGTGCCACTGGTCGACCGCGATCCCCTCGACGGTGCTCAACAGCGCGGCGCGCACGACCAGTCCCGAGGCGGCCAGCAGCCCGGCGAGGTCGGCGAACAGCCCGCTGCGGTCGCGGTCCAGCACGACGACCCGATAGGCGCCGCCGAGGCTGTCGACCCGCACGACCGGGCGCCCCGCGGCGACCCGCTCGAGCAGGGCGGCGGTCAGCGGGATCGGCAGTTCGGCCGGCTCCGGGTCGGCGCCGCCGGGCTCGCCCCCGGCCGGGTCGGCGTCGGCGGCGAGCGCCCGGCGAGCCACGTCGAAGAGCCGGCCGACCAGGGTGGCCCGCCAGTCCGACCACGCGGCCGGGCCCGCCGCGGTGGCGTCCGCCTCGGTCAGCGCGCGCAGCAGGTCGAGGGTCTCGACCGAGCCGCCGACCGCGTCCCGGACCGCGGCCAGCGTCGCCGGGTCGCCGGGGTCGCGTCGGGTGGCCAGGTCGACCAGGGTCAGATGGTGGCGCACCAGGGCGACGACGACCTCCCGGTCCGGCTCGGGCAGCCCGAGCCGGCCCAGGATGCGCTCGGCGATCGGGGCGCCGACCTCGGCGTGGTCGACCGACCCGGCGACCTTGCCGACGTCGTGCAGCAGCGCGGCCAGCAGCAGCAGGTCCGGGCGGCGGACCTCGCGCAGCAGCCCGCTGGCCACGACGACCGTCTCGACCGAGTGCCGGTCGACGGTGTGCCGGTGCACCGGATGGTGCTGCGGCCGGCTGCGCACCTGCCCCCACTCCGGGATCCACCGCTCGACGAGGCCGGCCAGGTCCAGGCCCTCCCACACGGCGACCAGGCCCGGGCCGGTGGCCAGCAGGTCGCCGAACAGGGCGAGCGCGGCGGGCGGCCACGGCTTCGGCAGCGGCGGGGCGTGCTCGGCGAGGTTGGCCAGGGTGGCCCGAGCCAGCGGCACCCCCGCCCGGGCGGCGACCAGGGCGGCCCGCAGCGGCAGGGTCGGGTCGCCGGCCGGGTCGGCACCGGCTCCGAGCACCGCCTCGCCGTCGTGCAGGAACAGCCCGTAGCCCAGCGGTGACAGGGTCGGCCGCCGCGGGCCCACCCGCAGGGTGCGGGCCCGCTGGGCCTGCTCGGCGCGCCGGATGGTGCCGTCGACGGCATACGAGATGACCCGCGCCGCGCGGGACACCTCGGTGAGCAGCGAGTCGGCGTCGGGGTGCCCGAGCAGGGCGGCGACCGCGTCGTGGTCGTCGCGGGTCAGCCGGTCGCGACCACGGCCGGTGACGACGTGCACGGCGTCGCGCACGTCCAGCAACTGCCGGTATGCCGCGTCGACCTCACCGTGCGGCCGGTCCGCGAGCCAGGCTGCCGCCAGGGCCCGCAGCACGGACATGTCGCGCAGGCCGCCCTTGGCCTCCTTGAGGTCGGGCTCGAGCAGGTGGGCGGCCTCCCCCATCCGGGCGTGTCGGGCCCGGACGGCGTCGACGAGCTCGGGCAGCCGCCGGCGGGCCGCCGCGCGCCAGTCGTGGGCGACCGTCGCCCGGGCCGCCGCGACGACCTCCTCGTCGCCGGCGACCAGGGTCAGGTCGAGCAGGCCGACGACGGCGGCCAGGTCCTGCCCGGCGACCTGGCGGCACTGGGCGACGGTGCGCACCGAGTGGTCGAGCTTGATGCCGGCGTCCCACAACGGATACCAGAGGCGGTCGGCGAGCCGGTCGAGCTCGGTGGCGTTGAGGGTCCGGCCCTGGTGCAGCAGCACCAGGTCGTAGTCGGACAACGGGCCCGCCTCCGCGCGGGCCAGGCTGCCGACGGCGGCCAGCGCCACCCCCGGCAGGGCGCGACCGAGGGTCGCCTCGCCCCAGCGCTCGACGAGCCAGCCACGCCCGAAGGCCGCCAGCGCCCCGCGGCGGGCCGGACCGGCACCCGGGAGGGTGAACTCCCGGGTGCCGGCCAGGTCGAGGCGCCGGCGGCCGACGACGCCCAGGTCGGTGGCCATGTCAGATCGCGTCGAGGCCGCGCTCGCCGGTGCGCACCCGCACGACGTCGTCCACGGGGATCGACCAGATCTTGCCGTCGCCGATCCGGCCGGTGTGGGCGGACTTGAGGATGACGTCCATGACGCTGCGGGCGTCGAGGTCGTCGACGAGCACCTCCAGACGCACCTTGGGCACGAAGTCGACGGTGTACTCGGCGCCGCGGTAGACCTCGCTGTGGCCCTTCTGCCGACCGAAGCCGGAGGCCTCGCTGATCGTCATGCCGGTGACGCCGTAGGTCTCCAGCGCCTCCTTGACCGGCTCCAGCTGGTGGGGCTTGATGATGGCGGTGACCAGCCTCATGCGGATGCTCCTTCGGTGACGGACGTGCGGGTGGTGACGCCGGCCTCGGTCAGCGCGCCGCCGATGCGGCCGCCGCTGGACGCGGTGAGGTCGTAGGCGGACTCGGCGTGCTCGCCGTGGTCGATGCCGGCGGTCTCGGCCTCGGCCTCGACCCGCCAGCCCATGGTGACCTTGAGGGCCAGGGCGACGCCGTAGGTGACCACGCCGGAGATCAGCAGGGCGACCACGGCGATGAGGATCTGGACGAGGGTCTGCTGCAGACCGCCGCCGTAGAACAGGCCGGTCGAGGTGGACAGCAGGCCGGCCCCGACGGTGCCCCACAGCCCGGCGACCAGGTGCACCCCCACGACGTCGAGGGAGTCGTCGTAGCCGAGCCGGTACTTCAGTCCGACGGCGGCGGCGCACAGGCCGCCGGCGACCAGGCCGAGCCCGAGCGAGCCGACCGGCGAGAGGGCGCCGCAGGCGGGGGTGATGGCGACCAGCCCGGCGACGACGCCGGACGCGGCCCCGACCGAGGTGGCATGCCCGTCGCGGATCCGCTCGACCAGCAGCCAGCCGAGCACCGCGGCGACGGTGGCCCCGGTGGTGTTGACCCAGACCAGGGCTGCGGTCTCGTCGGCGGCCAGCTCGGACCCGGCGTTGAAGCCGAACCAGCCGAACCACAGCAGTCCGGCGCCGATCATCGTCAGCGGCACGTTGTGCGGGCGCATCGCGATCTTGCCGAAGCCGAGCCGCTTGCCGACAACCAGGGCCAGCACCAGGCCGGCCATGCCGGCGTTGATGTGCACGACGGTGCCGCCGGCGAAGTCGATGGGCACGACCGTCGCCGCCCCGTCGGTGGTGCCGAACAGCCGCGCGGACAGGCCGTTCTCGTGGCTGGACAGCAGGCCGCCGCCCCAGACCATGTGCGCGACGGGGAAGTAGGCCAGGGTGACCCAGGCCGCGGCGAAGACCAGCCAGGTGGCGAACTTCACCCGATCGGCGACCGCGCCGGAGATCAGCGCGACGGTGATGATCGCGAAGGTCATCTGGAAGCCGACCAGCGCGAGCTCGGGGATGTTGCCGTAGCCCTCGTAGCCGAACGGGTTGACCAGGCCCTCGGTGCCGGCCAGGCCGAACTTCTCCAGGGGGTTGGCGATGATGCCGCCGACGTCGTTGCTGCCGAACGACATCGAGTAGCCGAAGAGGATGTAGAGGACCCCGACGACGTCAGCCGCGCCGAAGGACATCATCATCATGTTGAGGACGGACTTGGCCCGGGTCATCCCGCCGTAGAAGAGGGCGAGCCCGGGGATGGTCATGAGGAGCACGAGTGACGCACACACGATGACGAAGGCCGTCGCGGCATGGTCGATGCTCCCCGTGACCTCGGTGAGAGGTGTGAGTGTGCTCATGGGCAAGACGATCCGGGGTGCGCGTTTCGGCTCGCGCCACCGGATGTTACGGGCGTGTTAGCGATCCGGCGCACAGGTAAGGATTGCGTTTCCGGGCCGACCGGCGCTGCGCCACCGGGCGCGCGGGGGCGGGCCGGGCGGCGGGCCGCCGCCGCGCGGCATCGGCGGGGGTGGGTTCAGTCCAGGATCGCGTCGACGAAGGCGGTCGCGTCGAAGGGGGCCAGGTCGTCGGGGCCCTCGCCGAGGCCGACCAGCTTGACCGGCACGCCGAGCTTGCGCTGCACGGCCACGACGATGCCGCCCTTGGCCGTGCCGTCGAGCTTGGTCAGCACGATGCCGGTGACGTCGACGACCTCGCCGAAGACACGCGCCTGCTCCAGGCCGTTCTGGCCGGTGGTGGCGTCGAGCACGAGCAGCACCTCGTCGATCGGGCTCTGCTTCTCGACCACCCGCTTGACCTTGCCGAGCTCGTCCATGAGGTTGGCCTTGTTGTGCAGCCGGCCAGCGGTGTCGATGAGCACGACGTCGGCCTCCATCTCCTTGCCGGCCTTGACCGCGTCGAAGGCGACCGCGGCCGGGTCGGCGCCCTCGCGGTCGGAGCGCACGGTCGGCACGCCGACCCGCTCGCCCCAGGTCTGCAGTTGGTCGGCCGCGGCGGCCCGGAAGGTGTCGGCGGCTCCGAGCACGACATCGCGGTCCTCCGCGACGAGCACCCGGGCCAGCTTGCCGACGGTGGTCGTCTTGCCGGCGCCGTTGACCCCCACGACGAGCACGACGGCCGGCCGGTCGCCCTGCCGGCTCGCGACGATGGCCCGGTCCATGGTGGGGTCGACCAGGGCCAGCAACTCCTCGCGCAGCCAGCCGCGGACCTCGGTCTCGTCGGTCGAGCCCTCGACCTTGACCTTGGTGCGCAGCTGGTCGACCAGCTCGGTCGCCGCCTCGACGCCGAGGTCGGCGGTCAGCAGGGTGTCCTCGACGTCCTCCCAGGCCTGCTCGTCGAGCTTGCCGCGGGACAGCAGGGCGAGCAGGCCCTTGCCGATGGCGTTGTTGCTGCGGGCCAGCCGGGCGCGCAGCCGGGCCAACCGGCCGCGGGCGCTCTCGGGGCGCTCGACCGTCGGCACCTCGACGGGAGGCAACTGCTCGACCGGGATCTCGGGCTCGACCTCGACCTCGGTGGCCGGCTCGGCCACCGCCGGCTCGCGGGGGGCGGTGACCACCCCACCGCCGTCGTCCGGCTCGGCCGGGGCGCCCGGCATCGTCGGCCGGGTCGGGGTGGGCGGCTCGGGCAGCCGACCCCGGTCCCGGCGGCCGCGCAGCAGACCGACGACCAGGACGATGCCGATGACGGCGATGCCGACGACGAGCGCGATGACCTGCCACAGCTGATCGAGCATGTCTGCATCCTTCCACGCGGCCCGGCCGCCCTCAGAAGATCTGCACCCGCTCCTGCGGATCGAGCCACATCCCGTCGCCCGGCTGCACCCCGAACGCGGCATGGAACGCCGCGAGGTTGCGCACGATGTTGGCCCGGTGCTCGGCGGGCGCGTGCGGGTCGATCGTCACCATGAGCCGGGCGGTCTCCTCGCGCGACTTGCCGCACCAGACCTGGGCCCAGCCGGTGAAGAACCGCTGGTCGCCGGAGAGCCCGTCGAGCACCGGCGGCTCGGCCGGCCCGCACGAGATCCGGTATGCCGCGTGGCCGATCCCCAGCCCGGCCAGGTCGCCGATGTTCTCGCCGACGGTCAACGCACCGTTGACCTTGGTGCCCGGCGCGGCGAGCGGCTCCAGCCGGTCGAACTGCTCGACGAGCCGGGCGGACAGCGCGTCGAACTGCTCGCGGTCGGCGTCGGTCCACCAGTTGCGCAGGTTGCCGGCACCGTCGTACTGGCTGCCCTGGTCGTCGAAGCCGTGCCCGACCTCGTGCCCGATGACCGCGCCGATGCCGCCGTAGTTGACCGCGTCGTCGGCCTCGACGTCGAAGAACGGCGGCTGCAGGATCGCTGCGGGGAAGACGATCTCGTTCATGCCCGGGTTGTAGTACGCGTTGACCGACTGCGGGGTCATGAACCACTCGTCGCGGTCGATCGGGCCGCCGATCTTGGCCAACTCCCGGTCGGTCTCGAAGGCGTGCGCGCGGGCCACGTTGGCCTGCAGGTCGTCGTCGATGACCAGGGCGCCGTAGTCGCGCCACCGCACCGGGTAGCCGACCTTGGGACGGAAGGCGGCCAGTTTGGCCAGCGCCTGCGCCCGGGTCGCCTCGCCCATCCACGGCCGGTCGGCGAACGAGCGCCGGAACGCCTCGACGAGGTTGCCGACCAGCACGGCCATCCGCTCCTTGGCGGCCGGCGGGAAGTGCCGCTCGACGTAGACCTCACCGAGGGCCTCGCCGATCAGCGCGTCGACCAGCGCAACGCCGCGCTTCCACCGTTCGCGCAGCGCGGGCGTGCCCGCCAGGGTGCGGCCGTAGAAGTCGAAGCTCTCCTGCACGAAGGCCTCCGGCAGGTAGGCCGCGGTGGTTCGCAGCACGTGCCAGGCCAGCCACTCGCGCCACACCGCGAGGGGCTCCTGGGCCAGCGCCGCGTCCAGCCCGGTGAGGTAGCCGGGCTGGCGCACGACCACCTCGGCGAAGGCACCCTCGGGAGCCTGCAGCGCGGCGGCATACGCGGGCCAGTCCCAGTGCGGGGTGCTCGCGGCGAGGTCGGCCGCGCCGGTCAGGTGATAGGTGGCGACGGCGTCCCGGTTGGCCACCTTGTCCAGGTGCCCGGCGGCCAGTCGGGTCTCCAGGGCCAGGATCCGCGCGGCGGATCCGGCGGGGTCGGGGCGGCCGGCGAGAGTGAGCATCCGCTCGACGTGGGCGAGGTAGGCCGTCCGCACCCCCTCGTGCTGCTCCAGGCGGTAGTAGGACTCGTCGGGCAGGCCGAGGCCGGCCTGGTTGACGTAGACGATGTAGCGGTCCGAGCGCCGGTCGTCGGTGCTGACGTAGAGGCCGATCGCGCCGGCCCCGCCCTCGCGGTCCAGGCGGCCGAGCAGCGCGACCAGGGCGGGCCGGTCGGCCACGGCGTCGACCTCGGCCAGCACGCCGGCCACCCGGCCCAGCCCGCGGGCCTCGACGACGTCCTCGGCCACGAACGACCCGAACAGCGCCGCGACCTTGCCGGCCGGGGTGGCCGGGTCGGGAGCGGCGGCCACCAGGTCCTCGACGATCGCGTGCAGGTCGTGCTCGGCCTGCTCGCGCAGCATGTCGAAGGAGCCGTAGCGGCCGCGGTCGGCGGGGATCTCGGTGGTGTCCAGCCATCGGCCGTTGACGTGCCGGAACAGGTCGTCCTGGGGACGCACCGACGGGTCGAGGTACTCGTTGCGGATGCCGGACTTCACGCCCGCCATCCCATCACATGCACCTGCCCGACCGGGGCGCTGACCCGGCCCGGGCACCGGCCCGGACGGCGCTGGGGTCGACGGCGGCCGCGCCGCCGTCGACCCCGACGCTCGCGCTCAGTGACCCAGCACGGTGCGCACCGCGGCGGTGAGCGCCTCGGGGGTGCGCACGCAGGCGGCGGTGTGCGCGTCCGGGCGGATCAGCCACATCTCGTCGGCCGCGATCCGCATGCTCTCCGCGACGACCCCGTCGTCGCCGAGCGCGGCCACCGGCAGCACCCGGGTCGGCAGCCCGGCGGGCGCGCCGGCGGCCAGGGCCTTCTCGGCGGCCTCCAGGTCGACGTCGGCGCCGGCCAGCACGAGCAGCCCGTCGCGGCACAACTCGCGCACCCGGGTGGCACCGTGCTCGGCCGAGGTCGCGGCGTCCGGCAGGATGACGCCGGGCACCGGCTCGGGGGCCATCCCCCGGCCCGGCCGACCGGGCCAGGGTCGCTGGTCGTCACCGGTGGTCAGCGGGCTGTCGACGTACCAGAACGCCTCGGCCAGGCGACCCGAGTTGACGTGCGCCGTGGCCGACTTGTCGGTGCGGGACTTCTCCAGGATCTCCTTGCGCCAGGTGTGCTGCTCCGGCGTCTGGGGCACCAGGAAGTCCATCGTCGCGGCGGTGATCTCGAGGTTCTCGTGGGCGGCGGCCATCCGCTCGGCCTCGTAGGAGTCCAGCAACTGCGGGCCGGCCCACCCCTTGACCGAATAGGCGATCTTCCAGGCGATGTTCTCGACGTCCGGCACCCCGGAGTTCAGCCCCCGCGCCCCGAAGGGTGCGACCAGGTGGGCGACGTCGCCGGCCAGGAAGTAGCGGCCGACCCGGTACTTGTCGGCGCACCGGGCGTGGAAGCGATAGACCGACACCCAGTCGATCCGGTAGTCCTGCTCGCCGATGACCTGCCGGATCCGCTTGTCCAGCGACCCGTCGGCCTGCGCCTTGGACAGGTCGAAGTCGGTGTCGACCTGCCAGTCGATGCGGAAGACGCTGTTGGGCGTGGGGTGGATGAGCACCTGGCGGCCCGGGTTCCACTCCGGGTCGAAGTAGAAGCGGCGCTCGTTCTCCCAGCCCGGCAGGCTGGCCTCGATGTCGCAGATGAGGAAGGAGTCCTCGAAGGTCCGGCCCGGGAACTCGACCCCGAGCAGGCCGCGGATCGGGCCGCCCTTGGAGCCGGCCGCGACGACGGCATACGAGCCGACGACCTCGACGTCCCCGTCGGCGGTCCGGCACAGCACCCGCGCGGGGCCGTCGTCGTCGGCCCCGCCGACGATGTCGACGACCTCGTGACCCCAGCGCACGTCGATGAGCGGCTGCCGGGCGATCGCCTCGTCGAGCACCGCCTCGGTGCGGGACTGCGAGATGTTGACGAACGGCGGCAGCGGCGAGCGGCCCGGGTCGGGGATCCGGTAGTGGAAGATCTCCTCACCCTGGTAGAAGGTCCGGGCCATCGACCAGGTCAGCCCCTCCTGGGCGATCGAGCCGGCACCGCAGGCGTCCCACAGGTCCAGGACGTCGCGCTGCTGGCACAACGCCTTGCTGCCGATCGGATCCCGCTCGGGGCGGGCGTCGAGCAGGATCACCGGGACCCCCCAGCGGGCCAGGCACAGGGCGCCGGTCTGACCGACCGGGCCGTTGCCGATCATGAGCACGGGGAGCTGGTTCACCTCCTCTGCGGTGGAACGGTCCTTGAGGGCGGCGGTCTCGGTCATGGTGGGCACCCCTTCGTGCTTCGCTCGGGACTGGTGGGGAGATGGTCGATCGATCGGGTCGGTGGGAGGGTGGCGGCCAGCCGGCCGCCACCGGACGAGTGTCGACGCGGGGGGTCAGCCCTGCAGTTGCGCCCACACCTCCTGGTCGCGCTCGGCCGTCCAGATGGTCGGCCGCTCGACCCCCTGCAGTTCCTCCCAGGTGCGGGCCACGTCGAAGGGCAGGGTGTGCTCGAAGATCGGCCAGTGGCCGTAGGTCGGCGACAGGGCGGCGTGGCAGGCATCGAAGGCGTCCTTGAGCGTGCCGCCGCTGGCCTGGGTGGCCCGGACGTTGTCGATGATCGCGGTGAGGAAGCCGCGGCTCTGCTCGATGGCGGCCTCGACGGCCTCCTGGCCCCGCGGCACTTCGCCGCGCCCGCCGACCAGGACCTCGGCGCCCATCGCCTTGACCGCGTCGAGCGTCGAGGACGACCACTCCTGGTGGAAGGCGTCGCCCGTGTAGAGCGCCGCCTTGGCCTCGACGAGGTCGCCGGCGAACATGATCTTGTGCTTGGGCAGCCAGGCGACGATGTCGCCCTCGGTGTGGCCGCGGCCGAGGTACTGCAGCACCAGGTCGCCGCGGTCCCCGCCCAGCGGGATGGTCAGCCGGTCGCTGAACGTGATGGTCGGCCAGGTCAGTCCCTTGATGCCCTCGGGCTCCTTGAACAGCCGCGGCATCCGGGCGAACTCGCTGTCCCAGTCCTGCTTGCCGCGCTCCTGGATGAGATAGCGGGTGCGCTCGTGGGCGATGATCTCGGAGGCCGCGAACTCCGCGGCGCCCAGCACCCGCACCGCGTGGTAGTGCGACAGCACGAGGTAGCGGAACGGCTTGTCGGTGTGCTCGCGCAGCTTGGTGATCCAGTCGCGGGCGGCGGCCGGCGTGGCCCGCGCCTCGAAGGCGACGACGAAGTCCTCGCCCTCGATGGCGCCGACGTTGGGGTCGCCCTCGGCCGTCAGCGCGTACACCCCATCGGCGAGCACCTCCAGCGTCTCGGTCTTGGCGGTGAGATCAGTGGATGAGGCGAAGGGCTTGGCCATCGATGAGTCCTGTTCCTGAGGGGAGAGGTGCGGTCGGTCCAACTAGTGCTATCAGAAGTCTTTCCCGGGCGCAGTGGTCTGGGTCTCCACCGGGGCCGAGATCCCGCTCGACGAGGTGGAGCCCCCACCGAGGTAGGCCGCGCGGACCCGCTCGTCGGAGGCGAGTTGCGCCGGAGTGCCCTCGGTGACCGCCGAGCCGCGGTCCATGACCAGGACCCGGTCGGCGACCTTGAAGGCGGCCCGGACGTTCTGCTCGACCAGCAGCACGGCCAGGCCCTTGTCGTCGCGCAGGTGGGCCAGCGCGGCGATGATCTCGCCGACGACCTTGGGGGCCAGCCCCAGGCTCGGCTCGTCGAGGATGATGACCGACGGGTCGCTCATCAGCGCGCGCGCCATGGCGAGCATCTGCTGCTCGCCGCCGGACAGCGCGCCGGCCGCCAGGTTGATGCGGTCGCGAAGCCGCGGGAAGAGGGTCAGCGCCTCGTCCCGACGCTGCTCGAAGCCGCCGTCCTTGCGCCGCACGAAGTTGCCGAGCACCAGGTTGTCGTCGACCGACAGGGTCGGGAAGACCAGCCGGTTCTCCGGCACGTGGGCCAGGCCGAGGGCCGCGATCCGCTCGGCGCCGAACTGGGTGATGTCGGTGTCTCCGAGCCGGACGGTGCCGGCGGTGGGCCGCAGCAGGCCGGAGACCGAACGCAGGATCGTCGTCTTGCCGGCACCGTTGGAGCCGACCACGGCGAGCAGTTCGCCGGGCGAGACCGACAGGCTCACCTCGCGCAGCACCTGCAGCCGGTCGTATGCCGCGTCCAGGCCGGTCACGCTCAGCCCGACCCGCTTGCGTTCGCTGCTCATCGGGCCTCCCCCTCGCTGGTGCTGGCCGCCGGGGCGGCCGGCTGCTCGTCGGCCGGCTGGTCGACCGGGACCAGTTCGGCCTCGACGTGCTCGGTGGTCTGCTCGGCGGCCCGTTCGACCAACGTGCTCGCCTCGTCGTCGGTGCCCAGGTAGGCCGCGATGACCGCCGGGTCGTTCTGCACCTGCGCGGGGGTGCCCAGGGCGATGAGCTTGCCGTCGTCCAGGACCGCCACCCGATCGGCCAGCGCCATGACCGCGGCGACGTCGTGCTCGACGAGCACGATGGTCACCCCGGTGGCCTTGACCCGGCGCAGCAGCCAGGACAGGCTGTCCCGCTCCGGCCCGGACAGGCCGGCCATCGGCTCGTCGAGCAGCAGCACCGACGGCTCGAGCGCCAGGGCGCGGGCCACCTCGACCTGGCGCTGCTTGCCGAAGGCGAGGTCGGCGATCGGCTGGTCGGCCAGCGCGGTCAGCGCCATCGCGTCGACGGCGGCCTGGGCGGCCGAGTCGATGAGACGCTCCTCGCCCCGGTCGGCCAGCAGCATGCCGCGCACCAGCCCGGCCCGCGAGCGCAGGTGCCGGGCCACCTTGACGTTGCCGATGACCGAGGTGCTCTTGAAGGTCTGCAGGTTCTGGAAGGTGCGGGTGGCGCCGAGCTTCGCGACGACGTGCGGTTTGCGCCCGGCGACCTCCTGCCCGTGCAGGACCACCGAGCCCTCGGTGGGCGGCAGCACGCCGGTGATCATGTTGAACGCGGTCGTCTTGCCCGCGCCGTTGGGCCCGATCAGCGCGACGATCTCGCCGGCCTGGACGTCCAGGCTCAGGTCGTCCAGGGCGGTGACGCCGCCGTAGCGTTTGGTCAGCCCGCGGATCTGCAGGATCGTCGTGCCGGGTGCCTCGTGGTCGCTGCGGGCCAGCAGGGAGAGCGACTCGTCGAGCCGCTCGCGCTGCTCCTGCTGCGAGACGACGCGCTCGTGCTCGCCGGGCATGGTCGGGTTGGGCGTGGCCCAGCTGCGCACCTTGGCCCACATCTGGGCGATGCCGCCGGGCATGAGGATGATGACCAGGGTCAGCACGACGCCGAAGCCGATCAGCGAGACCTCACCGGTGGCGCCCGGGATGAGGCTGGGGATGAGGGTCCGCAGCCCCTCCTCGAGCAGGGTCACCGCGATGGCGCCGATGACCGCGCCCCAGACGGTGCCCAGGCCACCGAGCACGACCATGAGCAGCAGCTTGACCGACAACTCGAAGTGCGAGGCCGACGGGTTGACGACCGTGAGGACGTGGGCGTAGAAGACCCCGGCCAGGCCGGCATACCCCGCCGACAGCACGAAGACCCGCAGCCGCAGCGCGAAGGTGTCCACGCCGAGGCACTCGGCGGCCACCTCGGAGTCGTTGACGGCGCTCAGCGCACGGCCGGTGCGGCTGTGCACGAGGTTGACCGCCAGGAACAGCCCGATGACGACGACCGGGGTGAGCAGCCAGAAGTTCTCCTCGGCCGTGTCGTAGCTGCGGCCGCCGAACTCGATGCTCGGGATGCCGAAGATGCCGGACGTGGCCCCGAGGTAGTCGGACTCGGTGACGATGACCGAGACGATGATGCCCAGTCCGAGGGTGGCCAGGGCCAGGAAGTGACCCCGCAGCCGCAGCAGCGGCAGCCCGACCAGCAGCGCGACGACCATCGCCGCGACCACCGCGATCGGTGCGGCCAGCAGGAACGGCAGGTCGAACTTGGTGACCAGCACGGCCTGGGTGTAGGCCCCAACGGCCAGGAAGGCGGCGTGGCCGATGCTCACCTGGCCGGCCAGGCCCATGAGCAGCGACAGGCCGATCGCGGCCAGGCCGTAGATCAGCGCATAGACGCCGACGTCGACCGCGGCGTGCGGCGCGAGGACCGGGAAGACGGCCAGCCCGATGGCGAGTGCGACGATCGGCAACTGGCGGCGGATGACCGGGTTCATACCCGCACCCCCGAGGTCTTGCCGCCCAGCCCGTGCGGCAGGAACAGCAGCACCAGCAGCAGGACGACGAAGGCCACCGCGTCGCGGTAGCCCGACGACAGGTAGCCCGCGACGAGGTTCTCCAGGACCCCCAGCCCGAGGCCGCCGAGCATGGCGACCCGCAGCGAGGTCAGCCCGCCGAGGGTGGCGGCGACGAAGCCCTTGAGCCCCAGGGCCAGGCCGCTGGTCCACGAGGACAGGTAGATCGGGCTGCCGACGACGCCGGCCACCGCCCCGACCAGCCCGGCGATGGCGAACGCCACGACCGTGGCGGTCCGCGGTGAGATGCCGACCAGGCGGGCGGCCACCGGCTGCTCCGCGCAGGCCCGCAGCGCCTTGCCCCGGACGGTGTGCTCGTAGAACCAGATGACCGCGTAGGCGACGACGGCGGCGACGCCGAGCACCCACAGTTCCTGGCTGCGGATGCTCACCCCGCCGAGGAAGAAGTCCGAGCCGGGGAAGGTCGGCAGGCCCTTGGCCTCGGGCCCCCAGATGAGCAGCATGATCGCCTTGACCGCCGTCGAGACCCCCAGGGTGAGGATGATCGACAGCAGCGGCGTCATGTGCTTGATCGGGGCGATCGTCAGCCGCTCGAGCAGCACCGCGACCCCCATGACGAGGGGGACGACGAGGAAGACCGCGACCAGCAACGGCACCCCGGCCGCCACGGCGCTCACGGCCGCCAACCCGGCCAGGGCGGAGAACTCGCCCTGGGCCAGGTTGACGATCTCGCGGACGGCGAAGATGGCGACGAATCCCAGTGCCGCCAGCCCGTAGACGGCCCCTTGCGCCAGCCCGGAGAAGACCAGCTGAAGGAGGTCGGTCATGACCGGATCAGCCTGCGATCTTCCAGCTCTTGTTCTCCACGGTCACCATGACCAGCGCGTCCTTGGTCAGGCCGGAGTGGTCGGTCGGGGTCATGGTGAACACCCCGCTGACGCCCGGCCACTTGTTGATGCCCTCGAGGGCGTCGCGCAGCTTGGCCTTGTCGGTGCCGGCCTTCTTCAGGGCCTCGACCGAGATCATGAAGCCGTCGTAGGCGTGCCCGGCGAAGGTCGACGGGTTGGCGTTGTACTTGGCCTTGAAGTCGGCGATGAACTTGGTGACCACCGGCTTCTGCGGGTCGTCGTCCTTAAGCTGGTCGGCCACCAGCATGCGCCCGAGCGGAGCGCGCAGGCCGTTGGCCGAGTCACCGGCGGTGTCCAGGAAGGCCTGGTTGCCGATGCCGTGCGACTGGTAGATCGGCACGTTGACGCCCAACTGCACGGCCGCCTTCTGCGCCACGCCCGCGGCCGGCGGGATGCCCCAGATGAGGATGGCGTCGGCGTTGGCCGCGCGCAGGTTGGTGATCTGGGAGGTGAAGTCGGTGGCGTCGGGGGCGAACTTCTCGACCCGGACGACGTCGATCCCGGCGGCCTTGCCGATCTCGGTGAGCATCTCCGGGATGCCCTCGCCGAAGCCCGAGGCGTCGCGGGCGACCGCGACCTTGTGCACGTTCTTGGCCTTCATGTCGTCGACCATCTTCTCCAGCACGACCCGGTCGTTCTGGGCGGTCTTGAAGACCCACTTGGAGCCCTCGACGATCGCCGCGTTGGCGGCCAGCGAGACCATGGGGATCTCGGCCCGCTCGGCGATCGGGCGCATGGCCATGCTCGGCCCGGTGCGGGAGGCCCCGATGAGGATGTCGACCTTCTCGCTGTTGACCAACTTGTTCGTGGCCGTCGCAGCCACGTCCTCCTTGGACTGGTTGTCCTCGATGAACAGCTTGATCTTGCGGCCGTTGATGCCGCCCTGAGCGTTGACCTGTTCGGCGAGCATCTCGATGGTCTGCCGCTCGGGCACCCCGAGGGTGGCCCCGGCGCCGGTGATGTCCAGCACCACGCCGACCTTGATGTCACCCCCCGCCGCCGTGCCCGCCGTGCTCCCGCCGGTGGTCCCGGGGGTGGGTGCCTTGCTCTCCGCACAGGCGGCGAGCGCGCTCGCCGCCAGGCCGACCGACAGTCCGATCGTCATCAACCGCATGCCACGCTGCATGACGCGCCTCCTGGTCCGGGCGGCCCGCTGCCGCCGCATCTGTCTGTTGTTCCCGCGTCTCCCCACTACCGCCCCAGCTCGACCAGTTCTATAGTCGATCACACATGTTCGATATGGGAGTGCGGTCACTGTAGAACGGAGAGCGGGTCCATGGCAACGGGTGTCACAGAATCGAGACCTCCGTCGCAGACGCTCGACCGCGGGCTGCGGGTGCTCGAGCACGTCACCGAGTCGACGACGCCGCTGACCATCGGCGAGATCGCGACCGGGGTCGGCATGCACCGCTCGATCACCTACCGGATGCTGCGCACCCTCGAGGACCACGGGCTGCTGGCCCGCGACGAACAGGGCCGCTATCAGCCCGGGGCCGGTCTGGCCGTGCTCGCCGGCCGCTTCACCCCGACCCTGCGGGCGCTGGCCGGCCCGCGCCTGCTGCGCCTGGCGGTCGCCACCGAGAAGACGGCGTTCCTGGTGGTGCGCCACCACGAGGAGGCGGTGACGGTCGAGGTGGTCGAGCCGCCGGCGGCGACCGCCCACGTCAGCTACCGGCCCGGCCTCAAGCACCCGGTGACCAGGGGCGCTCCCGGCATCGCCCTGCTGGCCGGCGACCCGCCGCGCCCGGGTGAGCCGGACTACGTCGCCGAGGCCCGCCGGCGGGGCTGGGCGGCCAGCCACAGCGAGGTCATCGCGGGCTTCCGCTCGGTGGCCGCCCCGGTCATCGACCGCTCCGGCGTGTGCCGCGGGGCGCTGTCGGTCGTCTTCGCCGGGGTCGTGGACCTCGAGCCGATCGCCGCGGCGGTCATCGAGGAGGCCCAGGGGCTGGGCGCCGAACTGGCCCCGCACGCGACCACGCCAGGATCAGCGGCGGCCTCAGCGGCCACCCCGACGGCAGCCGCCGCGGCCGCGCCCTAGCGAGCGGCCGGCGATCAGCGCCGGGTCATCGGTCGGCGCGGCGGGTGCCGATGCGCTCACGCGCCTCGCCGACCCGGTCGCGGGCCTCGCCGACCCGGTCCTTGGTGGCGGCGGTCATGGTCTCGGTGCGCTCCTTGGCCCGGGCCACGACGTCCTCGCCGTGGGGGGTGAGCAGGTCGCGTCCCTCGCGGCGGGCCGGCACGGCGACGGCGAGCAGGATCACGACCCCGAGGGCGAGGACGAGCAGCATGCCGAGCACGACGGGAGCCATGCCTCCAGGGTCCCATGCCGCGCGGCCACCCGCAGGTCGAGACACGCGTGGGCTGTGAGCCAAGCCACCCGGGAAAGCCGGCCGCGCGGCATACCGGCCACCGGCGGGCCGGGTCAGCTGGCGACGACGTCGCGCATCCGCTGGGACACGACGGTGGTCACCCCGTCGCCGCGCATGGTCACGCCGTAGAGGGCGTCGGCGATCTCCATCGTCTTCTTCTGGTGGGTGATGACGATGAGCTGGCTGGAGTCGCGCAACTCCTCGAACAGGGTGAGCAGCCGTCCGAGGTTGGCGTCGTCGAGCGCCGCCTCGACCTCGTCCATGATGTAGAACGGGCTGGGCCGGGCCTTGAAGATCGCCACGAGCAGGGCGACGGCGACCAGCGAGCGCTCTCCGCCGGACAGCAGCGACAGGCGCTTGATCTTCTTGCCCGGCGGTCGCGCCTCGACCTCGAGGCCGGTCGTCAACAGGTCCTGCGGGTCGGTCAGGGTGAGCCGCCCCTCACCTCCCGGGAACAGCCGGGCGAACACGTGCTCGAACTGCACCGCGGTGTCGGCGAACGCCTCGGCGAAGGCCTGCTGCACCCGCTCGTCGACCTCGCGGACGATGTCGAGCAGGTCGCGCTTGGAGGCGCGCAGGTCCTCGAGCTGGGTCTGCAGGAAGGTGTGCCGCTCCTCCAGCGCCGCGAACTCCTCCAGCGCCAGCGGGTTGATGCGCCCCAGCGCCGAGAGCTTGCGCTCGGCCGACCGCAGCCGGCGCTCCTGCTCCTGGCGGACATAGGGGCGCGGGGCCGGCGGTTCGGCCGGCTCGGGCTGCTGCGGGTCGGGCACGACGGGGACCGCGACGAGCGGGCCGTAGTCGTCGACGAGCGCCTCGGCCGCGACGCCGAACTCCTCCAGGGCGCGCGTCGTCAGCGCTTCGATGCGCAGCCGCTGCTGAGCCCGGGCGACCTCGTCGCGGTGCACCGAGTCGGTGAGCTCGCGCAGCTCGTCCTGCAGGCCGCTCATGTCGCGGCGCACCTGGGCCAGCTCGGCGTCCCGCTCGGCCCGCGCCGTCTCGCCCGCCCGCCGGGCGGCGTCGGCGCGCTCGGTGGCCGGCCGCAGCCGGCGGGTGGCGTAT
>CAZYHR010000072.1:0-17747 GCA_964647395.1 uncultured Intrasporangiaceae bacterium | reverse complement strand
GTGGGCGAACGTCACCTGCGCGGCCAGGGCGGCGATCGCGGTGAGCAGCGCGACGAGGGCGGTCGCGTCGTTGACGAGCGACTCGCCCTCGAGGATCGTCACCAGGCGGCGGGGCAGCCCGATCCGCCGGCCGATCGCGGTGGCGGCGACGGCATCGGGCGGCGCGACGACGGCCCCGATGGCCAGCGCGGCGGCCCAGCCCAGGTCCGGCACGAGCCACTGCACGAGCGCTCCGACCGTGAGGGTGGTCGCGACGACCAGGCCCACCGACAGCAGCAGGATCGAGCGCCGGTTGGCCCGGAAGTCGACCAGCGAGGTGTGGATGGCCGCGGCATACAGCAGCGGCGGCAGCAGGCCGAGCAGCACGACCTCGGCCTCGAGGTGGATCGTCGGGACGAACGGCAGGTATGCCGCCCCGGCACCGACCGCGATGAGCAGCAGCGGCGCGGGCACCCGGATCCGGTCGGCCAGCGCCGTGCCGGCCAGCACGACGACCGACATGGCGACCAGGGTGACGGCGATCTGCACCCCGCCATTGTGTCGCCGAAACCCGGCGGGGCGCTCACTCGGGCCGCAGCGTGCGGCCGAGGCGTTCGCCGACCTGCTCCAGCAGCCGCTGCGACAGGGCCGGGTCGCGATAGGGATCACCGTCGGTGAGGTCGACCAGGGCGGTGACCGAGTCGACCCCGAGCCGGTCGGCCTGGTCGGGGGTGAGCTCGGACGCGCCGACGACCAGATGCACCGGCAGGTCCCGGCAGCGGGCGGCCACCCGGGCGGGCAGCTTGCCGGACAGGGTCTGCGCGTCGCTGGCACCCTCGCCGGTGACGACGGCAGCGCACCCCTGCAGGGCTGAGTCGAAGCCGACCAGGTCGAGGAAGTAGTCGGCCCCCTGCACCCGCTCGGCCCCCAGCCAGGCGCAGGCGAACCCCAGCCCGCCGGCCGCGCCGGTGCCGGGCTGGTCGACGAGACCGGTGCCGTCGAGCAGCTCGGCGAGCCGGGCCAGGCCGGCAGCCAGTTCCTCGACCTGCTGCGCGGACGCGCCCTTCTGCGGCGCGAAAACCGCTGCCGCGCCGCGCGGTCCGAGCAGGGGGTTGTCGACGTCGGTGGCCACGACCAGGCGGATGCCGCGCAGGTCCCGCATTCGCGACCGGTCGACCGTCGCGATCGAGCCGAGTGAGCTGCCCGCGGGGGGCAGCTGCTGGCCGTCCGCGTCCAGCAGCCGCGCCCCGAGCGCGACGAGCAGCCCGGTGCCGCCATCGGTGCTCGCACTGCCGCCCAGGGCGACGACGACCTCGTCGGCCCCGGCGTCCAGCGCAGCCACGACGGCCTGCCCGAAGCCGAGGCTGGAGGCGGTCATCGGGCGCAGCTGCCCGGCCAGCGCGGCCAGCCCGCACGTGTTGGCCACCTCGACGACGGCGCGCGGACCGGACATCGCGAACCGGGTGCCGACCGGACGCCCGTCCGCCGCGATGACGGTGACGGGGACGGCGGCATACCCGGCGGTGAGCGCCGCGTCGACGCTGCCGTCCCCGCCGTCGGCCAGGGGCAGCTGCGAGCTGTCGACCCCCGCGGCCGCCAGTCCGCGCCCGAGGGCCGCGGCGACTTCTGCTGCGGTCAGGCAGCCCTTGTACTTGTCCGGCGCGACCAGCACCCGCATCTCGGCTCCTCTCCTGGCCCGCGGCCGGCGACCCCACGGGTCGCCGCCGCGCTGCTGTGACGACCCTGACAGGCCCCGAGCCGCGGCGCCAGAGCACCCGCTGGGCCGGAGCGCTCCTCCGCACGCCGGCCCGTCGAGGTGCGAGGATCGGCTGACCGGAGGTAGGACCGGGTCCACCGAGTCCACCGCCGGGCGGAGCGGGAGGAGACATGCTGGCAGCCCTGCGGTATCGCCGGGGCCTGGTCGTCGTCCTGCTGGTGCTGTCGGCCCTGGTCACGGCTGCCGTGACGGCCGCGCCGCTCTACACCCGGGCGCTCGAGCAGGCCACGGTCGGCGCCCTGCTGCGCGATGCGTCGGCCGATCGCACCGGGCTGCGGCTGACCTCGTCGAGCTCGACCGAGCCCTACCTCGCGCTCGCCCCGCCGGCGCTGGTCGACCTGGTGCCCGCCGGCCTGCTCGCCGTCTTCGGCGAGCCGATCACCGGCACGGCCGTGGGCGTCCGGCGGATGCCCCTGCTCGGCGAGCCGGAGGGTCGGCTGCTCGCGCGGCAGGGGATGTGCGAGCACATCCGGCTGGTGACGGGTCGGTGCCCCACCGCGCGGGGTGAGGTCGCCGTGTCCGCCGACCAGTCCGCGGCCTACCAGATGCCGCTCGGCCACGAACTGGCCGTGGGGGAGTGGGATGGCTCGGTGAGCCGGCCGGAGGCCGCGCCGCGGACCACCCTGCGAGTGGTCGGGATCTACGAGCAGGTCGACGAGGCCTATTGGTTCGGCGATCGGCTGACCGGCCGCGCGGCCCGCCGGCTCGGCCTGGACACCATGCTCACCGCCGCGGCCACCCTCACCGAGCCGGTGACGGCGCCGGACGGCGTGGGGTCGGTGGCGTGGATCGAGCCGCACCACGTCGCCGATCTGCCGCTGCTGCCCGAGCGGGTCGGCAGCGACGACATCGCCGAACTCGGCGCCGCCGTCGCGGATCTGGTCGAGCACCCCCTCGGGGTGGCCCGGGCCGGCAGCCGGGTCGCCGCCACCGTCACGGTGCGCAGCGGGCTGCCCGCCATCGCGCAGGAGGCCCGGGTCGGCGCCACCCAGGCCGCCGTCACCGTGCCGCTGCTCATGGCCCAACTCGGCCTGCTGCTCATCTGCGTGCTCTGGCTGGTCCTGGTCGCCGCCGCGGACCAGCGCCGCGCGGAGGTCGCCGTGGCCCGCCTGCGCGGCCGGGGCGCCCGCGGGGCGCGACGCCTGCTGCTGGCCGAGACCCTGCCGCCGGTCCTGGCCGGGCTGCCAGTGGGCGCGGCGCTGGCGCTCGCCGCGGTGACGGTCGCGCGGCATACCGTGCTGACCCCCCGGCCGCCGTTGGACGTGCCGCCCGGTGCCGTCCTGGCGCTGCTGCTCGGGGCGGCCCTCATGGTCGCGCTGGCCCAGCTGTCGGTGCGGCGGGTCTGCCGGGAACCGGTCGGCGCGCTGGTGCGCACCGTGCCGCCCCGCCCCGCCGGCGTGCGGCTGGGTGTGCTCGAGGCGATGCTCGTGGCGGCGGCGGGCGCCGCGTTCGCCGCGCTGCTGACCGGTGCCGTCCAGGGGCCGGTGGGCCAGATCGCGCCGACGCTGCTGGCCGTCGCCGTCGGGGTGTTCGCCGCTCGGGTGCTGGCCGCGGCGCTCGGCGCCGCTGGGCGCCGGCTGCTGCGCCGGGGCCGCTCGACGACCGGGGTGGCCCTGCTGTCCGCCGGTCGGCGCCCGACCACCCGCTGGCTCGTGCCGGTCGTCGCGGTGGCGCTGTGCATCGTCGTGGTGGCGACCGACCTGGCCGCGATCGGCGCGCGGAACTGGACCGGCCGGGCCGCGGTCGAGGTGGGCGCACCGACCGTCCTCGAGCTCGGGTCGGCCGACCTCGCAGCGGCGACGCGCGCCGTGCGCGCCGTGGATCCGGCCGGCCGGCAGCTCACCCCGGTCGCCGTGCTCGCCCCCGCCGTCGACGGGGGACCGACGACCGTCGGGGTGCTACCGGACGCCTTCGGCCGAATCGCGTTGTGGCCCGGGCTGGACACCGGCGCGATCCCCTGGCAGCGGTTGACCGCCCCCGACGTGCCGCCGCTGCTGGTCACCGGCACCCGGGCGACCTACCACGTCGAGGCCCCGCCGTTCCGGGCCGAGCTGCCCGACCCGCTGCGCTCGCCGACGGCTCTCTCGCTCGGCCTGCTCGTCGTCCGCGAGGACGGCTCGGTCGAGCCGATCCCGTTGGGGCCGTTGCCGATCGCCGGCATCAGCGGCGACCGGGAGATCAGCCTCGAGTGCGCCGACGGCTGCCGCGTCGCCGGCATCGGCGTGCTCGCCCCGCCGTCGGCCTCGCCGGCGACCGGCTCGGTCGCGCTGTCCCGGCTCACCGTCGACGGCCACCTCGTCGACCTGGGCGGGCCCGGCACCTGGCGTGCCGCGTCGGCCGACGGCGAGGTGTCCGGCCAGGCCGCCGACGGGGTGCTGCGCCTGGCCTACGCGACCGGCGGCCAGCGCGCCGTCATGCTGCCGCACGCCTCGATGCCGCTGGTCATCCCCTCGCTGACCACCGCGCCCGCCACCCCGCGGGGCGAGGCCACCTTCGCCGGGAGCTACGGCGACGGCAGCCAGGTGCTGCTGCGGTCCGCGGGTCAGGTGGCCTATGTCCCCGGCGGCCCGCAGTCGGCCGCCCTCGTGCACCTGGACAACCTGCTGACCCAGCGCTGGCAGGGGCGCGGGTCGCTGACGATCGCGGCATACCTCGACTCGGATGATCCCGCCCGGGTCGCCGAAGTCGTCGAAAGCCTTGCCGCGCAAGATATCCCGGTCGTGGCGCAGCGGCACCCAGGGCCGGCCGCCGCTGCCTATGCCAGGTCCGCGGCGGCGCGCAGCCTGCAACTGGCCATCGCGGTCGCCGTGCTCGCCCTGCTGGTGGCCGGGGTGGGGATCATCGTGCTGGCGGCCACCTCGGCGCAGGCCCGTGGCCGCGACCTGGCGGGGCTGCGGCTGGCCGGGCAACATCCCCGAGCCACCGCGCTGGTGGCGCAGCTCGAGACGGCACCGGTCGTCGTCCTGGCCGCGGTGCTGGGGGCGGGCAGCGGACTGTGGGCCGCGCCGGCCGCGGTCGGCATGGCGCCGCTGTTCACGACGGCTCCGGCGGCCTTCCCGGTGGATCTGCGGCCGGCCTGGGGCCCGGCGCTGCTCGCCGCCGCCGTGGGAACCGCTGCGCTGACCGCGGTCGCCCTGCTCGCCAACCACCGGGTCGCCCGCCGCGCCGACCCGCAACGGCTCCGGGAGAGCGGATGACCCGGCCGCTGGCGATCACCACCGTGGGACTGGTGCACATCTATCGGTCCCAGGGCCACGACGTCGCGGCCCTGTCCGGCGTCGACCTCGGCGTGTCCGCCGGCCAGGTCGTCGGGCTGCTCGGCCCCTCGGGCTCGGGCAAGTCGACGCTGCTCGGCCTGCTCGGCGGGCTGTTCAAGCCCAGCGCCGGCAAGATCTTCGTCGGCGAGCACGAGCTGAGCGGGCTCACCGCCGACGAGCTCGACGCCTATCAGGCACGCGAGGCCGCGCTGATGCTGCAGGGCGCCCGGCGCAACCTCATCCCCTATCTCTCGGTGCGCGACAACGTCGCCTTCGCCGAGCACGAGGCGCGCCGGCTCGGCGCCGAGGTGCTCGGCGTCGAGCGCACCCTCGAGCTGGTCGGTGCCGCCGAGGTCGCCGACCGGCCGCTGCGAGAGCTGTCCCAGGGTCAGCTGCAGGTCGCGGCGCTCGCGGTGGCCATGGCTCCGGGCCCGGGCGTCCTGCTGGCCGACGAACCCACCAGTGCTCTCGACCGTTCGGCCCGGGAGCGGGTCCTCGACGCCCTGCTGCTGGTCAACCGCGAGCGCGGCACGACGGTCGTCGTCGTCACCCACGACCCCGAGGTCGCCGAGCGGCTGCCGCGCACCGTGACGATCCGGGACGGCCGGATCGGCGGCGAGGGCCGCGGCGGTCAGGAGTATGCCGTGGTCACCGCCGACGGTTTCGTCCCGCTGCCCGGCCACCTGCGCGAGGAACTGCCGCCGGGCACGCTGCTGCGCCTCGAGCGGGGCGAGGGCGGGCGGGTCGTCATCGTGCCCGAGGTGCTCGGCCCCGGGTCCGCCGGGCCGGGCTGACCGGCGCCCGGTCCGGACCGAGCGGTCGCCGCCACGGGTCGGGAGGCCGGCCGGCCCCTGCCGAGCACCGGTGCGTGCCAGCACCGGGCTCGTTGGGCACAACCGGTCATGACCGCTTGTGGCCCCGCACCGGCATCGCATCCAGCCCTCGGGTTCGTCAGCATCGAGAGATCCGGAAACACGCATCTCCGGGCCCGGAGTGTCTCACCCCGACATTCACCCACCTCAGCACCAGCACTCGAAGGAGAAACATCATGAGCACGACAGCAATCACGCCGGTGGCGCCCCAGCGGGCCGCCGCCGGCGCCACCCTCCTCTCGGTCCTCGCCGTCGCGATCCTCGCCGGCCAGGCCGTCGGCCCGATGCTCGTGCGCACGCTGCGCATCGATGGGTCGACCGCCGAGAAGATCGCCCGCGCCGTCGACTGGCTCGGGTCCGTCCCGTGGTGGGCGCTGCTCATCATCGGCGGCGGCATCGCCGCCACGCTGCTGCGTCTGGTCATCCGCTACGGCTGGCGCTACGCGGCGGCCTGGTGACGACGACCCGTCGGAACAACGCTCGACCGTGAAACGAAAGGCGGTGCCGCAGATGGCGTCAATGACCTACCTGGCTGAGAATCACCTCTTGCGGACGGTGCGCCGATATGGGATCGACGTCCCGCTGCGGCACCGCCTGTTCACCCTAGCCGCCGGCGGCCTGCTCGTCCTGGCGATCGTCGTCGGGGCCTGTGTCGGCCTGGTCGCCGGCCTGCCCACCGACCCCGGGCTGGCTCGAGACACCCTGCTGGCCACCGCCGGCGTGGCCTGGGGACTGGTCGTCGCCTTCAGCGCGCCGGGGCGGACGCTGCGCACGGCGCTGGACTCCTCGCGCGGCTGGGCACTGCTGGCTGCCACCCCGGTCACCCCGCGCGAATTCGCCTACGGCCGTTACGTCCTGCCCGAGCTGGCCAAGGCGGTGCTCGTCAGCGCAACGGTCCTGGGCGGCACCTGGGGCCTGATCCTGGCGCCCGGGCAACACCCCACGTCTGCCGTGTGGCCGGCCCTCGTCGCGACCGGTGGCCTGGTCGTGGGCGTCCTGCTGCGCTGCGCCGTCGCTCTGGCCGGACCCGCCCGGCGCCTGACCGGGCTGTCGCCGTGGGTGACCAGAGCGCTCCTGGCGGCGGTCGCGGCCCTGCTGGTCGCGGCATACCTGATCTCCCGGACGGCTGTCGAACCGGCACTGATCCCGGTGACCCTGGCGGCCCTCGCCGCCGGGACGGTGGCCCTCGTCGCGGACCGGCGGCTGCGGGTGGCCGACTGGGCGACGGTGTCCGAGGTCGCGCTGCGCAGCCGGACCGTCCGGCACGAAGCGCCGGCGTTGCCCGAGGCGCGGCCGCGGGCGATCCTCGCCGTCGACGCGCGCCGGCTGCTGCGGTCGGTGGAGTCGCGGATGAAGCCGGTCGTCAACTACCTCGCGTTCCTCATCGTCATGGCCCTCGGTGCGGGCGCGTATGCCGTCTTCGGCGAGGCCGTCACGCTGCCGCCGGACGTGCCGCGGGCCGAGCTGGCCGCGGGTCTGTGCGCCTTCGCCGGCTATGGCGCCAGTGTCGCCGCCGCCAGTGTGCTCGCCCTGGACGCCGACCGGCACGCCTACACGCTGTGGTCGCTCATCCCCGGCGCCATGCGGGCCGTCGCCCGGGTGCGCGCCGGGGTCGGCTCCCTGGTCGTCGCCGTCTCCGGGCTCGTCGCGACCGTCGCCGCAGCAGCCGTGCTCGACCTCGGCGGTCGGGACATCGTGCTGGCGCTGGTCGCCGTGGGCGCCATGGCGGCGTTCGGCCCGGTCATCGAGCTCGCCGGGTCGATGCGCTGGCCGGAGCTCGACTGGGCCGACACGACCGAGATCGGCACCTCCTCCGGCGCGCGGTACGCGCTGGGGTTCACGGTCGGCATACCGGTCGCCGGCGCGCTCGCGCTGGCTCGCACCCTGCAGGTCCAGCCGAGCACCGGGCAGCTCGTGCTGCTCGGGTTCGCCGTCCTGCTCCTGTCCCCGCTCGTCGCCACCACCGTCATGTCCCCGGTCACCCGGGCCGTCACGAGGAGTTCGCATGCTTGAGATCCGCGCCGACATCGGCTTCCCAGGGCACGTCGTGGTCGCCGGAGTCGAGCTCGCCGTCGGCCCCGGTGAAGGTGTGCTGCTCGTCGGTCGCAACGGGTCGGGCAAGACCACCCTGTTGCGCACCGTCGCCGGGGTCCTCGCGCCCGCGCGGGGCGAGGTGCTCGTCGGGTCCGAACCGACCCGGCGGCCGGGCGCCCGACGACACGTGGGGCTCGTCCCGGATCCGCCACCGCTCTACGAGGAGCTCACGCCGTGGGAGCACCTCGAACTCGTCGGGCGACTGTGGGGCGGCGACGTCGTCACCCTCGAGCGGGTCGACGAGGTGATCGACCTGCTCGATCTGGACTCCCACCTGCACCAGCGCTGCGACACCCTGTCGCTGGGCTGGCGCAAGCGGGTGGCCATCGCGTTGGCGCTGCTGCACGGGCCGCGGCTGCTGCTGCTCGACGAGCCGTTCAACGGCCTGGACCGCCGGGCGACCCGGCAGCTCCGGGCGCTGCTGCGGCGGCACGTCGCCACGGGCGGCAGTTTCGTCGCGTCGACGCACCAGCCCGAGTTGCTCGACGCCGAGACCTCCCGGGTGGTCGCCGTCCAGGCCGGCGAGGTGCTCTACGACGGGCCGGTCGGCGGCTGGGACCCGGAGTTGCTCGACGCCGCGGATGACGACGAGGACGGCTACGACGACGAGGACGGCTACGACGACGAGGTCGACGACGACGGCGACGCCGACGACGGGGACGCCGATGACGGGGACGACGACGACGACCACAACGGCGACGACGAGGACGACCGGCGGGGCGGCCTGATGACGCTGGCCGGGGCCCGGGGTCGATCCCGATGAGCGTCGCGCCGGGGGCGCCGCGCGCCCCGGGGCTGCTCGGTGCGGCCGGCGAGCGACCCACGCGGCGCGACCTGCGGGGCGTGCTGGCCTGCACCGGTGCCCAGGTCACGGTCATCGCCGGCTTCGCCGCGTTGCCCCGATCCGGGCCCGGCACGGTGCTCGACCTCGAGCCGATCGGGCTGCTCGAGATGTTCGCGCACAACGGGTCGGTGTTCCTGCTCTGGCTGGCCGGTGGGCTGACCCTGGGCCTGGTCACTGTCGTGCTGGCCGGCTTCTCGTCGGCCACCTCCGGCCTGGCCATCGGCGCGGCGCTGGAGCGCAGCGGCCTGGAGACGTTCGCGCATCTGGGTCATGCCGTCTTCGAGTTGCCCGCTCTGGCCATCGCGCTGTGGTTGAGCCTGCGCCCCTTCGGCTGGGCGGTACGGGCGCTGCGCGCGACGGACGATCGGGCCGACGAGCCGGCCCTGCCGGGGTTCGTCCGAGGAGTCGCCTGGTGGTTGCCGATCGCGGCGCTGCTGCTGCTGGCGGCCGCCGCGTGGGAGGTGTCCACCCCCTTCCTGCCGCACCCCGGGCCATGACCGACCCGGCCGCCGGTCCGGCGGATCAGCCCCCGCGACGACGTTCACCCGCGGCGCCGTCATCCGCCGACCCGGCCCGGCAGCCAGCGCGGACGCCCGCCGAACGGCCCACCCTCGGGCCGACCCGACCGAAGGAGACCACCATGGCGACCGACCTGACCGCTGCCACCCGCCGCCGCCGCACCGCCCGATCCCCCCGCGGCGCCGGGGACCGGACCTCCGGCCTGCGGGTCGCCGGCCGCGCCCCGCGAGCGCTCTACGTCCTGTCGGTCGCCCTGTTCGCGGCATCGTTCGCACCCGGGGCCGTCGTCTCGATCGTCGGCGCCGAGTCGTCGTCCTCGGCGCTCACGGTGCTGCTGGCCGTGGGGCTGCTGGTCTTCGGCACGGTCTCCGGCGTCGTCGGCTCCGTCGTGCTCGACGTGCTGCTCATGCTCGCGCTGCGGGTCGCCGGGGCCGACCCCACCCTGCGTCAGGCCTCCCGGCGCCTCGACCCGGCCCTGCTCCCGCTGAGTGTCGGGGTGCTGGCGGCCGCCGGCTTCGTCACCTTCCAGGGCGCCACCGCGGCCCTGGCCTCGCCGGTCGTCAGCCTGCTCATGGCCGTGGCGGTCCTGGGCCATTTCGCCGTGCTGTTCGTCGGGGTCCGACCGTTCGTCGGCGGGTCGGTCGGTGTCCGCGCCGTCGCGTTGGCCTGCTACGTCGTCGTGCCGGCCGGGGTCATCCTCGCCGCGCAGGTCATGCTGCCCGGTGCCTGAGTGGTCACCGCGGGTCTGGGTCAGGGCCGAGCCGGCACCGCGGCAGGTGTTCGCCGGCTACGCAGCTCACCGGGCCGAACCGGCGAGGGCCGCGAGGAAGACCGGGACGTTGCCGATGAAGTGACAGAACATGCACGCCCACAGGTTGCGCCGCCACAGCAGGAGGACATAGAGAGCGGCCGCCCCGGGCAGGACGGTGACCAGCCAGCCGGCCCCGAAGAAGGGCAGGTGCGCGAGCGCGAAGACGGTCAGCCCCAGGGCTGCCGCCCCGGGCGGGCCGATCCACGCGCTGAGCCGTTCGACGACGTAACCGCGCCACAGGATCTCCTCGGTGACGGACGTGGTCAGCACGAGGGCGAGAGCCAACAGGGGTCCGAGCGCGATGAGCGCCCCGCCGCCGGCTCCGTCCGGCTCGGTCAGCGAGGCGGGCAGGAACCGCGAGCTGAGCCAGTGCCACCCGCCGGTCGCGCCGCCGAGCCACCCGGCCCACTCGAGGTCCTGCTGGGTCGGGCGCACCAGGCGCAGCGACGAGGGGCCGAGCCGTTCGACCCGCCAGACGTACAGCCCGAGCAGCCCGACCGCCAGCCAGTTCCACACCAGCACACCGGGTGGACCCCAGTCCGGCCGAGCACCGACCCGGTCCAGCAACCACGGCAGGTAGGACGGGAGATAGGCCACGGCCAGACCTGCGGCAAGCAGCGGCAGCCGCACCTTGGGCCGGGACGGGGTGCCCGGTCCGCGGTCGCGGGGCTGGACTGAAGGTTCCATCCCATCAATAATGGAGTGGTCACTCTAAGAAAGACAAGGGGATGGCGCGCACGGTCGACCCGCAGCGGCACCAGGCTCGCCGCATACAGATCATCGAGGCGGCGATCACCTGCTTCGCCGCGCACGGCTATGCCGGCACGTCGACCGCGGCGCTGTGCCGCACGGCCGGCATCGGGTCGGGGACCCTCTTCCACTACTTCCCGGCCAAACGCGCGCTGTTGCTGGCGATCCTCGACCTCGGTGTCACGCAGACGCAGGAGTGGTTCGCCGCTCGCCCGGGGACAGCTGACCCGCTCGCGACGATCGAGGAGTACGTCCGGCACGCCGCCGCCGAGTTCGGCGACCCCCGCACCGTCGGGCTGGTCCGGGCCTTGGGAGCCGTGGTGGGGGACCCGGACGTGGACGACGCGCTCCGGCGCGATTCCGGCGCCGTCCGCGACGGGCTGCTGCCGCAGCTGGTCCGCGCTCAGCGGCGCGGGCAGGTGCGCTCGGACCTGTCGCCCGAGGACCTGGCCGCGTGGGTGCTCGTGCTGCTCGACGGTTTCGTCTCCCGGTTGGCCAGCGACCCCTCGTTCACCCTCGCGGAGCAACGGGAGCACCTCGTGTCCGGAGTGCTCCGCGTGCTGCTGCCCGCCGGGGGTGGTTGTTCGTGACGCCGTGCCCAAGACCTTGACATCAACGAGCCCCAGCACTCGGCCTTCGCTGAAGGCGGCAGCGGTTCACGCCTGAACGAACGTCCCGTTGGCCGGCAGCACCCCACGGAACGAGACGGGTCTGGCCGTCGCCCGCTCGGGGTCCCAGCGGTCCATGGCCTGCAGGTGCAGGTGGGGTTCGGTGGTGTTCCCGGAGTTTCCGCAGGCGCCGACGATCTGGCCGACGGTGACGCGGTCGCCTGCCGCCACCCCCGGGGTGGCCTGGCGCAGGTGGCACAAAGCCACCACGCCGCCGCCCTCGGCGCGGATGACCACATGGTTCCCGGCGAGGGCGAGCCACCCTTGCGCCGCGCGACGGCCCTGGGCCAGGACGTATCCGACGGACGGCAGGCCTCTGAAGGCGACATGGTCCCCTGCCGTGCCGTGGACGGCGACGACCGTGCCGTCCACCGGCGCCAGCACCGGACGACCGAATCCGGGGAAGCGATCCGGCGGCTCAGGACGCAGCAGGGTCCGGAGCCGGACCGGTGCAGTGCGGCCCCTGTCGTCCACGGGGACGAAGTCGATGGCGTACGAACTGGCGAATGCCGTCGTGCCGTGACTGGGCACTCGCTGTGCGGGTGAGTTCTGCACCAGCCACCGCCCGGTGAAGGGGTAGTGCAGGTCGAGGATGGGCCATCCCGGTGGCCCGCCGGTCATTTCCGACCCTCGGGTCTGCCCATCGAACAGCCTCCTCGCGGGCCGCGCACCCGCCGCCAGGTCGGTCAGTGGTCCGCGTCATCATCGTGCAGCATGACGGCACGGCCGCCGCAGCAGCCCTGGGCGAAACATGGTCAACACGACGTTGAAGGCGGTCGTCGGGCTGCCACGTGGTCGCGACGATGTCGTCCGCGTCCGGGGTTGCCGACCGCCCGGTCGACGGCGTCAAGCCAAGATTCGCGCTGAGCCTGGGTGGCTCCACCGACTGGCGAGGCCACGACGCGGCGAACGGTCGCGCTGCCGAGATAGGAGCCCACGCATCGGCGCCACATGTCGTCGAGCGGATCACCGAACTCCGTCGCTTCGCGCTCAGGCGTCGTGTCCCCGGTGTTGAGGACCAGCATGGTCCGCAGCTTCAGCAGGGAGGTCGGCTCACCTTCCCGTGTTGCCAGACGGTAGGCCACGCCCGGCACCAGGACGCGATCGAGCCAGCCGGCCATGATGGCCGGCGGCTTCCCCCACCAGTTCGGATGCGCCACCACGAGATGCTCCGCCTGGGACAGCAAGCGTCGGTGGGTTCGCACTACCGGGTCGTCGCTCGCGGCAATCGCAGCCTCGACTTCCATCCCCACGGTGAACGCCTCGTCGGGTGGGGCCACTGCCGGAAAGCCCTCGGCGTAGAGGTCGTGGACTGCACAGGTCACGCCGCCGCGCTCGAGCGCTGCCGTCGCGCGAGCAGCCAGGGCATGGACGAAGCTCCCAGCGTTCGGGCTGCCGATGACCACCAGGGCCGTTCACTCCGGCATGGGTCCACTCTTCCATGGAGCCGTGCCGGTGTCCTCCCACGACGGAGTAGATCGAGAACCGACAAGCGGGCAGCGGCGGCGGCGAGAGAGTTTGATGTAGGTTCCCGGTTGACCTGCCGGGTGCCCAGCGGCCTGACCTACTTGTTGTCGCGAACGTGGCGGTGCCGCGGTGCCAGAATCTTGTCGAGATGATCCTCAGCTGGTCCGTGGGTCCCCAACCGCCGCCCGCAGCCCCGGTCGGTTCGTGGATTCACCGATGGGGTTGAACGGGGTCAACCCCAGTCGGAGTTCTTGGGTTGAAGTTCGAGGTTGTGGCAAGGCGCTTGAAGAGGTCTCGTTCGGCTGGTGTCAGCCTGGTGGGCACGAGGATGTGAGTGTGGGCGTACAGGTTCCCGGAGGGTCCGTTCGGGTTGGGGATGCCATGGGCGGGCACGGTGAGGACTCGGCCGGAGCAGGTTCCGGGGGGCACGTCGATGCTCACCGGCCCTGCCGGTGTGTCGAGGGTGATGGTGGCGCCGAGTGCGGCTTCCCATGGGGAGAGCGTCAGTTGGACGTGGATGTCGCGGCCATCGAGCCGGTAGCCCTCGGGCGGCACGAGCCGGACGCGCAGGACGACGGGCGGGGTCTTCCCGCCGCCGGGTAGATAGGTGGTGGGGACCTCGATCCGGTCACCGTCGATCGTGCCGGGTGGGATGACGACGTGAATGCTCTCGCTGCTGTCTTGGCTGGTCACGGTCACGGTCCGCGTGGTGCCCTGGTAGCTCTCCTGCAGAGTCAGCTCGAGCTCGGTCTCATCGTCCCGGGGGGAACGGACGGGCAGGTCGGCGTTGAGGTGGAAGGGCGGAGTCAGGCCTGCGGCTGCCAGCCAGAACGTGTCGTGTGGGATGCGGTCGGGACGGACCCGGGTGGCGGGCCACGGGGGACAGGGTCCGCGGGAGTATCCGGCGCCGGAGGGGGGCCTGGCCCGGCGTGGTACGCGGCTGGCGTCGTAGCGGGCGCGGGCCTTCGGGTCTGACAGCACCCGGTAGGCGCTGGTAACCTCGGCGAACCGCGACGCTGCGCCGGGCGTGGTCTCGATGTCCGGGTGGTAGCGCCGGGCCAGACGCCGGTAGGCCCGGGTGATCTCGTCGCTGCTGGCGTCTGGGTCGAGGCCGAGAATCTGGTATAGGTCGGATCCGGGCTGCTCGCTGTGTCTGGAAGCTGTCATCAGTTGCCTCCGGCGCGTGAGGGGGTGCGGACGCCGCGGCCACGGGTGCGGTGGCCCGGGTCGTCGATATGTCAGGGTGTCGAAAGGACTGGCCGGGCCCTCGTGGGGGCCCGGCCAGCCGGGATCGGTGCGTTGACTGCTGGCCCGGCGCGCCCGGGGCAATCCCCGATTGCCCTGGAGGGGCGGGTCGTCACCATGGGACGACGAAAGTAGGAGATGAATGGCGCACGGAGCCAGCGGCCGCTCCCATGCTCTAGTTGTCTCGCTGCTCGGTCACCTCCTTAAGTCGAAGCTCGACGGCGGCGTCTCTGTCTTGTGCTGGAAGGTTGTCCACCCACCGAGGCGGTGAGCGCTGCCGGGCCCACTCCCCGGTTCCGGGACCCCGCAACCGGTGGCCCGGCCAGCTACGGACGTCCTCGCGCCATCGCTCGTGTCCTGGGGCCTGGCGTGGGCCGATCGAGCAGCGCAGAGGGGGACGGGCCGGGGGCACAGTCGGCCATGCCGCTGCGATGATGGCCGCGAACTCCGCAGCGACCAACTCCGGGTCGGAGCAGACCAGCTCGATGAACTCCTCCACCCAAGTGGGAGCGAGCGGGTTGCCGGGGTCCTGGATCGTGGTCATGGCGACCTCCGAAACGAGCCCTAGGCGTCGATGGCCTGCCGGCCGGATCCGGCACTGGTGATCTCGATCTTGCGCGGCTTGGCCTGCTCGGCCACCGGGATCCGCAGCGTGAGCACGCCCGCGTCGTAGCCGGCCTCGATGTGCTCGGTGTCCAGATTGTCGCCCAACACCAGCTGGCGGCTGAAGGTGCCGCGGGCCCGCTCGGCTGCGAGCATCTCCTGGGTCTCGCTTCGCGCCGGACGCTCCGCCCGGACGGTCACGACATTGCGCTCCACGTCGAGTTCGATCGCGTCCGGGGCGATACCCGGCAGGTCGAACTCCACCACGAAGGTGTCCCCCTCGCGCCACGCGTCCATCGGCATCGCGGCCGGGTAGGCCAATGTGCCGTTGCCTCGGAACAGCTGCTGGGTGAGCCGGTCGAGCTCGCGGAACGGGTCGGTGCGCATCAGCAACTGAGCCATCGTCGAACACTCCTTCCTGATCCTGTTGAGTGACCACTGATCTATCGCAGTGGCTGTAGATTTGATATAGCGCGTCTGGCACCATGAGTCAAGAGGTCAACGACAAGAACCGTGGGCCGCCAAGAGGGACCCGGTGCGTACCGTTCCCGGCAGACCAGACCAGGACCACAGGCCGGCAAGGAAGGCAACCACAAGTGATCACGAAGGAGGGGTTCGTCGAGCCGCCCGACCAGGGGGTGTATGGGATATCGATGGCCGCGCAGCTGGCCGGGATGGGCATACAACGGCTGCGGCTGTACGAGTCCCGCGGCCTGCTCTCACCTGACCGCACCGCCGGTGGCACCCGCCGCTACAGCCGAGACGACCTAGGCCGGTTACAGCGGATCGACGCCCTCCTCAGAGCCGGGCTCAACCTGGCCGGCATCGCGATGGTGCTTGACCTGCAAGACGAGAACCAGCGCCTGCACCAGCGCCTGGACCAGTAGGGACCCGAGCCCACGAGATGGCGAACGAGAGCAACACTAACCAGACCACCCAGGCACAGAACTAACAGGACGGGAGGCAAACCATGACCGAGCCCGGACGAGAGCGCACCGACCAGAACCTCTTCACCGCCGTGCCCGAGGCCGACGCCGCCGAACAGGCCACCGCGGCCATCCCCGCGGACGACGACCTCGACGCCGCCACCTACCAACCGCCCCGGGTCCGAAACGAGGTCGACCCCACCGATGCTTGGGAACAGGCACTGCCCGTGCCCGAGCACGACGAAGGCTACGACGACCGACGCACCGACCCCTTTTGACCGGCATTACCCGGTAGTACGAGGCAACAGCAGTACCGGATGGGAACCACGCCGCTGAGCACGCTCACCGCGCGCGAATTGATCGACCTGTTGACTGCCACCGAGGAGCAAATCCGACGCCTGCGCGACGGGTCGGCAGCCGGGCTGAGTCGCCAGCCAGATGCGGGACCTCGTTCGCCAACAGCACCAAATCGTCAGCGAGCTGCGGCCGCCGACGCGGCCACAATCCCAGAGACTTCACTTCCCATCTGAGCAAGGGCGGCGGACTATCCTGAGTGGGTGCTCGAAGAGCGTCCTGCGACGCTCTTCGTCGACACCACGCAGCACATCGTGGACGCGGCAGCCGCAGGCGGCTGCGCGGCCTCCTTGGGGAAGTAACACTCGAGGGGTCCGATGCCGTCTGTGCACGGATGTCGCCGTTAGGGCTCGCACCCGAGTCGCAGGAAAATGTGCAACAACCTGCTGCACATTTGAGGATGGTGACTCGGGCGCGTACTTCGGGTCCCAAGTTCAGACGGCCGGCGTGTCGCCCACGGTGTCCGGTTGGCCGTCGAGGTTCCACGTGACCTTGGGACCCCCTGAATGTGCGGCGCGGGATGTGAGAGTCGGGGCGCCGCCGGCTGGGGTATCCGGATTTTCGTTCTCTAGGGCCGCACGGTCGCGCTCGGCCCATCTCTGGTGCAGCCGTAGCCGACGTTGGCCGGGGGTGGCCAGCTGACGGGCCAGCTCGGTGAGGTCCTCACGGTCGGGCTCGTCCTGGTGCAGCCAGTTCAGGACCGTGATACCGATGAGCAGCTGGGACCGCCAGGCGGGGTCGACGAGCGCACGCTGCACCGCATCGCAGTGCTCGATGAGCGCGGATCGGCTGCGTTCGGCGTGCGGCCGCAGCGGGACGCCCGCCTGTGGTGTCGGAATCTCTGCTTGGCGCAGTCAAGGAGGTTGCCAGCTCAGGAGTCCCCCGACGCCGGGAACTTCGGCGGCGACCCGGGCGTTCATCCGCTCGAGCCAGGGGTGCAGCGTGTCGCTGCGGGCATTGAGGCGACGCAGGACGCGGGCGGCCTTCGGGTCGGGTGGAGGTGCCGGGGCTGCTGCAAGCGTGAGGTCGGACTCGGTGTAGACGGGCCAGAACGCCCGCACGAGGGCCGTGGGTCCGAGCCCATCAGGCTTCGGGTGGTCGCCGTGGCTGAGGACGTCGCGGGCGCAACTGGTGAGGAAGGCGTGGTCAGCGGCGACGGCGCGCCGCAGTTGGTAGTCGATAGGTGGCGGGTCGTGGTGGAGCCTGACGAAGAGGCGTTCGATCCAGCCCAGGTAGGCGCGCCAGTCATCTCGGTCTCGGCGGAGGGTGTGCCAGTAGCGCCGGATCGGTGAGGCTGCGGCAGCGGGAAGGCCGAGGTCGGTCGCGAGGAGCCGCCACTTGCGGTTGCTTGCGGTCTTGGCGAGGGCGAGGCTCGCGGCGGCGCGCACCAGCACATGGTCCTCTCCCTCCCGCGCGGCTGCCGGTGCGTCGTCGAGCAGCCCGGGCCAAATACGGGTGGGGATTGCGCTCATCGGTAGCTCCGGTAGGCCCTGGTCGGCCCGCAGGTGGTTGGTGTCGCGTGGGTGGCTGGTTCTGACAGCCTGAGTTGGCCCCACCATGACGGCTTGGGGTGGCCCCACC
>CAZYHR010000071.1:17424-18155 GCA_964647395.1 uncultured Intrasporangiaceae bacterium | reverse complement strand
TGCTGGAGCGCTGCTGATCGCTGGCTGCGGAGCGCTCGGCGGTCAGCTCGACACGACGACGGTCGCGGTGGGCTCGACCCCGTCGATGGCGGTGGAGTCGATCGACGTGGCGAGCACCTGTTCGGCGATCCAGTCCCGGTGCACGTCGACGGCTGCGGCGACGTCGGGCGGAAGGTCCAACGTGGCCACGATGCGATCGGTGACCATCAGACCGGCGTCCTTGCGGGCCTGCTGGATGACACGCACGACGTCACGAGCGAGGCCTTCGGCCGAGAGCTCGGGCGTGACGTCGATGTCGAGCTCGACGACGGCGCGGTTGTCTCGCAGCGGCGCGGCAGCGGCGCCGTCCCTTGCCACCAGGGCGAGCTCGAACTCGTCGACCTCCAGCACGTGGCCGGCGACGTCGACGGTGCCGTCGTCGTTGGCCGACCAGTCTCCGGCCTTGGCGGCCTTGATGACCTCCTGGACGGACTTGCCGAGCCGCGGCCCGAGCACCCGGGCGTTCGGACGCAGCTGGAAGGAGCCGATCGCGTCGAGGTCCTCGGTGAGCACGACCTGCTTGACGTTGAGCTCGTCGCGAACCAGGCCCAGCAGCGGCTCGAGCGCAGCGACGTCGTTGCCGGCCACGGTGACAGATGCCAGCGGGAGGCGGGCTCGGAGGCGGTGGTCCTCGCGCAGGCTGAGCCCGGCTGAGCACACCTCCCGGATCCGGTCCATGGTCGCCACCAGAT
>CAZYHR010000071.1:0-17414 GCA_964647395.1 uncultured Intrasporangiaceae bacterium | reverse complement strand
AGGGGGCCGGTGACCTTGACGAGGGTCGAGAGCACCGTGAACAACGTGTCGCGCGCGTCGGCCCGGTCCTGCTCGCTGACGCCGGCGCCCGAACCCCAGAAGCGCTCGCGGGAGCGGCGGATGTACCAGTTGTTCAGGGCGTCCAGGAAGCCGAGGACGTCCTGGCAGGTGCCGGCGATGTCGAAGGCGTCCATGCGTGCCTGAGTCGACTCGATCAACGCTCGCGTGGTCGCAAGGATGTAGCGGTCGAGCACGTCGGTGCTGTCGGCGCGGAACCGTCCGGGCTCCCCGTCTGCGTTCGCGTACAGCGTGAAGAACGAGTAGGCGTTCCAGATCGGGTTGATGACCAGTCGCACCACCTCGCTGATCTCCGACGCGTCGGTCGCGATGCGCAGGTCGCCGCCCCGGAGGATCGGCGATGCCATCAGGTACCAACGCAGCGCGTCGGACCCGAGGGACCCCATGACCTCTTCAGGGTCGGGGTAGTTGCGCAGCTTCTTGGACAGCTTGCGCCCTTCGTGGTCGAGGACCACGCCGTGGCAGATCACGTTGGAGTACGCGGGCCGGTCGAACAGCGCGACCGACAAGACGTGCAACGTGTAGAACCAGCCGCGGGTCTGTGCGATGTACTCGACGATGAAGTCCGCAGGGGAGTGCTCGTCGAACCACTCCTTGTTCTCGAACGGGTAGTGCACCTGGGCGAACGGCATCGACCCCGACTCGAACCAGCAGTCGAAGACGTCGGTGACCCGGCGCATCGTCGAGCGCCCGGTCGGGTCGTCGGGGTTGGGCCGGGTCAGCCCGTCGATGTAGGGCCGGTGCAGGTCGGTCGGGCGCACCCCGAAGTCACGCTCCAGCTCGTCGAGCGAGCCGTAGACGTCGATCCGGGGATAGCGCGGGTCATCGGACTTCCAGACCGGGATCGGGCTGCCCCAGAAGCGGTTTCGCGAGATCGACCAGTCGCGGGTGTTCTCCAGCCACTTGCCGAACTGGCCGTCCTTGATGTGCCCGGGCACCCAGGTGATCTCCTGGTTGAGCCGCAGCATGTCGTCGCGGATCTTGGTCGTCGCGACGAACCACGACGCCACCGCCATGTAGATGAGCGGCTGCCGGCAGCGCCAGCAGTGCGGGTAGGCGTGGTCGTAGGTCTCCCGGCGCAGCAGCACGGTGCCCTCGGTGATCGCGCCGACCTCGCCGGGCGCGCCGTCGGCGTCCAGCCGGGTGCGGGCCTTGAGGTGGTCGATGATGACGCCGTTGGCGTCGAGCACGAGCAGCCCGGCGTAGTCGTCGACCGGGTGGGTGAAGCACCCGTCGATGCCGACGGGCACGACGACCTCGATGCCCTCCCGGTCGGTGACGACCTTGTCCTCCTCACCGAAGGCGCCGGCGCTGTGCACCAGCCCGGTGCCGTCGGTGGTCGTGACGAACTCGGCGGCCACGATCCGGAAGGCGTTGGGGTGGCCCAGGTAGTAGCTCATCGGCGGGGTGTAGTGGCGCCCCACGAGGTCCGAGCCGGTCAGCCGGTGCACGACCAGCGCGCCGACGTCGCCGTTGGCGTCGCCGGTGAGTTCCTTGGCGTATGCCGCGGCCCGCGCCTCGGCGATGATGTAGCGCTCCGGGTGCCCGGTCGGCACGTCGGACTCGACGACGAGGTAGTCGATGTCCTCGCCGACCATGATCGCCAGGTTGCAGGTCAGCGTCCACGGCGTGGTCGTCCAGATCAGGGCCAGCTCGCCGGTGTCCAGCCGCAGCCCGACGGTGACGGCCGGGTCTTGGCGGTTCTGGTAGACGTCCTCGTCCATCCGCAGCTCGTGGTTGGACAGCGGGGTCTGGTCGTTCCAGCAGTAGGGCAGCACCCGGAAACCCTCGTAGGCCAGGCCCTTGTCGTAAAGCTGCTGGAAGGCCCAGATGACGCTCTCCATGTAGGTCAGGTCGAGCGTCTTGTAGTCGTTGTCGAAGTCGACCCAACGGGCCTGCCGGGTGACGTAGTCGCGCCACTCGTCGGTGTACTCGAAGACCGACTCGCGGCACTTGTCGTTGAAGGCGGCGATGCCGAGCTCGCGGATCTCGTCGGTCGTCTTGATGCCCAGCTGGCTCATCGCCTCGAGCTCGGCGGGCAGCCCGTGGGTGTCCCAGCCGAAGCGCCGCTCGACCCGGCGCCCACGCATCGTCTCGTAGCGCGGCACGATGTCCTTGACGTAGCCGGTCAGCAGGTGCCCGTAGTGCGGCAGGCCGTTGGCGAACGGCGGCCCGTCGTAGAAGACGAACTCGTTGGCGCCCTGCTCCCCCGCCGGGCGCTGGTCCACCGAGGCCTGGAAGGTCCCGTCGGCCTGCCAGTAGTCCAGCACCCGCCGTTCGATCGCGGGGAAGGACGGGTGCGGCTGGACGCCCTGGGCGTCGGGGTCGCTGCTGGCCTGGGGATAGACCACGGGTCTGGCTCCTGGATCGGACGGTCGCTCGGTCTGACACGAGGACGACGCACGCGCCGCGGTACCACCCCGCTTGCCGACGCGCCCTGGGCGCGCCGGCCACTCTGGTCCCAGGCTGTGACGGGCCCTCCCGTCCGGTTCTACTGGGCCGGTATGCCGCGCGGCTGGCTGCCGCGCGCCCGGCTGTTCTTCCGGAGGCTCACCGGTGATGGCCGGGTCGACGCCTGTCCGACGATTCTACGGGAGTGCGCCGCCGAAGCGAACCAGCCCTTCCGCGGCGCAGTCGGGTCAGGCCAGGCCCATCTCGTGGGCCTCCTCCCAGAGCTCGTCGCGGACGCTCGGGTGGGCGCACTTGTTGATGATGCCCCAGCACTGGTGGGACTGGTCGACGCCGAAGACCTCGGCGACGCCCTGCTCGGTGACCACCGCGCTGTGCTGGAACGAGGTCAGCGGCTCCTCGATGAGCGGCACGATGGTCGAGACCTGCGCCTTGGGGTGCCAGGACCGCAGCGCCATGATCGCCTGCCCGCCGGGCGAGTGCAGGGCCCCGACGATGAAGTCGGTCTGGCCGCCGAAGCCGGAGTGGATCCGCGCCTTGATCCGGGAGGCGTTGGCCTGGGCGAACAGGTCGACCTGCAGGGCCGTGTTGATCGAGGTCATCATCGGCTGCTGGGCGATCCGGGCCGGCGCGTTGGTCGTCTCGGTGCGCAGCATGAGCACCTGTTCGTTGCGGTGCATCCAGCGCAGCAACTCGCCGCTGCCGACCGAGAACGAGGCGGTGATCTTGCGGTCGGGGTCCATGGCCCCGGCCTCGATGAGCGAGAGCACCCCGTCGGAGAACATCTCGGTCCAGATGCCCAGGCCCTTCTTGCGGGTCAGCCCGGGCAGCGTCGCGTCGGGCACCATCCCGATGCCCAGCTGCAGGGTCGAGCCGTCCGAGACCCGACGCGACACGAGCTCGCCGATGACGCCGGCGTCGCCCTCGGCCGGGCCGGTGATGACCCGCTCCTCGCGGTGCGCGATCGGCAGGTCGACCTCGAAGACGGCGTCGAAGATGTCCAGCGGTAGCTCGGCGTCGCCGAAGGTGTAGGGCATCCGCGTGTTGGCCTGGGCGATGACGATGCCGCCGCGGGCCTTGCAGGCCTCGATCGCTCCGACGATGACGTTGGTCTCGATGCCCAGCGAGAGCTTGCCGTCGTAGGGCGTCGAGGTGTGCGCGATGACGCAGTCGACCGGAAGCGTGCGCTTGAACAGCAACGGCACCATCGACAGCCGGCACGGCACGTAGGACAGGTGCGGGCTGCGCCGCATCCCCGGGCCGACGAAGGACGTCTCATGGGTGATGCCCTCCCGGGAGGGCAGCCCGACGTGCGCGGCGAGCATGTTGAGGGTGAACTCCGGCAACGCGGCGTCGGCGACGCGCAGCAGTTCGAAGGGGGGCGCGGCATTGCCGGATGCGACGATGCGCGGGTTGGGGGGCAGCGACTCGAGGAGGTCGACGACCTCTCGCTGGGTGGCGGACATGGGTTAACTATGTCGCACCCCGCCGGACCGCGGCAGCGTCGGGTTAGGGTCGAGCATGTCCCTTCCCGAGGACCTGCTGCCCGAGGAGGCGATGGTCCGCGATCCCGACGTCAAGGCCTCGTATGCCGTGGACGCCAGCTTCGGTGCCACCGCGCCGGTCGACTTCGAATTGGTGCGCGCCCGGGACGTCGACGACGTCGTGGCCGTGCTCACCGAGGCCCAGGCCGGCGGCCTACCGGTCGTGCCCCAGGGGGCGCGCACCGCGCTGACCGGCGCGGCGGTGGCCACCGAGGGCTGCGTCGTGCTCAACGTCGAGGGCCTCGGCGGCATCGACATCGACCCGGTCGAGGCGCTGGCCCGGGTCGGGCCGGGGGTCGTCACCCAGCAGCTCAAGGCCGCAGCCGCCGAGGTCGGGCTGGCCTATCCGCCCGACCCGGCCTCCGCCGACACCTCCACCCTGGGCGGCAACATCGCCACCAACGCCGGCGGCCTGTGCTGCGTCAAGTACGGGGTGACCGCCGACTACGTGCTCGGCCTGGAGGTCGTGCTGCCCGGCGGGGAGCGGATGCGCACCGGCCGGCGCACCGCCAAGGGCGTGGCCGGCTACGACCTGACCGGGCTGGTCGTCGGCTCGGAGGGGACGCTGGGCGTGGTCACCGCGGCCTACCTGCGGCTGGTGCCCGCGCCCGACCCGGCGCTGACCGCCCTGGCGACCTTCGACTCCCTGGACGCGGCGGTGCGCGGGGTGCTCGCCGTGCGGGCCGACCGGCACCGGCCGGCGCTGCTGGAGTTCCTCGACCGCGCGTCGGTGCTCGCCGTCCAGGAGGTCGGCGACTTCGGCTTCCCCGCCGACTGCGAGGCGGCGCTGCTCGTGCAGTCCGACCGGCCGGACCACGCCGGCGAGGACGTGCAACGGTATGCCGCGGCGCTGGCTGCCGCGGGCGCCACCGACATCGCGGTCGCCGAGGACCGGATGGAGGCCGACCTGCTGATGAACGGCCGGCGGATGCTCAACCATGCCCTCGAGCGCAAGGGCGGGCGGCTGGCCGAGGACGCCTGCGTGCCGGTGGGCCGGCTGGCCGACCTGGTGCGGGTGGGCCAGGACATCTCGGCCCGCAGCGGGGTGGAGATCACCCTGTCCGGGCACGGGGGCGACGGCAACCTGCACCCGTCGCTGTTCTTCGAGCGCGACGACGCCGACGGGCTGCACCGGGCCGAGGCCGCCCTCGACGAGCTGCTGCGGGCGGTGCTCGAGCTGGGCGGCACGATCACCGGCGAACACGGGGTCGGCACCGCCAAGCGGCGGCACCTGGTCTGGGAGCTCGGTGCGGCCGAGCTGGCCCGGCAGCGGGCGGTCAAGGCGGTCTTCGACCCGCGGGGGATCATGAACCCCGGCAAGGTCTATTGACCCGGGCGGCGGCGGCCGGCGGGTCTCAGGGCAGTTCGTAGTCGAGGTCGTAGTGGTGCGTGCCGTCCTGGTCGACGGTGAGTTCCAGGCTGCCGGTGATCCCGGCCAGCTGCTGCGACCCGGAGCCGGGCACCACGGCATACGTCAGGCTCGGCGTGCCGTCCACCAGCCGGCCGAACTGCGCGAACGCGAACCCACCCGACCGGTCGGCGAGCCGGCCGGTGAACACCTCGAGCGCCACGTAGCCGGCCGCGCCGGCGCCCGGGTCGCCGGCGGACACCATGAGCCCGGCGCCGGTGCCCTCGAGGTCACCGGACCAGGCCTTGGTGAAGTCCAGCCGCGCGGCGGCGCCGTCGAGCTCGGCCGGGCCGGGGGTCATGGTGATCGCGAACGTTCCCTGAGCGTGCGCCATGGCCGCCATCTTGGCACGGGCGCCGGTGCCGGGTGTCAGGGCGGCGCCCGGGACTGACACAATCGAGGCATGCAGGAGACCGAGACGCGGGGCGGCTGGCTCAGCCCGGACCAGTTGCGCGACGCCCGCGAGCGGTTGCCGATCCTCTACGTCAACGTCGTGCCGGTGCGGGTCGACGAGCGGTCCCAGGTGACCTCGGTGGGGCTGCTGCTGCGGGCCACCGAGGCGGGCCGGATCCAGCGGGAACTGGTGGCCGGCCGGGTGCTCTATCACGAGCGGCTGCGCGACGCGATCCTGCGGCACGTCGAGCGCGACCTGGGGCCGATGGCGTTGCCGCAGGTGCCCCTCGCGCCGCAGCCGTTCGCGGTCGCCGAGTACTTCCCCACGCCTGGGGTGACGCCCTTCCACGACCCCCGTCAGCACGCCGTGGCCCTGGGCTACGTCGTCGTGCTCATGGGCGACTGCGTCCCGCAGGGCAACGCCCTGGACCTGGCCTGGCTCACCCCGTCGGAGGCGGCCCAACTGGCCGGCAGCGGGGAGATGGCCGGCGGCCACGGGGTGCTGTTGCGCCAGTCGCTGGCGCACCTGGGCCACGCGGTATGACCGCGGCGCCCCCTGGGGGTCGCCGCCCGCACCCGCACGAACGGTTGGCCCGGCAGGTCGCCCAGGTGAACCTGCCGACCGTCTCGTGGGGCATCGGCTACGACGCGGCCGAGGTGGACGCCTTCCTGGCCCGGCTGGTCGGCCGGCTGCGTGAGGGGATCACGCCGGACCTGCCCGAGCAGGTGCTCGACGAGCAGTTCCGGGCCCGGCGCCGCGGCCGCCGCTATGCCGAGCTGCCGGTCGACGAGTGGCTCGACGGGGTGGTCGCCGCGCTGCGCCAGGCCCTGCAGCGCCAGGCCGAGACGCCGCAGGACCAGCCCGCCCCACCCGTGGACGCGCCGACGACGAGGATCCCGCGCATCACCCCGGCGGTTCCTGCCGGGGCCAGCGTCGTCGCGCCGGTCGCATCGGGGTTGACCCGTCGGCCCGGGGCGACGGCGCCGCCGCCCCGGTGGCTGGCCCGCGATGTCCGATTCCCGCGAGTGACGGCACCCTTGGTCGGCGACAATGGAGGGCATGACACCCGCCGAGCTTGACGAGCAGGCCTGTTACCGCGCCGTCGACAGCCGGGACCGCAGGTTCGACGGGGTGTTCTACACCGGGGTGTGCACGACCGGCATCTACTGCCGGCCGTCCTGCCCGGCCCGGACCCCGGCCCGGCGCAACGTCACCTTCCACCCGACTGCGGCGGCGGCCCAGGCCGCCGGGTTCCGGGCCTGCCGGCGCTGCCTGCCGGACGCCACCCCGGGCAGCCCCGCCTGGGACGGCCGGGCCGACGTCGCCGGCCGGGCGATGCGGCTGATCTCCGACGGGCTGGTGGACCGCGCCGGGGTGCCCGGGCTGGCCGCCCGGCTGGGTTACAGCGAGCGGCAGCTGCACCGGATCCTGGTCGGCGAGTTGGGCGCCGGACCGCTCGCGCTGGCCCGGGCCCGGCGCGCCCAGACCGCGCGGACCCTCATCGAGACTAGCGAGCTCCCCTTCGTCGACGTGGCGTTCGCCGCCGGCTTCGCCAGCCTGCGCCAGTTCAACGACACGATCCGCCAGGTGTATGCCGCCTCGCCCACCGACCTGCGTCACCGGCGCACCGGGCGCCCGCCGCGGCCGTGGGCCGGCCCCGGAGCGCTCGGCCCGATCACCGTCCGGCTCGCGGTGCGCAGTCCGTTCGCCGGCCGGAGCCTGGGCGCGTTCCTGGCCCCTCGGGCGGTGCCGGGAGTGGAACTGGTCCAGCAGTCCCCGGCCGGCCCGGTGACCTACACCCGCACGCTGCGCCTGCCCCGCGGCCCCGGCGCGGTCCGGGTGACCCTGACCGACGAGCCCGGGCCCGGCACCGTCCAGGTGCCGGCCACCATCTGGCTGGCCGACCTGCGCGACCTCACGGCGGCGGTCGAGCGCACCCGTCGGCTGCTCGATGCCGACGCCGACCCGGTGGCGGTCGCGGCCGTGCTGGGCGCCGACGAGCTGCTCGGGCCGCTGGTCCGGGCCTGCCCCGGGCTGCGGGTGCCCGGCCAGGTCGACGGTGACGAGGTCGCGGTGCGGGCCGTGCTCGGCCAGCAGATCTCGGTGACCCGGGCCCGCACCCTGCTCGCCCGGCTGGTGCAGGAGCACGGCGAGCCCGTCGACCTGGGCCTACCCGGGCTGACCCACCTGCTGCCTGAGGCGGCGACGTTCGCGCAACTGCCGGACGCGGCATACCCGATGCCCCGGACCCGGGCTCGCGCGCTGCGCACCCTGGGCGCTGCCCTGGCCGAGGGCAGCATCGCCCTGGACCGCAGCGCCGACCGGGCCGAGGTGCGCTCGCGACTGCTCGCGCTGCCCGGCATCGGGCCGTGGACCGCCGACTACATCGCGCTGCGGGCCCTCGGCGACCCCGACATCCTGCTGCCGACCGACGCCGGCACCCGGCACGCCCTGGCCCGCCTCGACGTCCACGCGGAGCCGGCCGGCCTGGCCGAGCGGTGGCGGCCCTGGCGCTCCTATGCCCAGATCCACCTGTGGCGGTGCGCCGCCCGTCCCACCGACCCCTTGGAGACCTGACATGTGGACCACCATCGACTCCCCCATCGGCCCGCTGCGGCTCGTCGCGAGCGACGCCGCGCTGGTCGCCGTCGAGTTCTCGCCGTTCGCCGACCCCGAGCCGGGGCAGCGGGACGACGCCGACCCGGTGCTGGTCCGGGCCGTGACCCAGCTGCGCGAGTACTTCGCCGGCGACCGACACGACTTCGACCTGCCGCTGGCGCCCGTCGGCACCGACTTCCAGCGCCGGGTCTGGGCGGCGCTGCGCGAGATCCCCTACGGCCGCACGGTGACCTACGGGGCGTTGGCCCGCACCCTGGGCCTGGTGCCCGGCGCCTCGCGGGCCGTCGGCCTGGCCAACGGGCGTAACCCCATCCCGGTGGTCGTCCCCTGCCATCGGGTCATCGGTGCCGACGGCACCCTCACCGGCTACGCGGGGGGCCTGCAGCGCAAGCAGACCCTGCTGGACCTCGAGCGCGGCGCGCTGTTCTGACCGCTCAGGGCTGCTCCGGCTCGGGCCGCAGCCGGTCGCGGGCCGGGCTGACGACCGACAGCGGCAGCAGGGTCTGCCCGGTCGGGCCGGTCTGGATCTCGGTGCCGAGCTGCGGGCACACGCCGCAGTCGAAGCACGGGCTCCACCGGCAGTCGTCGACCTCGCGCCCGTCGAGGGCGTCCTGCCAGTCCTCCCAGAGCCACTCGCGGTCCAGCCCGGCGTCGAGGTGATCCCAGGGCAGGACCTCCAGCTGGTCGCGCTCCCGGGTCGTGTACCAGTCGACGGAGACCGGGGTGCCCGCGAACTCCTCTGCAGCGCAACGCATCCAGCGCTCGAAGGAGAAATGCTCGGACCAGCCGTCGAAGCGGCCCCCGGCACGCCAGACCCGCTCGATCACCCCGCCGACGCGCCGGTCGCCGCGGGACAGCAGTCCCTCGACCAGGCCCGGCTGCCCGTCGTGGTAGCGGAAGCCGATCGAGCTGCCGTAGCGCCGATCGGCGCGGATCGCCTCGCGCAGCAGCCGCAGCCGCTCGTCGGTCTGCGCGGCGCCGAGCTGCGCGGCCCACTGGAACGGGGTGTGCGCCTTGGGGACGAAGCCACCGATCGACACGGTGCAGCGGATGTCGCGGCGGCCGCTGACCTGTCGGCCGGTCTCGATGACCCGCCGGGCCAGTTCGGCGATCTGCAGGACGTCCTCGTCGGTCTCGGTCGGCAGGCCGCACATGAAGTAGAGCTTGACCTGACGCCAGCCGGCCCGGTAGGCGGCGGCGACGGTGTCGATGAGGTCCTGCTCGGTGACCATCTTGTTGATGACCCGGCGGATCCGCTCGCTGCCGCCCTCGGGAGCGAAGGTCAGCCCCGACCGCCGGCCGCCCCGGGTCAACTCGTTGGCCAGGTCGATGTTGAAGGCGTCGACCCGGGTCGACGGCAGCGACAGCCCGGTCTGGGTCGCCTCGTAACGGTCGGCCAGGCCCTTGGTGATCGCGGCGATCTCGCTGTGGTCGGCGCTCGACAGCGACAGCAGCCCGACCTCCTCGAACCCCGTGGCAGCCAGGCCACGCTCGACCATCTGTCCGATGCCCTCGATGGAGCGCTCCCGCACCGGACGGGTGATCATGCCGGCCTGGCAGAAGCGGCAGCCGCGGGTGCAGCCGCGGAAGATCTCGACCGACATGCGCTCGTGCACCGACTCGGCCAGCGGCACGAGGGGCTGCTTGGGGTAGGGCCACTCGTCCAGGTCCATGACGGTGTGCTTGGCCACCCGCCAGGGGACGCCGGTGACGCCGGCCCGCGGCGCGACCCGCTGGATCCGCCCGTCCGGCAGATAGTCGACCTCGTAGAGCGAGGGGACGTAGGCCTGGCCGGAGCGGGCGATGCGCAGCAGCAGCTCGGCCCGCCCACCCGGTCGGCCCTGCGCCTTCCATTCGGCCACCAGGTCGGTGAGCGCCAGCACCGCCTGCTCGCCGTCACCGACGACGACGGCGTCGACGAACCGCGCGATCGGCTCGGGGTTGAACGACGCGTGCCCACCTGCGACCACGACGGGGTGACTGTCGTCGCGCTCGGCGGCGCGCAGCGGCATACCGGCCAGGTCGAGCGCGGTGAGCAGGTTGGTGTAGCCGAGCTCGGTGCTGAACGAGATGCCGAACAGGTCGAAGTCGCCCACCGCCCGGTGGCCGTCGACGGTCAGCTGCGGCAGCCCGGCCGCCCGCAGCTGCTCCTCCAGGTCCGGCCACACGGCGTAGGTGCGCTCGCACAGCACGCCCGGGCGCTCGTTGAGCACCTCGTAGAGGATCATGACGCCCTGGTTGGGCAGCCCGATCTCGTAGGCGTCCGGATACATCAGGGCCCAGCGGACGGTCAGCTCCTGGCCGTCCGGGCCGAACCCGCCGCACTGCCAGTCCTTGACCTGGGAGTTGAGCTCGCCGCCGACGTATTGGATCGGCTTCTGCACGCGGGTCAGCAGCGGCTCGAGATCGGCGAAGCGGCTGGCACCTCGGGTGACGACGGGCATCCGCTGATGCTACCCAGTCCCGCCGCCGGCGACGGCGGCGATACTGGTGGCATGAGCGGTCGCCCGGACCCCACGTCGGCCGTCGAGCGGGTCGATGCCGCCTTCGCCGCGTCGCCGCGCACCCGTCACCTGCCGCCGGACCAACAGGGCTTCGCCGGCTTGGACCGGGCGCTGCCGATCGGGCACGGGCAGACCAACTCCCAGCCGCGCACGGTGCGCGACATGCTGCTGGCGCTCGACCCGCAGCCCGGGCAGCGGGTCCTCGACGTCGGCTCCGGGTCGGGGTGGACGACCGTGCTGCTGGCCCGCCTGGTCGGGCCGGCCGGGTCGGTGCTCGGGCTCGAGGTGGTGCCCGAACTGGTCGAGGCCGGCCGGGTGGCGTTGGCCGCGGCCGGGCTGCCGTGGGCGCGCATCGAGGCGGCCGAGCCGGGGGTCCTCGGCGCCCCCGGCCGGGCTCCGTTCGACCGGATCCTGGTGTCGGCGATGGCGACCGCGGTGCCTGCGGCGCTCGTCGAGCAGTTGTCGGCCGACGGGGTCCTCGTCGTGCCGGCCGGGGGCCGGCTCTGGCGGGTGACCCGCACCGAGCGGGTCGAGCTCGGCCGGTATGTGTTCGTGCCGCTCGTCGAGCCGCACGACTGACCGGGGACCCGCCGCGGGCTGCCGCGGCCGGTCAGTCGTCGGGTCGGGGTCGGTCAGTCGTACATCGACTCCAGGTCATCGCGGTACTTCTCCACCACGACGCGCCGCTTGAGCTTGAGGCTCGGGGTGAGCTCGCCGTCGTCGATGGTCAGGTCGCGGTCCAGGATGACGAAGCGCTTGATCGTCTCCCACCGGTTGAGGTGGCCGTTGAGGGCGTCGATGTGGCCCTGGATCAACTCGCGGACCGCGTCGCTCTGGCTGATGTCGGCATAGGAGGCGCCCGCCATCCGGTGCTCGGCGGCCCAGGCTGTGATCGCGTCGGGGTCGAGGGTGAGCAGCGCGGTCGCGTAGTTCTTGCCCTCGCCGTAGACGAGCATCTGGGAGACGTAGGGGCACAGCGCCTTGAACTGCGACTCGACCAGCGACGGGGCGACGTACTTGCCGCCGGAGGTCTTGAACAGGTCCTTCTTGCGGTCGGTGATCTTGACGAAGCCGAACTCGTCGATCTCGCCGATGTCGCCGGTGCGGAAGTAGCCCTCCGGGTCGAAGGCGGCCTCGGTGTCCTCCGGTCGGTTGCGGTAGCCGCGCATGACGCCCGGGCCCTTGACGAGGATCTCGCCGTCCTCGGCGAGCTTGACGTCGGTCGTCGGCACCGGCCAGCCGACGGTGCCGTAGGTGTAGGCGCCGACGACCGGCCGGTTGACGCAGGTGGCGGCCATCGTCTCGGTGAGGCCGTAGCCCTCGATGATGAGCAGCCCCACCGACCCGAACCACCGGGCGATCTGCGGGTTGAGCGCGGCCGACCCGGAGATGAAGAACCGCACCCGGCCGCCGAAGCGCTCCCGGACCTTGCTGAGCACGAGCTTGTCGGCGACCGCCAACTGGGCCTTGACCAGCGCGGAGGGCTCCTCCCCGCGGGCGCGGGCCTCCATCGCCTGGGTGCCGACCGACAGCGACCAGTCGATGAGCTTCTTCTTCACCCCGGTCTCGGCCGCGAACATCGCCGAGACGCGGGCGTAGGCCTTCTCGAAGATCCGCGGGGCGGCACCCATGAAGGTCGGCTTGATGATCGCCAGGTGCTCGACGATCTTGTCGATGCGCCCGTCCACCGCCGTGGGGAAGCCGATCTGCAGCGGCAACGCCAGCAGGACCTTGCCGAAGACGTGCGACAGCGGCAGCCAGAGGAACTGCAGGTCGGCCGAAGACAGGATGTCGATGGCGTCGACGGCCGCCGCCTCGTAGACGATGGCGTCCTGGGTCAGTTCGGCGCCCTTGGGCCGGCCGGTGGTGCCGGAGGTGTAGATGATCAGCGCGAGGTGCTCGGGCCCGATGAGGTCGATGCGCTCGTCGACGAGCGTGGGCCGCCGCTCCAGCTCCTGCCGGCCGAGCGCCTCGAGTTCGGCCAGCGAGATGATCCAGTCGTCGCCCTCGTCGTCGCCCTGGTGCGCCGCGCCGTCGAAGACCACGACCTTGGCGACTTCGGGGATCTGCTCGCGGTGGGTGCGCAGCTTCTCGACCTGGCCGTCGTCCTCGGCGAAGACGACCTTGCAGCCGGAGTCGGACAGGATGTATGCCACGTCCTCGGCGATCGTCGTCGGATAGACGGTCGTCGTGGCACCGCCGGCGCACATGACCGCCAGGTCGGCCAGCACCCACTCGATCCGGGTCGTCGACGCCAGCGCCACCCGGTCCTCCAGCGCGACGCCGAGGCTCATCAGACCGGCGGACAGGGCGTGCACCCGGTCCCGGGTCTCGGTCCAGGTGAGCCGTTCGAGGTGACCCTCGCGGAAGTACTGGAAGGCCTCCTTGGCCCCGCTGCGTTGCACCCGATCGCGGAACAGCGCGCCGACACTCGGCGCGCGGCCCTCCAGCGTGTCGTGGGCAACTCGTTCGTCGAGTGCTGACTTCATGGCCACGGACCCGTCTCCTTCGTCGGTTTCCGGCGATGATGCCAGAGGTTACCCGTCGGTAAGGGGCTCCGGCACCCGCCGCTCACGCTGGCACAACCGTATCCGGAGCCACCGCGCGCTGCCGAGCACCGGGCGGCGTGAGTTGGGTCGCGCCGGGCCGTCCCCGGGTCGGCCGTGGGTCAGCCGGGCACGATCTGGCCGAGCACTTCGCGGCACCGGGCCACGTCGTCGTGCATCTGCTCGATCAGCGCGTCGATGCCCTCGAAGCGCAGCGTGGGCCGCAGCCGCTCGACGAACTCATAGGCGATCCGCTCGCCGTACAGTTCCAGGTCGGTGCGGTCCAGGACGTAGCCCTCGACCCGGCGCTGGGTGCCGTCGAAGGTGGGGTTGGTGCCGATGGAGATCGCCGCGGGAAGCACCCGGTCCGGCGCCGAGTCGGGCAGGTCCAGGCGGGTCAGCCACCCGGCATACACCCCGTGGGCCGGCACCAGACCGTCGACCTGCGCGCCCAGGTTGGCGGTCGGGAAGCCGAGTTCCCGGCCGCGGTGGTCTCCGTGCACGACGGTGCCGTCTACTCTCGGGGGGCGGCCCAGGATCCGGCCGGCGGTGGCCACGTCACCCTCGGCCAACGCGGCCCGCACCTGGGTGGACGACCACCGCGACCCGGCTCCGACGTCGTCGACGACGACCACCTCGAAGCCGTGGCTGGGGGCCAGTTCGGCCAGGGTCTGCACGGTGCCCGAGTTTCGGTGGCCGAAGCGGGTGTCCGCGCCGACGACGACCACCCGGGCGCGCAGCGCGTCGACGAAGGTCCGCTCCACGAACTCCGCCGGGGACTGCTGGGCGAAGTCGCGGGTGAACTCCAGCACGAGCACCGCGTCCAGGCCGGTGCCCTCCAGCAGGGCGAGCCGTTGCTGCAGCGAGGTGAGTTCCGCCGGCGCCCGCTCCGGGTGCAGCACGGCCAGCGGGTGCGGCTCGAAGGTCACCGCCACCGACTGCAGCCCGTCGGCGCTGGCCCGGGAGGTCAGCGCGGTGAGCACCGCCCGATGTCCTTTGTGCACCCCGTCGAAATTGCCGAGGGTCACCGCCGACGGTCCGATGTCGACGGGGATGTCCTCGAATGATCTCCAGACGCGCACGCGCCAACTCTAGGCGTCCCAGGCCGCGCCGGGGAGCGAGGAACGAGCGAGCCGGCCTCCAGCGGCCGGTTCGGGACGCCGCTTCACGAGCATGGCGTCCCAGGCCGCGCCGGGGAGCGAGGAACGAGCGAGCCGGCCTCAGCCAGCCGCGGGGGCGAGCACGGCCAGACTGCGGGTCGTGGGCTGCGACTCGTCGAGCACGGCCACCAGGACACCGTCGGGTGCCAGGGCGGCGACCGGGCCGGGGCGGCCCGGCTGGGCGCTGGGCAGCCGCTGCCCGTAGCCGAGGGCCCGCGCCTGCGCGTCGGTCACCTCGCGCACCGGCAGCGCGGCTCGGGCGGCGGCGCCGAGCGCGACCAGGGGTAGGCCGCCGGCGGCCGCGGCGCGCTCGAGCGCCTCGACGGTGTGGCACCGGCTCAGGTCGAAGCCCCCGACCCGGGTGCGCCGCAACGAGATCAGGTGCCCGCCGCAGCCGAGGGCGGCCCCGAGGTCGCGGGCCAGCGCCCGGACATAGGTGCCGGAGGACACCTCGACGTGCACGTCGACGTCCAGCACCGCCGTCCCGTCGACCTCGCCGGGCCGCGCCTCGAGCACGTCGAAGCGGTGGATCGTCACCGGCCGGGCGGGCAACTCGACCTGCTCGCCCCCCCGGACCCGGGCATAGGAGCGCCGGCCGTCGACCTTGATCGCGCTGACCGCCGACGGCACCTGCTCGATCTCGCCGGTGAGCCGCCGCACCGCCGCCCGGAGGTCTTCGGCGCGCACCCCGTCGACCGGTCCGCCGCCGGTCACCTCGCCCTCGGCGTCGTCGGTGACGGTGGCCTGACCGAGCCGGATCGTCGCGGCATACGCCTTGTCGCAGCCGACCAGGAAGGTCAGCAGCTTGGTGCCCCGGCCGACCCCGAGGACCAGCACACCGGTCGCCATCGGGTCGAGCGTGCCGGCGTGCCCCACCCGGCGGGTGCCGGCCAGCCGACGCACCCGGGCGACGACATCATGGCTGGTCCAGCCGGCCGGCTTGTCGACCAGCAACAGCCCGTCGCTCACTCGCGCCCGTCGTCGTCGCCCGCCGTCGACCCGTCACCGGACTCGGCGTCGGGACGGACGCGGTAGGGGTCGGCCTCGCCGGCGAAGCTCGCCGCCGCGGCGGCCCGCGCGATCTCGGCGTCCCGGGCTTTGGTGGCCACGAGCAGGTCCTCCAGGTGCGCGGCGCCCTCGGGCAGCGCGTCGGCGACGAACTCGATGCTCGGCGTGAGCCGGATGCCGAGCTGGCCCAGGGCGCTGCGGATGCGCCCCTTGGCCGACTCGAGCGCCGTCGCGGTGGCTGCGCGCTCGGCGTCGGAGCCGAACACCGTGTAGAACACGGTGGCGTGCTGCAGGTCGCCGGTGACCCGGACGTCGGTCACCGTGACGAAGCCGAGCCGCTCGTCCTTGACGCGGTATTCGAGCTGTTCGGCGACGATCGCCTTGATCCGCTCGGCGATCTTGCGGGCCCGGGCTGGGTCTGCCATGGGTGTCTCTCCCCCTTCAGGGTCACGACGGCCGGCAGGCGGCCGCGGGGTGCCGCGGGTTGGGCGGGCAGGCGGGTTCGGGGTGCCGGTGGATGCCGCGTGGCCGCGCCGCGGTTGCGGGGCGACCGCGCGGCATACCGCACCGGAGGTCAGCTGCGGGGCTTCTCGCGCATCTCGTAGGTCTCGATGAGGTCTTCGAGTTGCAGGTCGTTGAACGACCCGAGGTTGATGCCGCACTCGTAGCCCTCGCGGACCTCGGTGACGTCGTCCTTGAAGCGGCGCAGCCCGGCGATCTCGATGTTCTCGCCGATGACCACCCCGGCCCGGGTGACCCGGGCCCGGCTGCCCCGGCGGATCTCGCCGCTGCGCACGATGGACCCGGCGATGTTGCCGAACTTGCTGGAACGGAAGATCTCGCGGATCTCGGCGGTGCCGAGCGAGACCTCCTCGAACTCCGGCTTGAGCATGCCCTTGAGCGCGGCCTCGATCTCCTCGATCGCCTGGTAGATGATCGTGTAGTAGCGGATCTCGACGCCCTCGCGGTCGGCGACCTCGGCGTTCTGGCCCTCGGCCCGGACGTTGAAGCCGATGATGATCGCGTTGGACGCCATGGCCAGGTTGATGTTGTTGAGCGTGATCGCGCCGACGCCGCGGTCGATGATGCGCAGGTCGACCTCGTCGCCGACGTCGATCTGCAGCAGGGCGTCCTCGAGAGCCTCGACCGAGCCGGACACGTCGCCCTTGAGGATGAGGTTGAGCGTCTCGACCTTGCCGGCGGCCAGGGCCTCGTTGAGGTCCTCGAGGCTGATCCGCTTGCGGGCCTTGGCCAGGCTGGCCTGCCGGTCGGCGGCCTCTCGGCGCTCGGCGATCTGCCGGGCGGTGCGGTCGTCGGGGGCCACGACGAAGGTGTCGCCGGCGCGCGGCACCGAGGACAGGCCCAGGACCTGCACGGGACGCGACGGGGTCGCCTCGTCGAGTTGGTTGCCGTGCTCGTCGAGCATGGCCCGGACCCGGCCGTGGGCCGTGCCGGCGACGATGGCGTCGCCGACCCGCAGGGTGGCCTGCCGGACCAGCACGGTGGCGGCGGCGCCGCGGCCCTTGTCGAGGTTGGCCTCGATCGCCACGCCGCGGGCGTCGGTGTCGGGGTTGGCCCGCAGGTCCAGCGCCGCATCCGCGGTGAGCAGCACGGCCTCCAGCAGAGTGTCGATGTTGAGCTTCTCGCGGGCCGACACGTCGACGAACATCGTGTCGCCGCCGTACTCCTCGGCCACCAGGTTGTACTCGGTCAGCTGCTGCCGGATCTTGTCGGGGTTGGCCGA
>CAZYHR010000070.1:0-18315 GCA_964647395.1 uncultured Intrasporangiaceae bacterium | reverse complement strand
CTGGAAGGACCCGACGATCTCGCTGATGCCCACGATGATCAGGACGATGCCCGTGATCGTGAAGATCAGGCTCACCGCGGCGCTGGGCCAGGCCCAGATCACCACGGCGCCGAGGATGAGCAGGATGCCGCCGGTGATCAGCCAGCCGCGACCGTCGGCGCCCTTGCTCTGCAGGCCGACGATGAGCTCGACGATGCCGCGGAACAGCCAGGCGATACCGATGAACAGCGCGAGGATCTCCGCCGACAGGTCGTTGTGCACGGCCTTGAACATGAAGGCCGACAGGATGATCGACAGGATGCCGGAGATGGCGAGCAGGGCGCGGTGGTGCGTGGCCGACGAGAACGACTGCACCACCTGGAAGATGCCGCTGAGCAGCAGGTAGATGCCGAAGAAGATGGCGAAGACGTTGATGCTCTTGTCGGTCCAGAAGGTGAGGGCGAGGCCGAGCAGCAGCGTCACGATGCCGATGAACAGCAGGATGCCCCAGCTGCGTCCCAGGCTCGTGAGGACGTCGCTCTCCTCGACGGTCGGTTCGGTCGCGGACATGCCGTCTCCTATCTCGGTGCGGCCGGCGGCCGCTCGTGATCCGTGGGCAACCGGCGGGCCGCTCACGGCGTCCAGCGTAGGAGCGCCTTACCTCTGCGTGGTGGAGGCGACGGCGTACGCCGCTGCGTGTCCCGAGAGGTCCGACGGCGGTCGCTAGAGCCGGCCGGCCTCGTGGACGCGGCGCAGGTACTCCGCCGTGCGCGGGTCGGCGGGTGCGTGGATGACCTGGTCCGGCGTACCGCGCTCGACGATCACGCCGCCGGCGAGGAAGCAGACCTCGTCGGCCACCTGGGTGGCGAAGCCCATCTCGTGGGTGGCGATCACCATGGTCATGCCCTCGCCGCGCAGGTCGCGCACGGCCGAGAGGACCTCGTTGACGAGGACCGGGTCGAGGGCGGAGGTGACCTCGTCGAAGAGCATGAGCCGCGGGGCGACGGCGAGCGAGCGCACGATCGCGACCCGCTGCTGCTGCCCGCCGGACAGCTGCTTGGGCAGGTGGCCGAGCCGGGCGCGCAGGCCGACGGTGTCGATGACCGTGTCGAACCACGCGGGGTCGGCGTCCTGCCCGGCGATGGCCAGCGGCAGGCGGATGTTCTCCTCGGCGGTGAGCGTGGGGACCAGGTTGAACGCCTGGAAGACGAAGCCGATGCGGTCCCGGCGTAGCACGGTGAGCTCGTCGTCGGACAGTCCGCGCAGGGCAGTGTCGCCGAGGTAGACCTCGCCCGAGGTGCTGCGCCCGGTCGAGCGCGAACGACACGACGTGGCCGCGCTCGTCCAGCAGCGGGACGATCTCGACGCCGGGGCGGAACAGGGTCGCGACCTGCGCCGGTGGGCTGTCCGCCGCGGCGGTGACCGGGTGCCGGTTGGCGGCCTCGACGCAGGGCCGCTCGAGATCGACGGTGGGCTGCTCGGCGATCCAGCGGCGGAAGTCGCCGTCGGTCAGCGCGCCCTGCAGCACGCCGCGCTCGTCGACGCAGAAGACGACCCGGCAGCGGTTGGCGGTGATCTTCTGCAGCGCGACGAGGACCGAGTCCTGGCTGTAGACGACGTAGGGCGCGAGCGTCCGCTCGACGATCACGGCTCCTCCTGCGGTCGGTGGGTCGCCAGCCGGCGCAACGTGGCGTCGGCCAGGGCGAGATCCAGCGGTCCGTCGATGTCGGTGCCCTCGACCTCGGCCATGACGAACAGCCCGATCCTGCCACCGAGCCGGTTGTCGGCGCTCTCGTAGATCTCGGTGCGGGTGACATAGAGCGAGCCGGTCTCGCGGTAGCGCAACTGCTCGGGGGTGAGGTCCTGCCGGCGGGGCCGGGCCCGCCAGGGGTAGAGGGCGGTCGGCGGGTCGGACGGGGCCGGCCCCGGCGCCCACAGGAAGATCGGCTGCGGGACCACCCCGACCAGCGAGTCGACGCCGGTCTGCACGAGTTGGTCGATCGCCCGGTCGATGCTGCCGGGCAGCCGCACCGGCGAGGTCGCCTGCAGCAGGACGACGAGGTCCGGGCGCTGCCCGCGGGCGATCGCGTCAGCGATGGCGTGCCGGACGACCGGCTCGGTCGGGGTCTGGTCCTGGGCCAGCGCGGCGGGCCGGTCGACGACCCGCGCGCCCAGGGTGCGGGCCGCCTCGGCGATCTCGGGGTCCTCCGTGGAGACGACGACCTCGAGCCGGCCGCCGGCGGCATACCGGCTGGTGCGGGCGGCCTCGACGGTCCAGGCGAGCAGCGGCCGGCCGCCGACGGGGGCGAGGTTCTTGCGGGGGATGCCCTTGGAGCCGCCGCGCGCCGGGACGACCGCGAGGATCCTCATCGGTCCGCCAGGGCGCGCAGGTGGGCGGCGACGGCCGCCGCGGGCTCGGTGGCGGGCCGGGCCGGGCGGGGGGTCGGCCGATCGCCCCAGCGACTCATGCGGTAACGGTCCCAGAACCGCTCGAGCCAGGCCGGCGGGTCAGGGTGCTCGACCCAGGCGGGCAGGCCGCGCGCGGCGGCCTCGAGCACGCCGGTCGAGAAGACGCTGACGACCGGGGCGGGCGGCTGGCCGAGCGGGCGGCCGCCGCGGTCGATGCGGATGCCGCGCCGCTGCCACCAGGCGTGCCGGGCGCGCGAGCGGCGGTCCCGCTCGGCCGGGTGCGGCCGATAGGTCGCGTCGTGCTGCCGGCAGAAGCGGTATGCCGCGGCGGCCAGTCCGCGACGGCTCAGCTCGGCCGCGTGCAACTGGCCGAGATAGACCGGTGGGGTGCCCTCGGCCGGGGCCGGCAGCAGCCGGTGGGAAGCCGCCCAGAGCAGTTGCGAGCCGACCACGGCGGTCTCGACGTCGGGGCGCCCGGAGCGCCAGAAGTCGGCGTCGGCGGCCGACCAGGCCAGCAGGGTGGCGTGCTGGGGCAGCGGCGGGGCGTGCGGGGTGAGCAGGCCGTGCTCGACGACGAGCTGCGGCAGGCCGCGGTCCCGGGCCAGGGCGTCGGCCTGCACCCCGGCCGGCAGATAGTGGCCGGCGGTCAGGACGACCCGCAGGCTCGGCAGGTCGTCCGGGGTGAGCGGCCCGGTGGACCGGGCGGTCCGGGCCAGCTGGGCGGTCGGGCGGCCGTCGGCCGGGTCGGCGAGCACGGCGCCGATGCCGACCGGTCCGAGCACCGCGACCCGGGCCGGGTCGAGGTGGTCGAGCGGGGCGAGCAGGGCGGCCCGGTTGCTCGGCGAGGTCGAGTCGATGGCGACCAGCAGGTCCGGCGCCGGCCCGGCGGTGACCAGCTCGAGCCGGGGTGCCGGGTCGGCCGGATCGCGGCGGGTCAGTCGGACGGCGGCCCCGACCGTCGAGCGCAGCCGGTGCCGACGCTGCGCCCAGGCCTGCCAGTCGGGCAGCGAGCTCGGGTGGATCAGCCCCATAACGGCTCCAGGGCCCGGGCCCGGTGGGCCAGCGTGTGCTCGGCGAGGGTGCGCTCGCGGGCGGCGGCGCCGATGCCGGCAGCCCAGCCGCGGTCGGTGCCGGCCCGGCGAGCCAGCTCGACCAGCTCGGCGGTGACGTGGAAGACCACGCACTCGCGGCCCGGCTGGTAGGCGCTCGCCACGTCGGCGCGGTCGACCAGCTGCAACGCCCCGACACCGGCGGCCTCGAAGGTGCGCATGGTCAGCCCGTCCTGGTCGCCGTGGATGTTGACGGTGGCCGGCGCGTCGCGCATCAGCCCGTAGGCCACCGACCGGGGCACGTCGCGCCCGGCCGGGATCGCGGGAGTGCGCAGCCGCCAGGTGCGCAGCCGGTCGACGGGGTGCCCCGACCAGTCCCGCCCGTAGGCCCGGGTCGGCACCCCGGCCGCGACCAGCGCGCCCAGCAGCTGCTCGCGACGCGGATAGCGGGCACCGACGAAGACGACCTCGGGGGTCGGGGCGGGCCTCACCGGCACCGTCGGGTCGAAGCCCAACGGCAGGTATGCCGCGGTCACCCCCGCCGCGGTCAGCGTCTGCACGTCGAGCCGGCTGTAGCTGGCGACCCCCCGGGCCCGGGCCAGCCGCGCCGGGGTCCAGCGGGTGCGGCGCAGCTCGTCGTAGAGCCAGATCACGGTGGGCACCCGGTCGACCGCGTCCCAGAACGGCGCGCCGAGGGTGTCGCCCTTGACGACCAACACGAGGGCGGGCCGGGCCAGCCGGACGGCCGCCACGGCCCGGGTGGTCTGCCGCCGGGACAGCTCGCGGCCGGTGGCGGCCGGCCCCGACCCGGCCGCCGACCCCGACCCGGCCGCCGACCCCCGGCCGAGCCGGGGCCCCCGGTCCAGCAGTTGACCGGCCTTGGTGCGCAACAGGTCCGGGGCGTCGAGATGGTCGTCGTAGCAGTGGGTGACGACGTCGTGGCCGAGCCCGGCGAGCGCCTGCTGCAGCCCCCGCCAGTAGCCGTGGAAGACGGGGGTGACCAGCAGCAGCCGGCTCACGACACCACACGGGCCGGGATGCCGACCGCCACCGCCCCGGCCGGCACGTCTTTGGTCACGACGGCTCCCGCGCCCACGGTGGCCCGGTCGCCGATGGTCACCCCGCCCCGGATCACCGCCCGCTGCCCGATGAAGACGTCGTCGCCGATGGTCACCGGTCCGGTGCCGGTCACGGCCCGCCGGTCGCCGCGGCCGTGGTCGGTCGAGGTGATGAGCGCCCCCTCACCGATGAGGACCCGCGACCCGATGACGACCGGGTCGATGGCGTGCAGGTGGACCTCGTGGGCCAGATAGCAGTCGTCGCCGATCCGCAGCGGCCCGCCGCCGGGCTCGCACTGCAACCAGGCCCCCTCGTAGATCGCGCAGCGCGCCCCGATGTGGATGCCCGCCGTGCCGCGCAGGATGCGGGGCCGCACGATGACGGTGCCCACCCCGAGCGAGCCGAGGGCCGCCCGATAGACCGGCATCCGCAGCCGGGCCAGGTGCCAGCGCACGGCCGGCGGCGCCTCGACCAGCCGTCGCGCCAGGCCGCTCATCGCTCGCCCTCCTGCTCGGTGCGTGGGCCGGTTCCCCGCGGTCGGGGAGCGTTCCCGTGGCTAGCGCACCGTGAACGCCCCCCATTGTCGGGCAACCGGGGTCGGGACCGGGGGTCGGGGTGGTCGCGCAGCAGGTCGAGTTCGGCGCGGGCGGTGGCGATCGGGTCGACCGGGGTGCCGGTGGCGCGGCGCACCGCGTTGGCCACGAGGTTGACCCCCGTCGCGGCGGTGAGCGCGAGCCGGAGCCGACGACGGGCACCCGGGCCGCGCCGGGCGGCATACTGCAGGCGCGCGGCGACCAGCCAGGCGCGGCGCTGTTGCGGGTCGGACGAGCCGCCGCCCCGGTGGGTGACGATGACGGCGCCGGCGTAGACGCTCGGCAGCCCGCGGGCGCGCAGCCGGCGCTGCAGGTCGATCTCCTCCGAGTTCATGAAGTAACGCTCGTCGAAGCCGCCGACCGCCCGGAAGTCCGCGGTCGGCACGAGCAGCGCGGCGCCGACCAGCCAGTCGACGACGGTGGTCGCGGTGCCGCTGGCCGTCGCGTCGTGGCCGACCGCGCGGTGCCACCACCCGGTATGCCGCCAGCGCGCCAACGGGGTCAACCACTCCAGCACCTGGTGCCGGGTCCGCGGGAAGCGCCGGGCGGTGGGGGCCTGGTGGCCGTCCGGGTGCCGCACCTGCGGGCCGACCACGGCCGGCTGCCAGGGCGCGGCCGCCGCGACCAGGGCGGCGACGGTGTCGGGGCCGACGTGCACGTCGCTGTTGAGCACGAGCAGCAGGTCCTGGGAGGCGTGGGCGGCGCCGGTGTTGACCGCGCTGCCGAAGCCACCGTTGACCGCCCGGCGCACCACCTGCGCACCGGGCAGGTCGGGCAGCGGGGTCGGCGAGCCGTCGTCGACGACGACGATCTGGCCGACCTGAGGCCGGCCGGCCAGCTGGGCGATCAGGGCCCTGGTCGGGGCCGGGTCGCCGTGGTGCGGGACGACGACGGTCACCGGGCCGGTGGGTCGCCCGCGGGTGGACGGGCTCGCGGCGGAGGGGGCTCGGCGCACCTCGACGCCGTGCTCGGCGGACTTCTGGTCGCGGTAGCCGGCCAGGTCGGTGCTGCCGTGCCGTTCCCCCGCGACCGCGGCCGCCTCGATCGCCAGGGCGACCAGCCGGTGGCCGACCCGCGGCGGCAGCACGGCGAGCACCCGGTCCAGGGCCCGGCCGATGCGCCGATAGTCGTCGCGGCGGCGCGCGGCGCCGGCCAGACCGGCGACCGCGACCGACCAGGTGCGCTGCCCGGCCCCGTGGGGTGGCGCCGGGGCGGCGCGGTGCGCCTGCGGGTGGACCTGCGCGAACAGCCGCCGCGACGCCCCCGCGACGAACGCCCGCGGCACCCGGGTGGTCGCGGTCGTGGCCGGGCCGCGGTGCTCGAGCTCCAGCTCGGGCCGGACGACCAGCTCGACCCCGGCCCGGTGCAGCCGCCAGCCCAGCTCGGCGTCCTGGCCGTAGCCGAACCGGGGGTCGAACCCGCCGACCCGGGCCCACGCGTCGCGGTGCACCGAGTTGCACGCGGCCCAGTGCACCCACCGATGCTCCGGTCCGGTCCCGGAGGCCGCCCGCCGGGCCCGCTCGGTCGCCGCCCGCCCGTAGGCCCGGGCGTAGGGGGTGTCCGGGAAGACGTCCCGGGTCAGCGCGATGACACCGCGGTCGGTGCGGCCGCCGTGCGCCTCGACGTGGCGCCGCACGAAGTCCGGGCCCGGCGTGAGGTCGTCGTCGCAGCGCACGAGGATCGAGCCGCGCGCCGCGGACATCGCGTCGTTGAGGGTCGCGACCAACCCGCGCGCCGACCGGCTGCGCCGGACCCGCAGCGGCAGGTCGGCGCCGAGCCGCTCGAGGACGGCCAGGGTGTCGTCGAACTCGCCGTCCAGCGCGACGAGCAACTCCCAGGGCTGCTCGACGTCCTGCGCCGCCAGGGCCGCGAGCAGCACCGGCAGCCGATGCGCCCCGCGGTGGGTCGGCACGACGACGCTGGCCACCGGCCGTTCGGGTGCCCGGTCGACCGGCTCGTCGACAGCGACCACGCGGCCGGCCGGGGATGCGACCGGGCCGGGCTGCACCCGGGGCACGTCGTGGTCCGCCGGGCCCGCCCGGTCGGCGGCGCTCATCGGGCCCCCTCCCGCCGCCGCGGGCCGAGCGCGGCGACCGGCCCGGGCCCGAGCCAGGCCGCCGGCGGCCGGAAGAGCAGCCCCAGGCCGGGCACCCGGGAGCCCAGCCACCACAGCAACAGCGGCCCGGCGACCCCGGCCAGCACCCCGAGCCCGAGGTGGGGCAGCGCGCCCTGCACGCCGAGGGCCAACAGCGCTGCCCGGGTGGCGGCCGTGAACGCCACGTGCGCGAGGAAGACCTCCAGCGACCGCCGGCCCAGGGCGGCCAGCCCCGCACCCAGCCCGGTGCCCGCAAGGAGCTGCGCGGCACCGAGCACGCCGAGCGCGGCCAGGGCACTGCCGAGCACGCCGAGCACCACCGAGAGCACGGTGCGGCTGTCGGCTCCGATCGTCGGCGGTGTCGGGTCGGTGAGCACCGCGATGGCCAGGGCGGGCAGCAGGGCCGCGGCGGCGGCATACCGATGGGTGGCGAGCCACTCGGCCAGCCGGTCGTGGGTCAGCGCGGCCCCGACGACGACAGGCAACACCAGGGCCGGTCCCATGAGGAACAGGTGGTCACCCTCGACCCCCCAGGTCGCCAGGCCGACCAGCACGGCCGGCGCGAGGGTGGCCAGGGCCCGGGTCCGCGACTGCCAGGGCCGGCCGACGACCAGGATCAGGGTGGTGACGACGAGCAACCCGAGGAACCACGTCGGAGCGTCCGGCTCCCACAACGTCCGAGCCACGTCGACCGGGCCGAGCCGGTGGTTGGCCGCACCACCGGCGACGACCTTGGCCAGCCCGAGCAGGACGGTCCAGACCAGGTAGAGGTAGCCGAGCAGGATCACCCGTTCCCGCAGGTATGCCGCCGCACCGCGCCGGGCGTAGGCACCGGCGGCGACCAGCCCGGCGGTCACCGCGAACACCGCCAGGTGCCACAGGTAAAGGCCGGCGTCGGTCTCGACCACCACGGGATCCGTGCTGGAGAGCACCCGGGGCGCGAGCAGGCCGCGCGCGACGTGTCCCGCGACGATCGCGAGGATCGCGATGCCCCGGGCGATGTCGACGACGGGGTCGCGGGGGCGACCCGCGCTGCGCGGGCCGGTCACCGGGCGGCACCGCCTCCCGGGCCGGCCAGGCGGGGGACGATCACGGCCAGCAACCCGTCGATCTCGTCGGCCGTCGCGGCGTTGGCGGCGGCGCCGCGGCGATAGGGGTCGGCGACGTCGACACCGGCGGGCGGGCGGGTGCGGAAGGCCGCGGCGACCAGGTCGCGACCCGGCACCTCCGGCGGCACCGCGTCCACGGCAGCGGCGAACTGGCGCAGCGTGAAGACCTTCGCCGCCGCGGCGGGGAACTCGTCCAGCAGGAACGCCCGGTGGGCGGCCTCCATGGTCAGGACCAGGTCCGCGCCGGCGACCAGCTCGGCCGAGACCCGTTGCGCCAGATGGCCGCCCGGGTCGCCGCCGCGGGCGGTGAGCACCGCGCTCATCTCCTGGCTCATCGGCTGACCGGCCAGGCCGTAGGTGCCGGCGCTGTCGATGCGCAGGTCACCGCCGGGAGGCAGATACCCGCGCGCCCGCCGGGCGGCATACGCGGAACGCGCGATGTTGGCGGTACACACGAAGAGCACGGAGACCGGGTCGGGCACGGGTCAGGCCTCCTGGTCAACCACGAGGACGCCCACCGCCACCAGGGCGGCGAGGGCGGTGCGGACGTCGGGGGTGATCGTCCCGGCAGGGACACGGTATGCCGCCGCGAGCGCGGTAACGATCTCGGCCTCGCTCGCACCCGCCGCCGCGGCCCGCCAGACGGCGGCGGCGCTGTCGGACAGCGCGATCGCCGGGCCGCCCGGCAGGCTCGCGACGTAGCGGACGACGTCGGGTTCCGGGCTGCCGACCTCGTCGGCGAGGATCGTCGCGATGCCGGGTGGGGCGGCATACCGGCTCATCGGCCACCACCCAGGCGGCGCAGCCGGGCGAGGTACTCGCGGGCGACGTCGGCGCGGGTGGCCGGGCGGGCCAGGGTGAGCGACAGGACGTCACGGCGGATGACGAACAGCCGCCCGGCCATCGCCAGCCGGGTGCGCGGATCGGCGGCGCGGAAGCGGGCCAGCCAGCGGTCCCGGGGTGCCGCGTGGCCCGCGTAGGCGCGCCACAGGTGATAGTCCGGGGCATCGCGGTGCCGCTCGAGATCACCGATCGCGGCGGCCAGGGCGACCTCGGCCCGCAGCGTGGTCGCGAGCTCGCGCACCGCGGCGCGGGTCGGCTCGGCCAGCCGGTGCCAGGCGATCTGCACGTCGCCGGTGCGGTCGCCCTCGCCGCGGGCGGCGTGCAGCAGCAGCACGAGCGCCTGGGCCGGCAGGTCCGGGACGGCACACCCGCGGTCCGCCACCGTCACCGAGCCGCGCCGCTCCCACAGCAAGTCGAAGGCGCGCGCGGCCGGGGCACCCACCCCCGGGAAGTGCCGGTGCACGTCGGCGTACCCCCAGTGCTCGTGCCAGAGGTTGGCGGCGTGCCCGAACGGGGAGCCGTGCTCGAAGTCGGACTTGGCCGTCCAGCCGTCCCGCAGCATCGTCGTGACGAGCGCGGTGACGTCTTCGGGGTGGACGAGCACGTCGGCGTCGCTGCCGGTGACCGGCCGCCCGGCCGCGAGGATCGGGTCGAGCACCGGCCCCTTGACGTGCAGCACCCGCGCCGCTGCCCGGGTCGCGGCGTCCTGGACGGCGGCGTGGGCGAACCGCACGCGCACGACCTGGGGCAGCTGCGCCGGGCCGGTCATCGGCGGTCCCCGGCCGCGGGTCGTGGCCGGGCGGGCGGGTCGTCGGGGGCCGGCACCCAGCGCAGCAGGCCCCGGGCGACCAGGTCGTCGACGACCCGCAGGACCGCCTCGCGGGGTGGCGCGCCGGGCGGCCCGAAGCGCTCGACGAGCACCCGCTCGAGGTCGGCGACGGTGGGCTGCCGCGCGGCGGCCGCGACGACGGCGGTGGGGATCGCGGTGAGCCAGACCAACTGGTCGGGCAGCAACGCGATCGACTCCGACCCGTCGACCAGCCAGTCGACCAGCTCGCCGCGGGCCACCTGCCGCCGCTCGGCCGGGCCGCCGGAGCCCGGCCGGGCCGTGGGCGGGCTCACCTGGGGCTCCGCCTGTTCTCGCTCGTGTTCCGGCGACAGCTCGTGCCCCCCGGGTTTTCGGTGCTCCTGCAACAGCCGGTGCACGACCGGCGCGAGGGTCGCGGCCTCGGCGTAGCGGATCCGGCGGACCCCGCCGACCACCCGCAGTTGCTCGGCCAGCGCGTGCAGCGGGCGGGGCATCTCGGCCAAATGGGAGATCTGCGGGCCGAGCGCGATGATCCCCTCGAGCAGGCCGAGCCGAGTCACCTGTGGCGGGCCGCCCAGGGCCGGGTCGCGCTGCAGCACGCCGATCACCGCGACCCGACCCGGCTCGACCCGACGCAACCCCACGGCGGCCGGGGGGAGGCTGGTCTTGACCGGTGACCTCGGGTCGGCGGTCAGCAGCACCGGGCGCGGGAAGGCCAGCACGGTCCGGTCCGGCCGGATGCCGACCGTCTCGTCCGACAGGTAGCCCAGCTCGCGACCCAGGGTCCGCGCCACCGTCGACTTGCCGGTGCCGGAGCCCGCGGCCAGCACGGCGGTGCGCCCGTCCACCGGGTCGGCCAGACCGACGGCGTGCACCAGCAGCACGCTGCGGTCGCAGGCGTCGATGGCCGCGACGGTGAGGTCGGTGGCCAGTTGCTGCAGCGCCACGTCGAGGTCGCCGACGTCGTCCAGGTGGGCGGTGAGGGTGGTGGCCGACCCGGGGTTGTCGCCCCGGTCCGGGTCCGGGTCGGTGCACCAGGACCAGGCCGTGGCCACGGCCGAACGCAGCCGTCCGGCCGCCGCCCCGGTGCATCGGATTCGGACCGGCCGGCCCAGCGCGCGCAGCCGCACCGGCTCGAGGTCCGTCCCGTGCTGTCCGGCCGGCACGAGCGGGCTCAGGACCGGCCGCGCCACCGCGGCACCGCGCCACGACCCCAGCGCTGCCGGTCCTCCGACTGGTAGCGGTAGCTCTTGGTGGCGTAGCCGTAGCCGTAGTAGACCGAACCCAACCCCCGGCGGGGGGCGAGGTTCATGACCGTGCCGAGCAGCCGCCCACCGACCTGGGCGAGGATCTTGGTGCACAGGGTCAGCTCCTCCTTGCGGCTGCGACCCACGGCGATGGCCAGCACCGCGCCGTCGGCGACGGCGGTGAGCAGGCCGCCGTCGGTGACCGGCAGCAGCGGCGGGGCGTCGAGGATGACGTAGTGGTCCTTGGTCAGTTCCTCGACGACCGCCCGCATCCGTTGCGACCCGAGCAGTTCGCTGGGGTTGGGCGGGATCCGTCCGGCCGGCAGGAAGGTCAGCCCGGGGGTCGCCGTCTCCTGCAGGGCCACCTTCAGCTCGAGGTCGCCGGCCAGCACCTGGGTCAGGCCCAGCGAGCCGTCGGCCTGGAAGAGCCGGGCCAGCACGGGCCGGCGCAGGTCGGCGTCGACGATGACGGTCGGCTGGCCGCTCTCGGCCAGCACCCGGGCCAGGTTGGAGGACACCGACGACTTGCCCTCGCCGGGGTTGGCGCTGGTGACGACGATGCTGCGCGGCCGGCGGTCGATGTCGACGAACCGCAGGTTGGTCCGCAGGTGCCGGAAGGCCTCGGTGGCCGGGCCGAGGTCGCCGCCCAGGCCGGTGCGCCGCTGCTCGGCGATCTCGGCGACCCGCGGGATGACGCCGATGACCGACGTGTTCGCGGTCTGCTCGACGTCGTCGACGTGCCGGATCCGGGAGTCGAGCTGGCGCCGCAGCAGGGCCACGCCGTAGCCGAGGACCAGGCCCGCGACACCACCGGCGAGCAGGTTGCGCCGCACGTTCGGCGAGATGGACGAGCCGGGCGGCAGGGCGTCGTCGGTCGGCAGCAGCCGGACCACGGACTGGCCTTCCGTCCCCGCGGGGTTGTTGGCCGTCTCGATCGACAGGGCCTCCGCCGCGGTCGCCTTCATGGCCGCGTTGGCCAGCCGGGCCGCGCCCTCCGGGGTGCCGGACCGGGCCACGACCCGGAAGATCGTCGCGCCCTCGGGCACCGACGCGGACAGTGAGGCGGCCACCCCGCCGGGGGTGCCGTAGCCGAGTTCCCGCACGACCCGTTCGCCGACCCCGCGACCGTTGACCAGCGGCACGTACGAGGCCGCCTTCATCTGGGCCAGCGACAAGCCGGCCGCCGCATCGCCGACCGACACCGACGTGCCGGCGATGACCGTGCCGGTGGCCTCCGCGGCATACACGACCGGCAGCGTCTGGCTGTAGCCGTAGGCGCCGACCAGACCGAGCATGCCCAGCCCCAGCAGGAGCAGGAGGTTCGCACGGGTGAGCCGCACGAAGTCGAGTACGGTCACCTGGCCTCCGGGTCACGCCGATGCTGACTGAGATGATAGAGGTTTCGGCTAGCAGGTCCGCACGCCGAGCGCAGCCAGCCCGGCCGCCCGCCAAGGAGACACCGCATGCGCGCCGACGCGCCATCGCGCCGCGCCAGCCCCACCGTGCTGGGCGGGGCACTGCTCGTCCTCGCAGCGGTGCTCACCTACGGTTACGAGATCGTCGGCTTCCACCTGACCCTCGACGAGCCGGTCTCCGGCCGGCAGGGACGCGGCACCGTGCTGTCGACCTGGCTCGGGCAGGGCCGCTGGGCCATGGGACTGGTCAACGCACTGCTGCCGGGCCCGGTCACCCCGGTCGTCACCACGCTGCTCGGCGTGCTCGGCCTGACCGTCGGGCTCTTCGCGCTGGCGCGGCGGCACGGCGGTGGCCCGCTCGTCGCGGCGGCCGCCGCTGCGGTGGGCCTGTCGCTGCCGCAGCCGTCGCTGCAGTTGACCTTCGCGACGACTGCGCTCGGCATCGGGCTCGGTTTCGCGCTGCTGCCGGTGCTGTCCCGGACCCTGGTCTCGGTCGCCCCGGTGCCTCGCGTCGTCCTGTCCGCGGGCCTGGTGGCACTGCTGTTCGGCATCTACGAGTCGCTCGCGCTCGCCGCGGCCGTCGTCGTGCTGCTGCGGGTGTGGGACCACCCGCGGGGGCGCACCGTCGGGGAGGGCGCGCTGATCCTGGTCGCCGGCGTGGCCGGCTCGCTGCTGGTGGCCCGCGCCCTGCAGCGGGCGCTGGGGGTGGCCGCCGACGGCTACGTGGCCTCGGCGCTCGACCCGGCGGCCGGCCTGGCCGACCGGCTGGGTGCCCTGGGTGCCGCGGTGACGACGACCGCCTCGCGGGTCGGGGCGACCGGCCGCGTCTTCGAGCAGGCCCATCCGGTGCTGCCGGTGCTGGGGTTGGTCGCGCTCACCCTGGCCGGCTGGTCGGTGCTGCTGCTCGGCGGTCCGGTGCGGGACCGGCTGTGGCGCGGCGGCGTGCTCGCGGGCGTCGTCGCCGTCCCGGTCCTGGCCCAGCTCCTGGTCCGCGACCTGCCTTTTCGAGCCATGCTCTACCTGCCGGTGATCGTCGTCGCCCTGGCGGTCTGCGCGCTGCCGGCCTGGCGCCGGTGGCGCGACCGGGCCTGGGTGCGCTGGGCCACCGTGGTGCTGGTCGCGCTCGTCGTCGCCGGCAACGCCAGCCTGGCCACGTCGGCCCAGGCGGCGGCCGAGCCGGCGCTGGCCCACGACCGTTACCTCGCCCTGCGGATCGACGAGGAACTGCGCCTGGCCGGGGTCGACCCGGCTCACCCGCTGCCGGTCGTGCTGCGCCCTCGGGCCAGTTGGCCGGGCTCCTCGGTCAACCCACCGGTGGAGCATCTCGGCGGGTCCCTGCTGTCCGGCGAGCGCTGGCGCTACGGCGCCTTCCTCACCAGTCAGGGCGTCCCGGTGCGGATCGCGACGGCCGACGAGGAACGTCGGGCCGCCGGCCTGCTCGACGGTATGCCGCCCTGGCCCCAGCCCGGCTGGGTCCAGGTCCGCGACGGGCTGGCGTTGGTCAACGTCTCGCGCTGAGCGGCCCTGATGCGGTGTCGACCCTGACCGAGCCCGCCGGCCCGGCCCGGACCCGGCAAACGTTCCAGGCAACCGCTTTCACCGGTGATCGACGGGGTCGCCGAGCCCGCCGGCCCGGCCCGGACCCGGCAAACGTTCCAGGCAACCGCTTTCACCGGTGATCACGGGGGAGGGCCGGGCCGCCGGGAAGGCCAAGAGCACGTCATCTCGGGCCGGCACCGGAGGTCACCTCGGGCCGGGGCCGGGCGCTAGCCCAGACTGCCCAGCTCGACCAGGCGGGCGAACTCCGGGCTGGCCGCGCGGACCTGGTCGAAGGTGCCGAGGGCGGCGACCCGGCCGTCCTTGAGGAAGCACACCTGGTCGCAGGCCCGCACGGTCGACAGGCGGTGGGCGACGATGACGACGGTGAGCCGGCCGTGCAGCGCGGCGACGGTCTGGGCGACCCGCCGCTCGGTCTCGTGGTCGAGGGCCGAGGTCGCCTCGTCGAGGACCAGCACGGTGGGGCCGATGTAGAGCGCGCGGGCGATGCCGATCCGTTGCCGCTGGCCGCCGGACAGGCGCGCGCCGCGCTCACCGACCTCGGTGGCCAACCCGTGCGGGAGCGCAGCGACCACGTCGGACAGTTGCGCGCCCTCGATGGCCGCGGTCAGGCGGGCCTGGTCGACGTCCTGGTCCGGCTCGCCGAAGGCGATGTTGGCGCGCAGCGTCGAGTCGGTGAGATAGACGTCCTGGGGCACCAGGCCGATCGAGCGCTGCCAGGCCACCAGCCGGGCGGCGTCCAGCGGCTCGTCGTCGACCAGGACCTGCCCCGACGTGGGGGTGTGCAGGCCGACCAGCACGTCGACCAGGGTGGTCTTGCCCGAGCCGCTCGTGCCGACCAGCCCGATCGACGTGCCGGCGGGGATGTCGAGCGAGATGCCCCGCAGCACCGGCTCGGCGGCGTCGGGATAGCGGTAGGTGACCTCGAGCAGCCGGCAGCCGCGGGTCAGCGGGATCGGCGCGACGCTCGAGTCGCGGCCGGGGGCGGCGGCGGCCAGCCTGAGGTCGGCGAGGACCAGGTCGAGCGCCGACCGACCCGCCCGGACCGCGTTGAGCGCCCCGAGCAGCCGCACGACGCTCGGCAGCACCCGAAAGCCCGCCGCGACGTAGAGCCCGAGGGTCGTCAACCCCGCGGCTGCGGACTGCCCGGTGAACGACACGGCGGTCAGCGCGGCGATGCCGACGATGAACAGCACCTCGAGGAAGTGCTTGGGCAACTCCGAGATGAGCATCGAGACCCGGCGGGCCGAGGCCGCCTCGAGCCGGGCCGCCCGGAAACCGTCGACGAACGGCTGGGCCTGGTGGCGCAGCAGGATCTGCTTGACCCCGCCGAGGGCGTGGAAGGCGGCGTGGTAGACCGCCACCGCCATCTCCAGCGACCGGGCGGCGGCCGCCAACGTGCGGGAGCGCACCGCGCGCAGGAAGAACGCCGAGGCGACGGCGAAGTAGCCGATGATCGCCAGCGTGGGCAGCGGGTTGAGCACGAGCAGCGCCACGGTGACCAGGACCACGGTGACCGCCTCGGTCGCGGCGCTGATCAGACCGTTGACGTAGAAGTTGTAGACCTGACCGGTCGCGTCGTTCATCGTGCGGATCAGCTCGGCCGTCGTCCGGCTGCGGTGCAGCTGGTAGGGCGCGCGCAGGTAGTAGGACAGCAGCCGGGTCGAGGTCTCGACATCCTGGCGGGTGACGAACCCGACCAGCCACCAACGGAAAGCGACGGTCAGCAGCGCCTTGGCGGTGAAGGCGGCGAAGACGATGCCCGCCAGGTAGAGCGGCAGCCGGTCGGCGGGCGGGTCGCGCAGCAGCCGGGTCAGCCAGCCGGTCAGCCCGCCGTCCGTGTGGGTGTCGGTGACGGCCTGCAGCAGCGGCAGGATGGCGACGACGCCGACCACCTCGGTCGCGGCGACGACCAGCGACCCGGCCACGGCCAGCAGCAGACCGCGCCGGGCACCCGGCGGGAACAGCAGGCCCACCCCGGCCGGGAGCATGCTCATGGCGGCCCCCACCTCCCCAGGCGTCGCAGCGGCATACGGTGTCCAGGTGGCCACGGTAATGGAGCCGACGTGACGACACCCGTCGTGACCGTCGTCGTGCCGGCCCGCAACGCCGCCCACCTCGTCGGGGCGCAGCTCGCGGCGCTGGCCGAACAGTCCACGGCGGCCCAGGTCGAGGTCGTCGTCGTCGACAACGGCTCGACCGACGACCTGCTGGGCGCGTGCCGGCCGTTCGAGCAGGCGCTGCGGCTGCGGGTGCTGCGGGCCACCGAACGGGCCGGCGTCGCCTATGCCCGCAACGCCGGCACCCGCACCGCCCGGGCGCCGCTGGTGCTCTACTGCGACGCCGACGACGTCGTCGCGCCGGGCTGGGTCGCGGCCATGGTGCGCGCCCTCGGGTCCGCGGACATCGTCGGCGGCCGGCTCGACGTCAGCCGCAACCCCGAGCCGGTGCGATCCTGGTCGACCCCTCCCCCCGCTGACGACCTGCCGGTGACGATGGGGTTCATCCGGTATGCCGTGGGCGCCAACTTCGGCGTGCACCGCGCGGTCTTCGACGCGCTCGGCGGGTTCGACGAGAGCTACGTCGGCGGGCACGAGGAGGTCGACTTCTGCTGGCGGGCGACAGCGGCCGGGTACGCCGTCGGGTTCGCCGAGGGCAGCGCCGTCTACTACGCGCTGCGGTCGACCCTGCTGACCATGCTGCGCCAGCGCTTCTCCTACGGCCGCTCCTATGCCCAGCTGTTCAGCCGGCTGCGCGGGACGCCGGTGCCGGTGCAGCGCCCGACGGTGCGCCACGAACTGCGCAAGGTGGCGACCCTGCTGGCCCGGGGCCGCCGGCTGCCCCCCGAACGGCGCGGGGCCTGGCTCGGCCAGCTGGCCTGGGTGGCCGGTCGGTGGGTCGGCAACGTCCGCTATCGCACCCGGTCACCGGGCTAGCTGCCGGCTGACCGGAGGTCGTGCGAGCCGCCCGGCGCACCGGGCGCGGGCCGGCCCCACAGCCGCAGCACCCGGCGGACGAACTGCTGCTCGCCGAACGTCGCGACCGCCCACGCCTGGGCCCGGTCGGCCAGCGCCTGGCCGCGGGCCGGGTCGGTGAGCTGGGCGACCACGGCGGCGGCGAGCCGGTCGGGGTCGTCGCTGACCTCGAGATAGTGCTCCGGGCCGCCGACGCCCTCGGCGCCGACCGTCGTCGCGACGACCGGCACGCCCGCGGCCATGGCCTCGACGACCTTGAACTTCACCCCGGCACCCAGGCGCAGCGGCACGACGACGACCCAGGCCGCGGCATACGCGGGACCGAGGTCGGCGACGAACCCGGTGAGCCGCACGCCCGTGCCGGCCGCGGCGACCCGCTGCTGCAGCCGGGCGCTCGCGCCGCCCCCCACGAGTTGCAGCCGGGCGGCGGGACAGCTGCGCCGGACCGTGGGCCACACCGCCTCGAGCAGCCAGTTGACCGCGTCCTCGTTCTCGGGTCGGGCCAGGTAGGCGACGACGAGGACCACGGGTGGGGGCGGCGGCACGGGGTGCGGCGCGACCGCCGGGGCCAGCGGCGGTGGCACGACCTGGGTGGCCCCGGGCAACAGGGCGGCGTCCTTGGCGCTGAAGACCGCGGCCGCGTCGAGCCCGCGCAGCCGGCGGCGTTCGGTGCGGACGGCGATCCGCCTCGAGCGCTCCAGCCGAGCGCGCCGGGCCGGGTCGGACTCGGCCGCGGCGAGCCGCTGGAAGCGCTGGGTCAGCACGTCGTGGAAGGTGCCGACGATCCGGGCCGACGGCGCGAGCCGGCGGACCAGCGGGTGCCAGCGCATCGAGCCGGCCCACTGCAGGTCGACCACGTCGGCCGTCGCGAGCAGCCCGCGGACCCGGGGGTCCAGCAGCAGCCCCAGCCCGAGCGACACGACCGGCGCACCGGCGTCCAGCCGGTCCCAGGCCTGCTGGGCCAGCGCGGTGAGCCGGCCCGCCACCGGGCGGGCCGGCCCGGGCAGGGTGCCCAGCCCGGCCACGACGAAGCGGGGCGGGGTGCCCGGCTGTCGGGCGGCATACCGGTTGGCGGGCAGGTCCGGGACGACGAAGGCGAGGTCGACGTGCGGGGCGAGCAGCCGGTGCAGGTCGGCGACGTAGCGCCCACCCGCGTGCGGCACCCCGGCGTAGGGCA
>CAZYHR010000069.1:17317-18485 GCA_964647395.1 uncultured Intrasporangiaceae bacterium | reverse complement strand
ATCTCTGCGCAGTCGTCCTCGACGGCCCGGTCCCGCGGACCTGGACCGACGACCTCGCCGATCTCGTGACGACGCTCCGCGCGGTCGACGTCTCGGTCGACGCGCCGCAGGGGGCACGTGGCGGTGACGTGGCCACGCGAGCCGCGGGTGCGGACGACGTGCTCACCGCCCTCGCCGGCCGTCACCGCGTCGGCGTCCTGCGACGGGCCCTCGACCTCGGGCGGGAGGCAGCCCCCTTCGCCGGCCCGCCGGTGCTGCTCCACGCCGATCTCATCCCGGGCAACCTCCTGCACCGCGACGGTCGCCTCACCGGGCTGCTCGACCTCGGGGCTCTGACGACCGGCGACCCCGCGTGGGACCTCACGCCGGCGTGGTGGGTGCTCGACGCGCCCGGGCGCTCGCGGCTGCGCGACCTGCTCGGCGGCGACGACGCGGTCTGGGCGCGCGCCCGTGCTCTCGCGACGGTCCAGGGCGCCCTGGCGACCTGGCACTACACGCCGCGGCGGCACCCCCTGGCCGCCCTCGGCGACCGGGCCCTCCAGCAGGTCGTCGCGGACCTCAGCCGCGCCTGACCCGGGGCCTGGCCGCGCGGTAGGGCGGGAGGCTCGGCTCGCCGTCGAGCCAGTAGCGCCACGGGTAGAGCACGCCGTCGCCCCCGGCACCGCTGACGCCCGCCCGCGGGCCGCTGCGCACGCGCGCCGGGTCCACCGGTGCCGTCGGTGGCAGGACGGCGAAGGGGGTGTCGTCGCCCCCGCACACGTCGGCCCCGTCGTCCTCGCCGGTGATGCCGAGCGCCCGCGTGAGCCGAGCCGGGCCCCGGGCGAGGTCCCGGTCGCGGACGCCGGGTCGGCGCTCCAGTGCCAGCTCGCGGCCGTCGACGACCTCACCGGCCCGCACGAGGACCGCGCCGCAGACGCCGTCGGACGCGCACACGAGGTTGGCGCACCAGTGCATGCCGTAGGTGAAGTACACGTACAGATGCCCCGGCGGACCGAACATCACCGCGGTGCGCGGCGTGCGCCCGCGGAAGCCGTGCGACCCGGGGTCGCTCTCGCCGCGGTAGGCCTCGACCTCGGTGATCCGCAGCCCGACGCCGCGCACCGCGAGGGTGCAGCCGAGCAGCTCGGGCGCGACCTCGACGGACGGTCGGGCGAAGAACTCTCGGGGC
>CAZYHR010000069.1:0-17307 GCA_964647395.1 uncultured Intrasporangiaceae bacterium | reverse complement strand
CGCGGCGAGGGACTGGCCAGCACCCGCACCCTCGCCCGCCTCGGCATCCCGTTCCTGCGCACCCTCTCGGGCACCGCCACGATGGAGGGGGGCAGCTTCAGCTGGATCAACCCCACGACCTGCGTCATCGGCTGCGGGTCCGACGCCTGCTCAGCGGGCGACGACCCGCGTCACGGCCCACTGCGAGAGGTCGGCGTGCGTCTCGCGCACCCGCTGCAGCTGCTCGGCCACCCGGACGGGGGCGGTCCCGCCCTTCGCGTCGCGCGAGGCGAGCGAGCCCTCGACCGACAGGACCTCGCGCACGGCGGGCGTGAGGTGGGGCGAGATCTGCGCGAGGTCGTCGTCGGAGAGGTCCCACAGCTCGATGCCGCGCTCCTCGCACACCCGCACGCACGCCCCGGCCACCTCGTGAGCCACTCGGCGACGTCCGTCGCGAGCGAGAAGCCCTGGGGCGCGAGCGAGGCCATCCGCTCGGTGTCGAAGCGCAGTGTCGCGACCATCCCGGCGACCGCGGGCAGGACGAGCTCGAGGGTGTCGACGGCGTCGAAGACCGGCTCCTTGTCCTCCTGGAGGTCGCGGTTGTACGCCAGCGGCAGCGCCTTGAGCGTCGCGAGCAGACCGGCGAGGTCACCGATGAGCCGGCCGGCCTTGCCCCGGGCGAGCTCGGCGACGTCGGGGTTCTTCTTCTGCGGCATGATGCTCGACCCGGTCGAGTAGGCGTCGTCCAGCCGCACGTAGGAGAACTCCTTGGTCGCCCAGATGACGACCTCCTCGGCCAGCCGCGACACGTCGACCGCGGTCATCGCCAGCACGAAAGCGAACTCCGCCGCGACATCGCGCGACGCCGTGCCGTCGATCGAGTTGTCCACGGCCGCAGCGAAACCGAGGTCAGCCGCCACCGCCTCAGGGTCCAGGCCCAGCGAGCTGCCGGCCAACGCCCCTGAGCCATAAGGCGACACGTCGGCCCGACGGTCCCAGTCGCGCAGCCGGTCGACGTCGCGCAGCAGTGGCCACGCATGGGCCAGCAGGTGATGCGAGAGCAGCACCGGCTGGGCGTGCTGCAGGTGGGTGCGGCCCGGCATCGCCACCCCGAGGTGCGTCTCGGCCTGGCCGACCAGCGCCTCGACCACGTCGACCACGAGGACGGCGATCTGTCGGGCCGCGTCCCGCAGATACATCCGCAGCAACGTGGCGATCTGGTCGTTGCGGCTGCGCCCGGCCCGCAGCCGCCCGCCGACCTGCGCGCCGGCCCGGTCGATGAGCCCCCGCTCCAGCGCGGTGTGCACGTCCTCGTCATCAGGCGCGGGGACCAGCACACCCGAGCGCACGTCGGCCAGCAGCGACTCGAGCGCCGCGAGCATCGTCGCGAGGTCAGCATCGCAGAGCAGCCCCGCACGGTGCAGCACCCGGGCATGCGCCTGCGACCCGCGCACGTCGTATGCCGCCAGGCGCCAGTCGAAGTGCGTGCTGCGGGACAGCTCGGCCAGGGCATCGGCGGGGCCACCGGCGAAACGCCCGCCCCACAGGCTGACCCGCCCGGACTCCGGCGCGCGGGACGGGGGGGACGGGTCGGGGGCGAACGGCATACGAGGTCTCCTGGATCTGGGTCGGGGGATCTGGGTCGGGGTCAGTCGGACGCGGCGAGTTCGAGCAGCCGGCGCACGACGTCCGGCCCGCCGTCGGGGGCGGTGACCAGCAGGACGGTGTCGTCACCGGCGATGGTGCCCAGCACCTCGGGCAGGGGGGTCTGGTCGATGGTCACCGCCAGATGGTTGGCGCAGCCCGGCGGCGTGCGCAGCACGACGAGGTTGCCGGACGGCTCGGCCGACACGAGCAGCTCGGCGAGCAGGCGGCGCAGCCGGGAGGTGCGCACGTCGGCGGACTCCGAACCCGCCGGCGCCCCGACGGCATAGACGAGGGCGCCGGCCTGACGCACCTTGACCGCGCCGAGCTCGACGAGGTCACGGGACAGGGTCGCCTGGGTCACTTCGACACCCTCCTGCGCCAGCACCCCGAGCAGCTCGCCCTGCGAGCGCACCGGCCGGCTGGCGATGATCTCGGCGATCCGTGCCCGCCGGGCCGTCGGCGAGGTCAGCGTCACCGCGCCGCGTCCCCGAGCCCCGCGAGCAGATCGGGCAGGGCCGCGACGAACGTGTCGAGCTCGCCCGCCTCGACGACCAGCGGCGGGGCGAGCCGGATCGCGTCGGGGGCGACCGCGTTGACGATGAAGCCGGCCTCGCGGGCCCGGGTCATGACCTCCGGCGCCACCGGCTCGGTCAGCACCACCGCCCGCAGCAACCCCCGCCCCCGGACCTCGCGGATCAACGGATGCCGCAGTGCCGCAACGGCTTCGGCCAGGTGCGCACCCATCGCGCGGGCGTGCTCGAGCAGGCCGTCCTGCTCGACGGTGCGCAGCGTGGCCAGCCCCGCGGCGCAGGCCAGCGGGTTGCCGCCGAAGGTCGAGCCGTGCTGGCCCGCGGCGAGCAGCCCGGTCGCCTCGGTGCCGAAGGTCACCAACGCCCCGATCGGCACCCCGCCGGCCAGGCCCTTGGCCAGGGTGATCGCATCCGGCTGGATCCCGCTGTGCTGGAAGGCGAACCAGTCGCCGGTGCGGCCCACGCCGGTCTGGATCTCGTCGACGACCAGCAGCGCGCCGACCCCCGAGGTCAACTCGCGCGCCAACCCCAGGTATGCCGCGTCCGCCGGGACGACCCCCGCCTCACCCTGGATCGGCTCCAGGACGACCGCGGCCAGGTCCTCCCCCGCGTCCGCGACCGCTGCCCGCAGGGCGTCGCCGTCGTTGTAGGGGACATGGGTGACCTCGCCGAGCAGCGGCTCGAACGGCTCGCGGTAGGCGGGCTTCCAGGTGAGCGCGAGGGCCCCGGTCGAGCGGCCGTGGAAGGCGTTGACCGTCGCGATGATCCGGGTCCGCCCGGTGCGCCGGGTCAGCTTGATCGCCGCCTCGATCGCCTCGGTGCCGGAGTTCGCGAAGAAGACCCCCGACCCCGGCGGGGCGCCGGCCAGGCGCAGGATCGTTTCGGCCAACTCGACCTGCGGCTCGGTCGTGAAGAAATTGGACACATGGACCAGCTGGGAGGCCTGCTTGGTCACCGCCTCGACGAGGGCGGGGTGGCCGTGCCCGAGGGTGTTGACCGCGATGCCGCCGAGCAGGTCGAGATAGCGCTTGCCGTCGACGTCGACGACGTAGCACCCGCTGCCGTGCGACAGGACGATCTGGGGCACGCCGAAGACCGGGATGAGCGATGCGCCGTAGCGGGTCAGCCACTCCGGCCCGTGGGTCAGCTGTCGGGCAGCGCCGGTGGGCCCGGTCACGACCAGTCGCCTTCCGGCTCGGACAGCGCGACGGCGCAGGCCAGCGCGGCCCCGCCGACCTCGGCGTCGGGCAGCACCATGGTGCCGATGCCGGCGTCGGTGAAGACCTCGAGCAGCAGCGAGTGTGCGGCCCGGCCGTCGATGACGTGCGCCTGCGGCACACCGCCCTCGACCGCGCGAATGCACGCCTCGAGCTTGGGCACCATGCCCGAGTCGACCCGGGTCAGCAGTTCGCGGGCCTCCGTGACGCCGAGCTGGGACAACAGCGACCCCCGGTCCGGCCAGTCGGCGTAGATGCCCTCGACGTCGGTCGGCACGACGAGCTTGGTGGCCGCGAGCGTCACCGCGAGCGCCGCAGCGGCCGTGTCGGCGTTGACGTTGAGCACCTGGCCCGGGCGCTCCAGGTCGGGGGCGATGGTCGACACGACGGGGATCCGACCGGCGTCGAGCAGGTCGAGGACGGCCGCGGGGTCGACCTGCACGACGTCGCCGACCAGGCCCAGGTCGACCTGCTCGCCGTCGACCACGGTGCCCCGCCGGACCGCCCCGAACAGCTCGGCGTCCTCACCGGACAGCCCGACGGCCAGCGGACCGTGCTGGTTGAGCAGCCCGACGAGCTCGCGCCCGACCTGACCGACGAGCACCATGCGGACCACGTCCATGACCTCGGGCGTGGTGACCCGCAGGCCGCCCCGGAACTCACTGGTCAGGCCCAGCCGGGCGAGCATGGCGCCGATCTGCGGGCCGCCGCCGTGCACCACGACCGGACGCAGGCCGGCGTAGCGCAGGAACGCGACGTCTTGGGCGAAGGCCGTCCGGAGCCGGTCGTCGGTCATCGCGTTGCCGCCGTACTTGACGACGACCAGGGCGTCGCGGAAGCGCTCCAGCCACGGCAGCGCCTCGACGAGGGTCGCGGCCTTGGCGGCCGCCGCCTCGATCGTGGCGGTGCCCGTGGCCCGCAACTCGTGCGTCATCGTGCTTGTCTCCCAACCGAGCTCAGGTGCTGTAGGCCGAGTTCTCGTGGACGTAGTCGTGCGTGAGGTCGTTGGTCCACACCGTCGCGGTCGCGCTGCCGGCCCCGAGGTCGACGACGACATGGGTATGCCGCGGGGTCAGGTCGACGAGCGACCGGTCGTCGCCGACGCCGCCGCCGCGGCATACCTGGACGCCGTTCATCGCCACGGCGAGGTCCGCCGGGTCGAAGGCCGCCTGGGTCGTGCCGACCGCGGCGAGCACCCGGCCCCAGTTGGGGTCGTTGCCGAAGACCGCGCACTTGAACAGGTTGTTGCGAGCGATCGAGCGGGCGACCTCGAGCGCATCGGACTCCGTTGCGGCGCAGCGGACCTCGATCTCGATATCGTGGTGGGCCCCCTCGGCGTCGGCGATCAGGCTGCGGGCGAGGTCGGCGCAGACGGCGGTCACCGCGGTCTGCAGCTGCGCCGTCGAGGGGGTCACTCCGGAGGCCCCCGAGGACAGCAGCAGCACCGTGTCGTTGGTCGACATGCAGCCGTCGGAGTCGATGCGGTCGAAGGTCAGCGCGGTCGCCGACCGCAGCGCGTCGTCGAGGGTCCTCGGGTCGGCGACGGCGTCGGTGGTCAGCACGACGAGCATCGTCGCCAGCCCCGGGGCGAGCATGCCGGCCCCCTTGGCCAGGCCGGCGACCGACCAGCCGTCCGCGACGTGGCTGGCCTGCTTGGAGACCGTGTCCGTGGTCATGATCGCGGTGGCCGCCGCGTCGTGCCCGCCGGCCGTCAGTGCCGCGGCGGCGCTGTCGATCCCGGCCAGCAGCAACGACATCGGCAGCCGCTGCCCGATCAGCCCGGTGGAGCAGACGGCGACGTCGCCGGCGGCGACGCCGAGCACCTCGGCGACCCGCTCTGCGGTGCGGTGAGTGTCGAGGAAACCGTCGGAGCCGGTGCAGGCGTTGGCCCCACCGGAGTTGAGGACGACGGCGTCGACCCGCCCGTCGGAGACGACCTGGCGGCTCCAGGTCACCGGGGCGGCCTCGACCCGGTTGGCGGTGAAGACCGCTGCGGCATGTCGGTCGGGTCCGTCGTTGACGATCAGGGCCAGGTCGGGCCGGCCCGACGCCTTGAGCCCGGCGGTGACCCCGGCAGCCCGGAATCCTTGCGGCAGAGTGACATCGACGGTCACGGGGCGACTCCTGCGATCGGCAGGCCCAGGGTCTCCGGCAGACCCAGGGCGAGGTTGGCACATTGGACGGCGGCCCCAGCCGTGCCCTTGGTGAGGTTGTCGACCGCCGAGACGACGACGACCCGCCCGGCGTGCCGGTCGACGGCCAGCTGCAGGTGCACGCAGTTGCTGCCCAGGACGCTCGCCGTCGCCGGCCAGCTGCCCTCGGGGAGCAGGTGGACGAACGGCTCGTCGGCATAGGCCTGCTCCCACACCGCTCGCACCGCAGCCGGATCGGCACCCGTGGCCAGGCGGGCGGTGCTCGTCGCGAGGATGCCCCGCGGCATCGGCGCGAGGGTCGGGGTGAAGGACACCGTGACCGGCCGACCCGCGGCCCGGCCGAGGTTCTGCTCGATCTCGGGGGTGTGCCGGTGTCCGCCGCCGACGCCGTAGGGGGCCATCGAGCCCATCACCTCGCTGCCGAGCAGGTGCGCCCTGAGCGACCGGCCCGCCCCGGAGGTGCCCGAGGCGGCGACGACGACGAGGTCCTGCGGCTCGAGGACCCCGGCGGCCAGGCCCGGGGCCAGCGCCAGCGAGATGCCGGTGGGATAGCACCCCGGCACCGCGATGCGCCGGGCACCGGCGAGGCCGGCCCGCAGCGGCACCCCGCCGACGACCAGTTCGGGCAGCCCGTAGGGCCACGAGCCGGCGTACGGGGTGTCGTAGAAGTCCGTCCACGCGGCGGGCGACCCGAGCCGGAAGTCGGCGCCGCAGTCGACGACGACGACCTCATCACCCAGCCCCACCGCCAGGGCGGCGGACGTGCCGTGCGGCAGCGCGAGGAAGACCAGGTCGTGACCGGCGAGCGTGTCGACGGTGGTTGGCTGCACGACCCGGCCGGCCAGCGGGACCAGGTGCGGATGGAACTCGCCGAGGGAGCGACCGGCGGAGGAGTCCGCGGTGACCGCCCCGATCTCGATCTCGGGGTGGCCGAGCAGGATCCGCAGGATCTCACCCCCCGCATAACCACTGGCCCCGGCCACCGCTGCGCGCACCATGCTGCATGACTATACACAGGTCTGAGAAGTATTCGTCGGTGCCGGGTCCGCCGTTACTCCCGATCCGGCCCCGATGGGACTAAGTTTGGGCCACCCCGGGTCTCCGGTCACGGCGCCCGAGCTCAGCGTCTGCGACCACGGGCCAAAGGGGCGTGACCTCGATGAGCACGGCCAGCACCCAGAGCGCGACCCGGCATTGGATCGTCGCCCTCGGCGCCTTCATCGTCATGATCGGCGCGTCGATCCTGCTCTCCGGCCTGTCGATCCTCACCGCGCCGATCATCTCCGACCTCTACTACCTGCGCGACGCGGCCGGCAAGGTCGTCATGCGCACGCTGCCCAACGGCTCCGCCGTGCCGACCGAGATCAACGGCGGCCAGGGCGCCTTCCTGCTCTATTTCACGGTCATGACCTTCGCCATCGTCCTGCCGCTGATGTTCTTCGCCGGGCCGTTGCTGGCCAAACACGGCGCCCGGGCGATGCTCACCGTCGGCGGCATCATCATGAGCCTCGGCCTGGTGATCTTCGCCATGTCCAACGGCAACCTGATGTTCTACCTGGCCGGGGCGGTCATCGGCGTCGGCTACGGGATGAGCATGGCGCTCATCCCCCCGGCGCTGGTCAACGCCTGGTTCGTCGCCAAGCGCGGCCTGGTGCTGGGCATCGTGCTGGCCGGCACCGGGGTGGGCGGTCTGATCTGGGCCGGGGTCGGGCCGCGGATGGCCGAGTCGTCGCTCGGCTGGCGGGGCATGCTCTGGGTGATGGCCGCCTCGATGGCGGCCTGCACCATCCTGCCGGCGCTGCTGCTCATCCGGAACAAGCCCAGCGACGTCGGCCTCGCGCCGCTCGGCGCCGAGGGGATGCCGCAGGCCGCCCCGGGCGCCCGGCCCGGCGACCTGCCCGGCTTCAGCTACGCCCAGGCCCGGCGCAGTTCGAGCTTCTGGGTCATCTGCGGGTCGCTGTTCCTGTTCGGCGCGGTCGTGGCGCTCACCCAGGTGCTGTCGATCGTCTTCCGCACCGCGGCATACGCCAACCCGGTGGCCCGCACCACGTGGACCCCGAGCCAGATCGCCTTCTACTCCTCGCTGTTCATGGTCTGGCTGGCCTTCCTGGTCATCTGGAAGCCGGTGCTCGGCCTGCTCAACGACAAGATCGGTCTGCTGGGCATGATGGTCATCAGCCTCGCCCTCATGTCGCTGTCGGTCGTCTACCTGCCCTCGATGGTCTACGGCAGTTCGGTGGCGCTCATGTACCTGGCCATGGCCGCGATGGCCCTGGGCATCTCCAACGCCACCGTGAGCCCGCCGCTCATCGTCGCCCAGGCCATGGGAGGCCGCGACTTCCCGAAGATCTTCGCACTCGCGGTCGCCTTCTACTACGCGGGCAACGCCATCGGCGCCCCGCTGTGGGGCCTGCTGGGCACCTCGGGCAACTACTCCACCGGCATGTATGCCGCGCCCGTGCTGCTCGCGCTGTTCGTCGTCGGGTCGGCGTGGGCCGCCCGGCGCGGTCGGGCGCAGTACACCGCGGCCACCGCCGTCGAGCACGAGAGCACCAACGCCTGACCCCGCGAGGAGGAGATCGAGATGGCCCTGACCTTCACCGTGCCCGAGGCCGACGTCGTGGCCTGGCGTCGGCACCTGCACGCCAACCCGGAGCTGTCCAACCAGGAACACCAGACCGCGGCCTTCATCGAGGAACGCCTGCAGGAGTTGGGCATCGAGACCTCCCGGCCCACCGACACCTCGGTCGTCGGGCAACTGTCGGGGACCCGGCCGGGCCCGCCGCCCGGCGGGATCAAGTGCATCGCGCTGCGCGCCGACATCGACGCCCTGCCGGTGCAGGAGGAGACCGGCGAGCCGTTCGCCTCGACCGTCCCGGGCGTCATGCACGCCTGCGGCCACGACGCGCACGCGGCCATGCTGCTGGGCACCGCCAAGGTGCTCTCCGAGATCCGCGACCAGTTCAGCGGCGGCGTGAAGCTGTTCTTCCAGCACGCCGAGGAGGTCAACCCGGGCGGCGCCAAGGGGATGATCGCGGCCGGGGTGCTCGACGGGGTGGACCACGTGTTCGGCTTCCACGTCATGAACGGCCCGGTCGGCACGATCTCCGCCCCCAAGGGGGTGGCCACCTCGTCGACCGGCGGCTTCTACGTGACCATCCAGGGCAAGGGCGGCCACGGGTCGATGCCGCACATGTCCGTCGACCCGCTGCTGTGCGCGTCACAGATCGTCGTCGGGCTCAACCACATCGTCTCGCGCAGCGTCGACCCCAAGAACCTCGTCGTCGTCAACGCCGGCGTCATGGCCGGTGGCACGGCCCGAACATCATCCCGGACACCGCCCGGGTGGGCTGCTCGATCCGCACCTTCAGCCAGGAGGACGCCGACATCGCCTACCGGCGGGCCCGCGAGGTCGTCGAGGGCATGTGCCAGGCCTACGGCTGCACGGCCGAATGGCACTGGGTGCCCCCCTATGACATCGTCCACAACGACCCGCGGATGACCGACATCGCGCTCAAGGCGGCGCGCAAGGTCGTCGGGAAGAAGAACGCGACGGTCTGTCCGCCGTCAGCGGCCGGCGAGGACTTCTCGGCCTTCACCAACCTGCGCCCGGGGGCGTTCGTGTTCATCAACGCCGGCGACGCCTCGGACGGGCTGCCCTTCGTCAACCACCACCCGAAGTTCAACATCGTCGAGTCGGCGATGTTCACCGGGGTGGCGACCGAGGTGCAGATCGTGCTGGACCTGCTCGGCGGCGACTGACCGCCCGGAACCGACGCCGCGCCCACGCTCGCCCGGGCTGCGGGCGTCCGCCGCTCAGGGTGCCGCGATGATCGGGAACTCCCCCCGGTCGACCAGGTCGCGGTAGGAGCCGACGGCGTGGGCGTAGGTCCGGCGCTGCTGCTCGCTCGGGCTGAACTCGACGTACTCGGTGCCGGCGTGCACGAAGGTCGTGTGGCCCGGCGCGACGTAGTAGGCGTCGCCGGCCTCGAACACCTCCTCGCCCTGCGCGGTGCGATAGACGATGCGGCCGGCCAGGACGTAGCCCAGGTGCGGGGTCTGGCACTGACCGCCGGGCAGGCCCGCGGCATACGAAGCGGTGTCCACGTCCGCGTGCTCGGTCTCGAAGTTGACCGTCCAGCCGCCGGGGAACTCCTCGGACAGGCTGACCGCCCCCGGGATCTCCTGACGGATCGACGCCGTGGCCTTGGATGCCCTGGGCATGGCTCCTCCTCGTGGTTGCGGTCACCTCATGCTAGGCAGCCCGAGGGCGCGACGGCGAGCCCGCTCAGCCCCGAACCGGATGCGGGTGGCGAGCGCGGATGTCGCGCTGCAGGGCCAGCGCGAGGATCGAGCCGATGATCGTCGTGGTCAGCGTCGCCGTCCAGGCCAGGTGCCAGCCACCGAGCATCGCGACCAGCGCGGCGACGGCCGGCGGGCCCAGGACCTGGCCGGTGGACGAGAGCTGCTGCACCCAGCCGACGGTGGTCGACACCGTCGTCGCGGTCGGCGCGGTCTCCGGCGCCAGCGCGAACAGGGCCCCCGGCACCAGTCCGCCGACCGCCGAGAAGATCAGCGCCCCCACGTAGCGGATCACCGGGGAGCCCTCGGTGAGGCTGGCGAAGGCCAGGAACGCCCCGACCGCCTGCCCGCCGAGCCCGCCGAGCAGCATCGAGCCGAGGGACCAGCCACGCTGCAGCAGCCAGCCGGCAGCGAGGTTGCCGGTGACGTTCATGAACGGCACGATCCCGGTCAGCAGCGCCCCGGTCACCCCGACCCAGCCGGCCTGCTGATAGATCGTCGGGAGGAAGCCGATGACGGCCATCCACTGGCTGGCATACAGCCCGAAGACCAGTGCCGCCAGCCACGGACCCCGGTGCCGCAAGGTGGTGACCACCCGCTCCTGCCAGGTCTCCGTGGACACACCCTGGGCGACCGGGCGCGGCGGGTCGGGCGCGACGAGCAGTTGCACGACCACGGCCATGATCGCGGTGACGACGGCGAGCACCCACCACCACGCGGACCAGTTGGTGCGAGCGATGAGCAGCGGACCGATGAACAGGGCCAGCCCGTTGCCGAACGGGACGTAGGCGCCCCACATGCCAAGCACCTTCTTGATCTCGCCGGGCACGACGACCCGCCGCAACAGCGCCGGAGCCGGCACCGACGACAGCAGCACGCCGAAGCCCTCGAGGGCCCGCAGCAGCAACAGCGCGACGAAGCCGCGGGCGAATCCCCCGGCCACGCTGGCCAGGGTGATCAGCACCAGCCCGACGACCATGGTGCGCTTGAGGCCGAACCCCTCGGCAGCGGTGCCGACGACGATGCCGAGCAGCATGCCGGCGCCCTGGACCAGCGAGAGCAGGAAGCCGGCCTGGATCAGCGAGATGCCGAGTTCGGCCTGCAGCACCGGCACCGCCGGCGGGAGCTTGCCGATGTGCAGAGCGGCGGCGACGCCGGCAAGGAGGACGGCAGTGGCCGCCGGCCACGAGGTGCGCTCGGTCACGGGACGAGGTTAGCGACCCCCGCTCACCCGGGACCCCCGGACCATCGGCCTGTTTCGCCCAGCGGTCGGGGTGGCGCGGGGGGCGCCGGGGCCGGCAACCGCCCGGTCCCGGGTTTCGGTATGCCGCCGGCTCAGCGCTGGACGGCCCGGTGGGCTGCGGCGGCGGCGACGACGGCGGCGTCGCGGAAGGCGCTGACCTGCTCGGTCGTCAGGGTCCGGTCGAACGCGCGGAAGCCCAGCCGGAAGGCCAGCGACTTCTGGCCGGGACCGACCTGGTCGCCGCGGTAGACGTCGAACAGCGCCACCCACTCCAGGTGCTCGCCGGCCGCGGCGGCCAGGGTGGCCTCGACGGCCGCGGCGGTGACCGACTCGTCGACGACGAGTGCGACGTCGGTCAACGCGAGCGGCCGGGTGGAGAACTGCTGCTGCCGCACCGGCTGCTCGCTGGCCCCGGTGAGCACGTCGACCGAGAACTCCGCGGCGCACGTGCGGGCCGGCAGGCCGAGCCGCTGCACGACCCGCGGGTGCAACTCGCCGGCGTGTCCGACCAGGGTGCCGTCGGCCAGGGCCACGCGGGCGCAGCGCCCCGGGTGCCAGGGGGCGTGCTCGTCGGCGGTGACGACGACGGGCACCGACAGCGCAGCCGCGACCGCGCGCACGGTGTCGACGACGTCGGCCCAGTCGGCCGGCCGGCCCGGGCCCCACCAGCCGGCCGGGACGGCGTCACCGGTCAGCACGACGGCGGCGTGCCGCGGCTGGGGCGGGACGGCGGCGTCGATCGAGGCGATCGTCTCGTCGTCGGGGCGGCGCGCCACGCCGGGGACCGGCGCCGTGTGGGAGGTGCCCGGCTCCGGGCGCACCACCAGGCCGATCTCGGCCAGGGCCAGGTCACGCTGGCCCCGGGACAGGTTGCGCCGCACCGCGTCGACCAGGCTCGACAGCACGCTGGTGCGCAGCAGCGGCGCCTGGTCGGACAGCGGGTTGGCCAGGCGCACGTGCGCGCGGCGCGGGTCGTCGGCCGGCAGCCCGAGATCGTCGTCGGAGGACTCGGCGACGAACGGATAGGTCAGCACCTCGGTGCACCCCCGGCCGACCAGGGCCGCCGCGACGATGCGCCGCACCTGCTGGCCGTGCGTCAGCCCACGACCCGCCGACGGGGTCGGGGGCACGATGGGGATCCGGGAGTAGCCGTCGATGCGGGCGACCTCCTCGGCGTAGTCCGGCCCGTCCACCAGGTCCGGCCGCCACGACGGCGGGGTCACCGCGACCGTCGGCCCCCCCTCGTCGAGGACCGCGCAACCCAGCTCGCGCAGGATCGTCGTCACCCGGTCGCGGGGGTAGTCCACGCCGACCAACCGGGCGGGCAGCGTCGGGTCGAGCCGGTATGCCGTCCGGTCCTCGGTGTGGTCGACGTCGGTCACCCCCGGGTCGGCGGTGCCGCCGCCGTGGGCGACCAGCAGGTCGACCGCGAGCTGGGCGGCCGCGTCGGTGACCCGCGGGTCGACCCCGCGCTCGAACCGCTTGGACGCCTCGGACACCAGCCGGTGGCGGCGCGAGGTGCGCGCGACGGTCACCGGGTCGAAGTGCGCCGCCTCGATGAGCACGTCGGTGGTCGTCTCGCAGACCTCCGACGAGGACCCCCCCATGACACCGGCCAGCGCCAGCGGCTGCTGGCCGCCGTCGGTGATGAGCAGGTCCTCCGGGGACAGCTCGCGGGTCACCCCGTCGAGGGTCTCCAGGCGCTCACCGGGCTGGGCCCGCCGGACCGCGATCGACCCGGACAGCCGGTGCAGGTCGAAGGCGTGCAGCGGCTGGCCGACCAGCAGCATGACGTAGTTGGTCACGTCGACCGCGAGCGAGATCGGGCGCATGCCCGCCTGGGTCAGCCGCGACTGCATCCAGGACGGGGACGCCGCGGTGGGGTCGACCCCCCGCACGATCCGGGCCACGTAGCGGTCGCAGCCGGCCCGGCCGCCGATGGCTCGCTCGTCGACCAGGTGCACCGGGTAGCCGGCCACGTTGGCGTCGGGCACCGCGACCCGGGCCGGGTCGCGGTAGCCGCCCGCCGGGCTGCCCTGGGAGTGCCAGTATTCGCGGGCCAGGCCGCGCAACGAGAAGCAGTAGCCCCGGTCGGGGGTGACGTTGAGCTCGACGACCTCGTCGTCGAGCCCGAGCAGCGCGATGGCGTCGTCGCCGGGCTGCAGCGCGGCGGCGGCCTCGGGGCCGAGCAGCCGGGACAGGACGATGATGCCGGAGTGGTCCGTCCCGATGCCCAGCTCGTCCTCGGCGCAGATCATGCCGTTGGACACCCGGCCGTAGGTCTTGCGAGCCGCGATCTGGAAGCCGCCCGGCAGGGTCGCGCCCGGCAGCACGACGACGACGAGGTCGCCGACCTCGAAGTTCGTCGCGCCGCACACGATCTGCTGCGCGCTGCCGTCGGTGACCCGCTGCCCGTGGTCGCCGACGTCGACGGTGCAGAAGCGGATCGTCTTGCCGTTCTTCTGCACCGACTCCTCGACGGTGAGCACCCGGCCCACGACGAGCGGGCCGGCGATGTCGCCGCCGTGGACCTCCTCCTCCTCGATGCCGACCGAGACGAAGGACCGGGCCACGGCGACACCGCGAGCGCCGGCGGGCAGGTCGACGAGCTCGCCGAGCCAGGTCAGGGGCACCCGCATGTCACACCGCCATCCCGAACTGGGCGGAGAAGCGCACGTCCCCCTCAACGATGTCGCGCATGTCGGTCAGCCCGTTGCGCAGCTGCAGGGTGCGCTCGATGCCGAAGCCGAACGCGAAACCCGTGTAGACGTCGGGGTCGATGCCACAGGCGATGAGGACCTTGCGGTTGACCAGTCCCGACCCGCCGAGCTCGATCCAGCCGGAGCCGCCGCACATCCGGCACCCCGGATCCTCGCCCAGGCAGATGTGGCACTGGAAGTCGGTCTCCATCGAGGGCTCGGTGAACGGGAAGTAGGAGGCCCGCACCCGGGTGCGGACGTCACCGAACATCGCCTTGACGAAGTGGTCGATGGCGCCGCGCAGGTTGGCCATGGTCAGCCCCCGGTCGACGGCCAGGCACTCGAGCTGGTGGAACACCGGGGTGTGGGTCGCGTCCAACTCGTCGGTGCGGAACACCTTGCCGGGCACGACGACATAGATCGGCGGGGTGCGGGTCAACATGGTGCGGATCTGGCCCGGCGAGGTGTGCGTGCGCAGCACCAGCCCTCCGTCCGGGGGGTCGACGAAGAAGGTGTCCTGCATCTGCCGGGCCGGGTGGTCGGGCCCGAGGTTGAGGGCGTCGAAGTTCATCCACTCCGACTCCACCTCCGGGCCGTCGACGCACTCCCAGCCGGCACCGACGAAGACGTCGACGAGCCGCTCCATGGTCAGCTCGACCGGGTGGCGGGCCCCGACCGGCCGACGCCCGGTCGGCACCGTGACATCGACCCGCTCCTGGACCAGGATCCGCTCGTCCCGCTCGGCTTCCAGCTCGGCCAGCCGCGCGGCATACGCGTCCTGCACCGCGGTCATCGCGGCGCCGACCCGCTTGCCGGCCTCGGCCTTGGCCGACGGCGGCAGCGCGCCGATCTCCCGGCGCGCCTGGGCGACCGGCCCCTTGTCGAGGTGGCTCAGCCGGGCGGCCTTGAGGGCCTCGAGGTCACCGGCCTGGGCGAAGGCCGACCGGGCCTGCTCGACGGCGGAGTCGAGGGCGGCCGGGTCGAGGGCGGCCACCTCCACGGGGTCGTACTGGCTGTTGGGCGCGGACATCGTCTCTCACGTTCGGGTGACAACAGGAGTCGGCGCCCGAGTCTAGATGGGCGTTCGGGCGGGGGTCGCGGGGTTTCGCTCCCCGGACCCGGAGGCCCGCGCGGCCGGCCGACCGGGCCGGGACCCGCGGCCCTCAGCGGGCGGCCGCGTCGAGCCCGGCGACCACGTCGTCGGGCTCGCCCGACGGGATGCTGAAGGTGAAGATCGCCCCGCCGCCCGGGGCGTTGCCGGCCACGATCCGGCCGCCGTGGGCCTCGACGAGGGCCTTGACGACGTAGAGCCCCAGGCCGGTGTTGCCGTGCCCGGGCTGGTGCCAGAACCGGCCGAAGATCACCCGGCGCAGCCGGTCGGGGATGCCGGTGCCCTGGTCGGCGATGGACACGACGATGGCCGGCCGGTCGTCGCCGTCGGCGCCGTCGGCCAGGTCGACCGTGCCGGCCTGGGCCCGGACGGTGACGATGCCGTCACCGTGCTTGATGGCGTTGTCGATGAGGTTGATGACGATCTGATCGACCCGGTCCGGATCGGCCCAGGTGGACGGGATCGGCCGGATCACCTCGATGACGATGCGGTCCTCCGGGATGCCCAGGCCGGACATCCGCCGCATGTGCCGTTCGATGATCGGGTCGAGCGCCATGAGCTGGCGGCGCAGGATCAGCCGGCCCGAGTCGATGCGCGACACGTCGAGCAGGTCGGCGATCAGCCGGCTGACCCGGTCGGCGTCGACCTCGATGGTCTCGATGATCAGCCGCTTCTGCTCGTCGGTGAAGCGGTCCCAGCGACGCAGCAGGGTGGACGAGAAGCCCTTGACCGAGGTCAACGGCGAGCGCAGCTCGTGGGCGAGAGTGGACAGCAGCGCCGCGTGATCGGCTTCGGTGCGCTGCCGGGCCATCGCGTCGCGCAGCGAGAGCATGACCCGCACGACGGGTCCGCGGCGCTCGATGCGGATGTAGCGGGCGGTGACGAGCACCTCGACGCCGGTGCGGGTCCACAGCAGCTTCTCGCGGTGCCCGGTGCGGGTGTGCAGCCCGACCCACGGGCTGGCCACGTCCCACCACGAGCGGCCGTCGGAGTCGGTGAGCGCCACGGCCTCGGTCACCGGCCGGCCCAGCACCTGGTCCGGGGAGGTCCGCAGGATCTCGGCGGCCCGCTGGTTGCAGAAGATGACGTTGCGGTCGGCGTCGACCGAGATGAGGCCGTCGGGCAGCACGTCCGAGAGCATCCGCAGGCCCTCGAGCCGCTGCGAATCCCCGAGGTCGAGCAGGCTCGCCAGGTCCATGACGCCTCAGCGTAGCCAGCGGCGTGACGCCGCACGGCCGAACCCGCGCGCAACGCCCCATGGTCGGCCGGCGGTCAGGTCCGCAGCACCGAGGCGTAGAGGCAGACGGTGGCTGCCATGGCCAGGTTGAGCGACTCGGCCAGCCCGTGGATCGGCACCCGCACCACCTGGTCGCAGTCCGCCCGCAGATCGTCGGGCAGGCCCCAGGCCTCGTTGCCGAAGACCCAGGCGTGCGCCGCCGCGAGGTCGGCCTGCGGTAGCGGCACGTCCCCCGCGGCGTCGGCCGCGAGCAGGCGCAGTCCCGCGGCCCGCAGCCGGGACAGGATCTGGTCGGCGGGCAGCCCGGTGACGACCGGCACGTGGAACAGCGACCCCGCGGTCGAGCGGACCACCTTGGGGCTCCACACGTCGACGCTCGCGGCGGAGACGACGACGGCGTCGGCGCCCACGGCGTCGGCGGCGCGCAGCACGGTGCCGGCGTTGCCGGGGTCGCGGACGTGGGTGAGCACGCACAGCAGCCGGGGCGAGGCCGCCAGGACGGCGTCGAGTTCGGTGGGCAGCCGGCGGCATACGGCCAGCAGTCCCTGCGGTGCCTGCGTGTCGCTCAGCGCGGCGAGCACCTGGTCGGAGCAGGCCTGCACCGGTATGCCGCGCTCCCGCGCCTGCTCGAGCGGCTCCGGGTGGCGCTCGTCGGCCGAGTCGGTGGCGAAGATCTCGACGACGACGTCCGGGCGGTGGCGCACCGCCTCGCGCACCGCCTGCGGCCCCTCGGCGAGGAAGCGATCGGTGCGCTCACGCACCGAGCGCCGGGACAGGGCCCGCACCGCCCGCACCCGGTCGGATCGGGGGTTGGTCAGCATCCCTGTCCCAGCGCTCGAGGTTGCGCTGCGACGGCTCAGGCCGCGTCGCCCGCCGGGGCCTGGGCCGGCACGTTGGCCCGGGCCAGCTCGACGAGCGCGGCGAACGCCTTGGCGTCGGTCACCGCCAGGTCGGCGAGGATCTTGCGGTCCACCTCGACGCCGGCCGCCTTGAGACCCTGCATGAAGCGGTTGTAGGTCATGCCGTTGGCGCGGGCGGCGGCGTTGATGCGCTGGATCCACAGGCGCCGGAAGTCGCCCTTCTTGGCGCGCCGGTCGCGGTAGGCGTAGCCGAGCGAGTGGATCATCTGCTCCTTGGCCTTGCGGTAGAGCCGCGAACGCTGTCCGCGGTAGCCCGCCGCGCGCTCGAG
>CAZYHR010000068.1:0-18826 GCA_964647395.1 uncultured Intrasporangiaceae bacterium | reverse complement strand
CGGCAGTGCTCGCTGTTGGCCTGCGCGAACATCATCAGCTCGACGTCGGTCGGGTCGCGCCGCAGCCCCCGGAACGCCTCGACGAGATAGTCGATCTCGTCGTCCGACAGGGCCAGTCCGTAGGCCGCGTCCGCGGCCACCAGGGCGGCGCGCCCCTGCGCGAGCACCGGGACGTGCTCCATCGGCTCGCCCGCGCGCTCGTCGAACATGGCGGCTGCCGCATCAGCGGTCAGCAGAACGCTCTCGGTCATCCGGTCGTGCAGGAGCGCGGCGCAGGCCGACACCTGTTCGGCGGTGAGCGGCGTTCCAACGAGCCGATATTCGGTGACCCGCTCGACCCGCCGGACCGGCAGGCCACAGTTGTGCGCCAGGTCGGTCGCCTTGCTGGCCCAGGGCGACACGGTGCCGAGCCGGGGTGCCACGACGAACAGGGTCGCCGAGTCGTCCGTCGGCGGCCCGGCAACCGGGGCGCCGTAGGTGAGCAGGCGGGCCATGGTGGCACGGACCGGTCCGTCCAGCGGCGCGTCGCTGGCGACCCAGTGGACGTGCCGCGCGGTGAGCCCGATCAGCCCCGGCACCCGATCCTGCAGCCGGCGCAGCAGCGCGGCGAGGCGGAAGTCCGGCAGCGCGGCGCCCCCGGCGAACGTCGTGAGCACGGGGGCGGCTCCCAGGGCCATGTCCGGGCGACTCCTCAGATCGGCGGGCGGCCCGGTGCACCGCCGGGCGACGCTTCGAGCCTACCCGGGGGACGGCGGCTCCCGGCGGCAGCCTCAGCTCGCGAGCGAGCGCAGGAAGTCGACGCTGCGCCGCACGTCCTGGACCGGATCGGGCCCGCCCCCTGCGCGTGGGTCGCCGGTCAGGATGGCGTCCTGCTCCAGGACGTACCAGCCCTGGTAGGCCGCGGCCTCGAGCGTGCGCACGACCTCGCCGATCCGGGCGTGGCCGGTGCCCAGCGGGCGGTAGATGCCGGCCCGGACGGCGGCGGTGTAGCCGACCGCCCCGGAGCGCACCCGGCTGACCCAGGCCGCGTCGACGTCCTTGAGGTGGACGTGGGCGACGCGGTCGGCGTGGTCCACCGCGAGGGCCAGCGGGTCGGCGCCGCCGATGAGCAGGTGGCCGGTGTCGAGGGTCAGCCCGATCGTCGAGCCGGCCAGCACCCGGCCCACGTCCTGGTCGGTCTCGACCAGGGTGCCGACGTGCGGGTGCAGGGTCGCCGTGACGCCGCGCTCGGCCGCGATCGAGGCCAGCCGGTCGAGCTGAGCCAGCAGGGTGGCCCACCCGGCCGGGTCCAGTTCGGTGCGCCCGTCGTAGCCCGGCCGGCCGCTCACCGCGGCGAGCACCAGGGTCTGCGCCCCGGCAACGGAGAAGGCGGCCAGTTCGCGCAGGACGGCGGGCGCCGGGTCGACCGCGGGGTCGTGCAGCACCACCGGCAGGAAGCCGCCAACCGCCTGCAGGCCGTGCTCGGCCAGGACGGCGGCGCGCTGGAGCGGCTCCCCGGGCAGGAAGCCAGGCGGACCGAACTCCGCTGCGCGCAGCCCGAGTTCGGCCATCTGTCGGAGTACCGTCGCCGGGTCCTGCTGCCAGCCCCACCCAGGGACCTCGCACACCCCCCACGAGATCGGCGCCCCGGCCAGGCGGTCGGCGAGCCGGCCGGCGCTCATCCGGCGATCTCGGCCAGCGCGACCGGTCGGCCCTGCTCACGCGAGATGCTGCAGGCTTCGGCGATCCGCGCCGCGGCGAGGCTGTCGGCGACGGTGCACGGGCTGGCCGCGCGGCCGGCGGCGACCTCGACGAAGGTGGCGAGCTCGTCGCGGTATGCCGCCGCGAAGCGTCCCAGGAACGACGGGTGCACCGGCCCCGGGGGGAAGCGCACGCCCGGCTCCGCCGACGTCATGGCGAGGCTGTCGTCAAGCCCGACCGCGACGGTGCCCGCGCTGCCGTGCACCTCGAACCGCACGTCCGTCCCGCCGCCGTTGTGCCGCATCGCCGAGACGAGGGCGACGGAGTCGTCGTCGAGGGTCAGCACGGCCGCCCCGGTGGCGACGTCGCCGGCCGCGGCGAAGAAGGCCTCGCCCCGGTTGCCCCCGATGGCGTAGGCGCGGACCACCTCGCGGCCGGTGACGAAGCGCAGGATGTCGAAGTCGTGGATGTTGCAGTCGCGGAAGATCCCGCCGGAGGTCGGCAGGTAGGCCGCGGGCGGCGGCTGCTGGTCATGCGTGCAGGCCCGCACCAGGTGCACGGTGCCGAGCTCGCCCGCCCGCACCGCGGCCCGCGCCCGGCGGTAGCCCGCGTCGAAGCGCCGTTGGAAGCCGATGTGGATGGGCACGTCGCTGCGCCGTTCGAGGTCGGCCAGCTCGATCGACTCGGCCAGCGTCGCGGCGACCGGCTTCTCGCAGAACGTGGGTCGGCCAGCGGCGACGGCGGCCCGGACCAGCCCGGCGTGGGTGTGCGTGCCGGTCGCGATGACCAGCGCGTCGGGACCGGCCGCGAGCAGGGCCGCTAGATCGGCGGCGGCGGCACCGCCGACCTCGGCGGCCACGCGGTGCGCGGCGGCAGCGTCGAGGTCGGCGACGGTGACCCGGTCGACGGCCTCGAGCTCGTTGAGGGTCCGGGCGTGGAAGGCGCCGATCCGCCCGACGCCGATGAGCCCGATGTGCATGTGCGCCAGTGCCTTTCAGGTGTTCTGCGGGAAGCCGAGGTGCAGTCCGCCGTGGCTGGGGTCGAGCCAGCGTTGGGTCACCGCCTTGGTGCGGGTGAAGAAGTGCACCCCCTCGCTGCCGTGCGCGTGCGAGTCGCCGAACAGCGAGTCCTTCCAGCCGCCGAAGGAGTAGTAGGCCATCGGGACCGGGATCGGCACGTTGATGCCGACCATGCCGACCTCGACCTCGTGCTGGAAGCGGCGAGCCGCGCCGCCGTCGTTGGTGAAGATCGCCGTCCCGTTGCCGTAGGGGCTGGCGTTGACCAGGGCGAGCCCCTCGTCGAAGGACTCCACCCGCACGACCGACAGCACCGGCCCGAAGATCTCCTCGGTGTAGATCGACATGGTCGGGGTGACCCGGTCGAAGAGGGTCGGCCCGAGGTAGAAGCCGTCCGCCGCGCCGTCGAAGTCGCCGTCCCGGCCGTCGACGACCAGGTCCGCCCCCGCCTCGACCCCCTGCTGGATCAGCCCGGTGATCCGCGCCCGGGCCGCCGCGGTGACCACCGGGCCCATGTCGCAGCCGCGGGTGCCGTCGCCGGTGCGCAGGGTCGCGATCCGGCGCCGGATCCGCTCGACCAGTTCGTCCGCGATCGAGTCGACCGCGACGACGACCGAGATCGCCATGCAGCGTTCGCCGGCCGACCCGAAGCCGGCGCTCACCGCGGCGTCGGCGGCCAGGTCGAGGTCGGCGTCGGGCAGCACGAGCATGTGGTTCTTGGCCCCGCCCAGGGCCTGCACCCGCTTGCCGTGCGCGGTGGCGGTCTCGTAGACGTAGCGGGCGATCGGGGTCGACCCGACGAAGGAGACCGCCTTGACGACCGGGTGGGTCAGCAGTGCGTCGACCGTCTGCTTGTCGCCGTGGACGACGCTGAGCACCCCGTCCGGCAGGCCCGCCTCCCGCCACAGCTCGGCGACGGCGTTGACCGCCGAGGGGTCCTTCTCGCTGGGCTTGACGACGACCGCGTTGCCGCAGGCGATCGCCACCGGCACGAACCACAGCGGCACCATGGCCGGGAAGTTGAACGGCGAGATGACCGCGACGACGCCCAGCGGTTGCAGGATGGCGAACGTGTCCACCCCGGTGGACACGTTCTCCGAGTGACCGCCCTTGAGCAGCTGCGGTATGCCGCAGGCGAACTCGACGACCTCGAGGCCCCGGTTGACCTCCCCGAGCGCATCGCTGAGGACCTTGCCGTGCTCGGCCGTGATGAGGGCGGCGATCCGCTCCCGGTGCTCGGCGAGCAACTGCCGCATCGCGAAGAGCACCTGCGTGCGGGTGGCGAGCGAACTGCGCCCCCAGTCGGCTGCTGCCTGCGCGGCCCGGTCGAGCACCTGCCCGACCAGCTCGGGCGACGCGAAGTCGAGGTGACCGGTCACCTCACCGGTCGCCGGGTTGTAGACCTCGCCGTGCCGCTCGGCCGTCCCGGCCCAGCGGGAGTGGCCGATCAGGTGGGTGATCCGGGTGGGGGTGCTCACGGGTGGACCTCCGTCGGGCGGGTGAGCGGACAGGGCAGTCGGGGGTCGACCGGCTGGTCGGCCCAGGTGTCCCGCACCCAGGCGTGGGCGGGATCATCGCAGATGAGCCAGGCCCGGGCGGGACCGGGGCCGGCCATGACGTTGAGGTAGTAGAGGTCGTAGCCGGGCGGCGCCATGGCCGGTCCGTGCCACCCGTGCGGCACGAGGACGACGTCGCCGCTGCGCACCTCGGCGAGCACGTCGATCGGCCGCTGCGACGTGCCGTAAACCCGGTGGTAGCCGACCGGATCCGGGCCTCGGCCACCGGCCGCAGCCACCTCGAAGTAGTAGATCTCCTCCAGCTCGGTCTCGACGCCGGGGCGCTCCACGTCGTGCTTGTGCGGCGGATAGGACGACCAGTTCCCGGCGGGGGTGACCACCTCGCAGGCGATGAGCGAGTCGGCCTCGAGCACGCCCGGGGTGCCGAAGTTGCGGACCTCGCGAGAGCACGACCCGGCGCCACGCAACTCCACCGGCACCTGCCCCGCCCCGAGGTATGCCGCCGCGAGCCGCCGCCGCGCCCGCGCGAACGGCAGCGCCACCCGGCCGGCGGTGCGGGCGGTCACCGTGAGCCGGCTGCCCCGCGGCACGTAGGCGCAGTCGGTCGGTCCGTCGAAGACGCCGGCCCGGCCGGCCAGCTCGACTGACCACCCGTCGGCGCAGCCCACCGAGAAGGACCCCGACAGCGGCAGCACGACGAACTCGCAGTCCCCGGTCTCGACGGTGCGCGACCGGCCCGCCGGCAGGTCCGCGGCATACAGCCCGGTGTGCGACCACCCGGGCTCCCCGGGACGGATGCACGGGTCCCATCCGCCGGTGCCCGAACCGGCCCGGCGCACCCAGCGCGACGGCTCGCTCACCCGCAACCCCTGGCCCGCGCGGCCCGCACCTGTGCCTCCGTCGGCATGGCCGAGGAACACTCGATCCGTCCGGCGACGAGCGCGCCGGCGACGTTGGCGAACTCGACGACCTCGGCGAGCGGCCAGCCGGCGAGCAACCCGTGGCACAGGGCGCCGCCGAAGGCGTCACCGGCACCGAGCCCGTTGACGACCTCGACGGGGAAGCTCGGGCAGACGACCCGCTCGGCATCGGTGCGGGCCAGCACACCGAGCGGGCCGAGCTTGACCAGGGCCAGCTCGACACCGAGGTCGAGCAGCGCCTCCGCGGCCGTGTCGGGGTCGCTCTCACCGACCGCCACCCGGCACTCCTGCAGGTTGCCGATCGCCACCGTGCTGTGCGAGATCGCCTGTCGGGCAGCAACACTCGCCTCGGCCTCGGTCGGCCAGAAGCTGGGCCGGTAATCGAGGTCGACGACGGTGTGCTGGCGACGGTCGCGCACCTGCCAGGCGTGCTCGTGCGCGCTGCGGCTGGGCTCGGCGGACAGTCCGGTCAGGGTGACCCACAGGATGCCCGCCGAACGCACCGCCGCGTCGGGCACGTCGTCGGCCGTGATGCCCAGGTCGGGTGCCTGGGGCGAGCGATAGAAGTAGAGCGGGAAGTGGTCGGGCGGGAAGATCTCGCAGAACACCACCGGGGTCGCCAGGTGCGGGTCGGTCCCGACGTAGGCGGCGTCGACGCCGAAGCCGGCGACGGCCCGCTGGACGAAGCGCCCGAAGGGGTCGGCGCCGACCTTGGTGACGATCGCGGCGCGCCGGCCGTGCCGCGCCGCGGCGACCGCGACGTTGGTGGCGCTGCCGCCGAGGAACTTGCCGAACGTCGTGACGTCCTCCAGGCCCACGCCGACCTGCAACGGATAGACGTCCACGCCGGCGCGCCCGATGCACAGCACATCGAGCACCGGCTCGCCCATGACCACCTCCGCGACGTCAGGCCATCGTAGGCACTCGGGTCGAGCGCGGGCTATCGTTCTGGGCCACGACCAGGCAAAGGACGGCACGATGACCAGCAGCGTCCGGCTGACGGTGGCTCAGGCGCTCGTGCGCTTCCTCACCCAGCAGTTCAGCGAGCGCGACGGGGTCGAGCGTCGGCTGGTGACAGGCGTCTTCGGCATCTTCGGGCACGGCAACGTCTGCGGGGTCGGCCAGGCGCTGCTCGAGGACGAGACGGCCCGGGCGGCCGGTGCCGGGGACGAGCACCTGCCCTATTACCCGATCCGCAACGAGCAGAGCGGCGTGCACGCCGCGACCGGCTTCGCGCGCACCACCGAGCGGCTGCAGACCATGGCGGTGACGACGTCGATCGGGCCCGGGGCGACCAACCTGGTGACCGGCGCGGCCCTGGCGACGACCAACCGGATCCCGGTGCTGCTGCTGCCGGCCGACACCTTCGCCTCGCGGGTCGCCGACCCGGTGCTGCAGCAGCTGGAGGACCCGCGCCATCCCGACGTGTCGGTCAACGACTCGCTCCGGCCGGTCAGCCGCTTCTTCGACCGGGTCGAGCGCCCGGAGCAGCTCGTCCCCGCGCTGCTGGGCGCCATGCGCGTGCTCACCGATCCGGCCGACACCGGCGCCGTGACGATCTGCCTGCCCCAGGACGTGCAGGCGCAGGCTCACGACTGGCCGGCTCAGCTGTTCCGTCGCCGGGTCTGGCACGTCGCCCGGCCGGTGCCGGAGCCGGCCGCGCTGGCCCGGGCGGCCGCGGTCGTCACCGGTGCCCGCCGGCCGCTGCGCGGCGCCGGCGGCGGCGTGCGGTATGCCGCGGCCGCCGCCGAGTTGCGCGAGTTCGCCTCCGCCACAGGCATCCCGGTGGCCGACACGCACGCCGGCAAGGGCGCGGTCAACTGGGACCACCCGCTGTCGGTGGGGGGCCTGGGCGCGACCGGCTCCGCCGCAGCCAACGCGCTGGCCGCCGACGCCGACGTCGTCATCGGGGTGGGCACCCGGTGGTCGGACTTCACGACCGCCTCGCACACCGTCTTCGGCGACCCGGCGGTCCGCTTCGTCAACGTCAACCTGCTCGGCTTCGACGCCGCCAAGCACTCGGCGACCTCGGTCGTCGCGGACGCCCGCGAGGCGCTCACCGCGCTGACGGCGGCGCTGTCCGGGTGGTCGACCGAGGCGGCCTATCGGCAGCGGATCGGGGAGTTGCGCGCCGAGTGGCAGCAGCAGGTCGACCGGTGCTATCACCTCGGCCACCGGCCGTTGCCGGCGCAGACCGAGGTCTTCGGCGCCCTCAACGAGCTGCTCGGTCCCGACGACGTCCTCGTCAACGCGGCCGGGTCGATGCCCGGCGACCTGCAACGGCTCTGGCGCGCGGACCGTCCCGGGCAGTACCACGTCGAATACGCCTACTCGTGCATGGGCTACGAGATCCCGGCGGCGCTCGGCGCGCGGCTGGCCCTGGGAGCCGGGCCGCAGATCGTCGCCATCGTCGGCGACGGCACCTATCAGCTCATGCCGATGGAGCTCGCGACGATCGTCGCCGAGGGCCTCAAGGTCATCGTCGTCCTGCTGCAGAACCACGGCTTCGCCTCGATCGGCGGCCTGTCCGAGGCGCAGGGGTCGCAGCGCTTCGGCACCGCCCATCGGCGCCGCGACCCGGCGACCGGCCGGCTGGACGGGCCCCCGGTGCCGGTCGATCTCGCGGCCAACGCGGCCAGTTGGGGCCTGCCCGTGCACCGCTGCTCGAGCATCGCTGACCTGCGCCGGGCGTATGCCGCGGCTGCGGCCGACGACCGCGCCAGCTGCCTCTACATCGAGACCGACCCGCTGGCGCCGGGGTCGCCGGCCAGCGCTTGGTGGGACGTGCCGGTGGCCGAGGTCGCCGCGCTGGACTCGACCCGCCGGGCCCGCACCGGCTATGAGCAGGCCCGCTCCCGGCAGCGGCCCTACCTGTGAGCGGTGCCGCGCTCAGAACGGCCGGCCGGTGATCCGCTCGAAGGCCTCGACATAGCGGTTGCGGGTCTGCGCCACGACGTCCTCGGGCAGCGGCGGCGGCGGCTGGCCGGAGTGCCGGTCCCAGCCGCTGGCCGAGGAGGTGAGCCAGTCCCGGACGTACTGCTTGTCGAACGACGGCTGGGGCCGACCGGGCTCCCACTGGTCGGCCGGCCAGAAGCGCGACGAGTCGGGCGTCAGCACCTCGTCGGCGAGCACGACGAGCGGGCCGCCGGTGTGGTCCTCGCGGCTGCGGTCGACGCCGAACTCGACCTTCGTGTCGGCGATGAGGATGCCCCGCTGGCTCGCGATCTCGTTGCCCCGGGCCAGGATCCGGCGGGTCAGCACATCGAGCCGGGCGGCCAGTTGCGACCCGACGGCGGCCTGCACCTCGTCGTCGGTCATCGGCTCGTCGTGCTCCCCGACCGGCGCCTTGGTCGTCGGGGTGAAGATCGGCGTCGGCAGCCGGGACCCCTCGACGAGCCCGGCCGGCAGGGCGACCCCGCTGATCGAGCCGGCCCGCTGGTACTCCGCCAGCCCGTTGCCGGCCAGGTAGGCGCGGGCGATGCACTCGACCGGCACCATCTCCAGGCGCCGCACCAGCACCGCCCGGCCGGCGACCTCGGCCGGCACCTGCGGCGGGTCGGCCGACAGGACGTGGTTCTCGATGCCCTCCATGCGGTCGAACCACCACAGGGACAGCCGGGTCAGCACCGCTCCCTTGTCCGGGATCGGGGTGTCCAGGATGAAGTCGTAGGCCGAGATCCGGTCACTCGCCACGAGCAGCAGTTGGTCCTCGCGGGGCTGCCCCGACGCGGGGTCGAGCGGGGCGTAGAGGTCACGCACCTTGCCCGAGTAGAGATGCTGGTAGCCGGGCAGGTCGAGCGGCTCGGTCATGGCGTGCCCCCTGGGACGGTCACCTCGCCGCGGGCTGCGGCCAGGGCGATGTCGGTGCGGTGCTGGGCTCCGTCGAGCGCGATGTGCGCCACCGCCTGGTATGCCGCGTCGCGCGCCGCGGCGAGGTCGGCACCGAGGCCGACCAGGTCGAGCACCCGGCCACCGGCCGAGCGGACCAGCCCGTCGTCGCCACGGGCCGTGCCGGCGTGCAGGACGTGCGCGCCGGCCACCTCGGCCGCGTCGTCGAGCCCGTCGATGATCGCTCCGGTGCGCGGGGCCGCGGGATAGCCCTCGGCGGCCACGACGACGACCACCGCCGCCTCCGGCACGTGGTGCAGGTCGTCCATGGTCTCCAGGGTGCCGGTGGCCGCGGCATACAGCAGGCCACCGAGGGGGGTGACCAGGCGGGCCAGCGAGGCCTGTCCGTCGGGGTCGCCGAAGCGGACGTTGAACTCCACCACCCGGGGCCCGCGGGAGGTCAGCGCCAGGCCGCAGTAGAGCGTGCCGACGAAGGGGGTGCCGGCCCGGCGCAGTTGGTCGATCACCGGCTGCGCGACGTGCTCGACGACCCACTGCTCGAAGCGGGCCGGCGCCCAGGGCAGCGGCGAATAGGCCCCCATGCCACCGGTGTTGGGCCCGGCGTCGCCGTCACCGACCCGCTTGAAGTCCTGGGCGGCCGCGAGCGCCCGCACCTCGGTGCCGTCGCTGACGCAGAAGACCGAGACCTCCGGGCCGTCGAGGAACTCCTCGATGACGACGGTCCCGTCCGGCTTGGCCAGGCAGCCGCGGGCGTGCGCCAGGGCCACCGCGCGGTCGTCGGTGACCACGACGCCCTTGCCGGCGGCGAGCCCGTCGTCCTTGACCACGTGCGGGGCGCCGAAGGCGTCCAGGGCCGCCACGACCTCGTCGTCGGTGGTGCACACGTGGGCCAGTGCGGTGGGCACCCCGGCGGCGGCCATGACCTGCTTGGCGAACGACTTGCTGCCCTCCAGCCGGGCGGCGGCCGCGTCCGGCCCGAAGGTCGCGATGCCGGCGGCGCGCAGCACGTCGGCGACCCCGGCCACCAGCGGCGCCTCGGGTCCGACGACGACCAGGTCGACGGTATGCCGCGTGGCCAGTTCCAGCACCGCGGCGGCGTTGGTGACGTCGGCCAGCGGTTCGCACCGGGCGACCGCGTCGATGCCCGGGTTGCCCGGGGCGGCGATGACCGCGTCGACGGCCGGGTCGGCCTGCAGGCCGCGGACCAGCGCGTGCTCCCGGGCGCCCGAACCGATGACGAGGACCTTCACGGCGCCAGCCTATGCCCGGCTGCCGCGCCCGGCCGCGGGAGGCTGCCGAGGGCGGCGGACCGAACAGCGGCCGAGGCAAACAGCGGCGGACCGAACACCGGTGGAGAAAACAACGGTGCCCTCGGGAGGCAGGGGGATCGCCCGAGGGCACCGCACGTGTACCCGACTCGCCAGGGGGACCGAGGGGGACCACGCAGCCGAAGATCGCGTCTTCGGACATCGTGAAGGATGTCAGATGAATCCATCAGGCGTAAGAGGGGCGCCTGTCGGGATATCGTCATTGTCAGCAAACCGCCATCGCCGGGCCGGGGCTGCGGGCCGGCGATCGGGTGGCGAGCGACCGGCCGACGCAGGATCGGCGGGGACATCGGGGGGCCACGGCCTCGACCGACCAAGGAGCGGCGCGTGGATTCGACATCCGACGACGACCTCGTCGACGTCGTCTCGGTGCTGCCCGAGCTGGGGGACTCGTTCATCGACTCCTCCGCCGAGGGCGTCATCGGACAGCTCTACGTGCTGCTCGTGGCCACGCCACAACCCAGCCGCCAGACCCTGCTCGACGCCGGCTACCCCGCCGAGACCGTCGACGCCACGCTGCGCGTGCTGACCCGCCGGGGCTTCCTGCAGCCCAGCGTCGACGGGGGCATCCGGGTCGAGCCCCCGGACACCGCGCTGCGCGACCTGGCCCACCGGCTGGAGCGGCAGGCGTCGATGGCCCGGCAGGCGGTGCCCGACCTGGTGCGGCTCTTCTACGCCACCCGGCAGCCGACCCCACCGGAGTCCGACACCCGGGTGCAACTGTTGTTCAGCCTGGACGACATCGCCACCGCGACCGCCCAGATCGTCGGGGCCGGCACCAACCGGGTGCTGGCCATGCGGGCCCCCACCCAGCGCGTCCTGGACTCGGTGCGCCCGGCCTCCGGCCGGCCCCCGTCCGAGACGCTCAACGAGCACGGCGAGCAACTCGCCACCGAGGTCATCTACGACAGCAGGCTGTTCGAGATCGACGGTTTCGCCGAGGGCCTGGCCGGCCTGGCGGCCACCGAGATCCAGCGGGTCTGCCCCAACCTGCCGTTCAGCGCGACGATCGTCGACGAGTCCTGGGCGGTGGTCGACGTGTCCTTCGCCGGGCGTCCGGTGCCGCACGGGCTGCTGCTGCACACCCCCCACATCGTCGACCCGCTGCGCTGGCTGGTCGAGCGGCTCTGGGAGGTCGCGGTGCCCATCGCCCGGGCCCGCCCCAAGGCGGGGCTGGACCGCCGCGACGAGCAGATCCTGTCGCTGTTGGCGGCCGGCGCGAGCGACGCGCTGATCGCCCGCCAGGCCAAGGTCTCCCAGCGCACCGTCGAGCGGCGGATCAAGGCGATCCTCGACATGCTCGGCGCCCAATCCCGCTTCCAGGCCGGGCTGCTGGCCGCGCAGCGCGGCTGGCTGTAGCGCTTGCGGCATCCGCCGGGCCGGTTCCCGGCTAAACTGACGTGTTCTCCCGTCGGGCGGGCCGACGGGTCGACCGGAGGCGGACACTTCCCTGCTCATGGATCCAGCCAGCGCGGCACCCACGATGCCCGACGAGTTCGCCGCTGAGGTGGCCGCCGAGCAGGCCCACGTCGACCGGGTCTACGTCGAGCTCGACCGGGCCGCCGAGCGCGCCCGCAGCGTCGCCGCCGAGGGGATGGCGCGCGGTCGCACCGAGCGGCTGGGGACCGCGAGCTACGAGGAGCTGACCGGGCTGTTCGAGCGGGACGCCCTGGTCTTCCACGCCGCCCGCCGTCAGCACGCCCTCGACTCACAGTACGAGGGGCTGGTCTTCGGCCGGCTCGACCTGGACCAGCCCGGCGACGGGTCACCCGAGCGGGAGGTCCGCTACGTCGGCCGGCTGGGCGTGCGCGACCAGGACTACGAGCCGCTGGTCATCGACTGGCGGGCCCCCGCCGCGGCGCCCTTCTATCGGGCCACCCCGCTCGAGCCGCTGGGGGTCGTGCGCCGCCGGGTGCTGCGCTGCCGCGGCCCGGTCGTCGTCGGCGTCGAGGACGACCTCATGGTGCCCGAGGCCCCCGACGACCTCGTCGTGCTCGGCGACGGCGCCCTCATGGCCGCGCTCACCCGCACCCGCGGGGCTCGGATGCGTGACATCGTCGCGACCATCCAGCGCCACCAGGACGAGGCGATCCGCGCCCCGGCGCGCGGGGTCACCGAGATCACCGGGGGGCCGGGCACCGGCAAGACGGTGGTCGCGCTGCACCGCGCGGCATACCTGCTCTACTCCGACCGGCGCCGCTACGAGAGTGGCGGCATCCTCGTCATCGGGCCGTCGGCGGCCTACACCGCCTATATCGAGCGGGTGCTGCCCTCGCTCGGTGAGGACTCGGTCGCCTTGCGCGCCATCGGCGACGTCGTCGACGTCGTCTCGACCGACCGGCGCGACGCGCCGGCGGCCGCCGCCATCAAGGGCTCGCTGCGCATCCGGCCGGTGCTCGAGCGGGCCGCCCGCGACCTGGTGCCGGGGGCTCCGACCGAGCTCCGCGCCTTCGTCGGGGGGTATGCCGTCCGGCTGGGCGCCGAGGTGCTGGAGGGGGTGCGGGCCCAGGCGCTGCGCAGCCATCCCCGCAACCTGGCCACCGAGACCGTCGTCCAGTTGCTCGGCGAGGCCGCCCACCGAGCCGTGCGGCACCCGGACCGGGCCGACTTCCTCGAGCGGTTCACCGACCACCTCGAAGTCGAGGCGTTCGTCCGCGCGTGGTGGCCGCAGGTGGACCCGCGCGAGGTCGTGCTGTGGCTGGCCGACCGCGAGCGGCTCGAGCGCTACGCCCGAGGGGTGCTCACCGCCGCCGAGGTGGGCGTGCTGCACGCCTCGATGCAGGTCACCCTGCAGACCGGCGTCTGGTCGGTCGCCGACGTCGCGCTGGTCGACGAACTGTCCGCCCGGGTCGGGCCGGTGCAACAGGAGCCCGCCGAGGAACGCGGCTTCTACGCCATCGAGGAGCTCGACGCGCTCGTGGCGGACCTGCCGGGCCTGGGCGAGCTCGGCGGGCCGGTGCGCACCCGGGTCGAGCCGGACTTCGACGTCACCCCCGAGGACGCGCGCGAGCGCCTGCTCTACGGCCGGATCGGTCGCCCCGACGACTACGCCCACATCCTCGTCGACGAGGCTCAGGACCTGTCGCCGATGCAGTGGCGGATGCTCGGCCGGCGCGGCCGGAGCGCGTCGTGGACGGTCGTCGGCGACGCCGCGCAGTCGTCCTGGTCCGACCCGCTCGAGGCCGCCGGTGCGCGCCGGGAGGCGTGGGGCGGGCAGCAGCACCGCGTCTTCCACATGACGACGAACTATCGCAACGCCCGGGAGATCTTCGGGTATGCCGCGCGGCGGATCCGCGCGCACGTGCCCGACGCGGACATCCCCGAAGCGGTCCGGGAGACCGGGGTGGAGCCGGTCGAGTTGGCCCTGGGACCCGATGTGCGGGCGACGCTGGATGCCGCGGTGGCCGACCTGCTCGGCGAGGTCGAGGGCACCGTCGCGGTCATCGTCCCGCCCGCGCACGCCCGGGCCGCGAGCGGCCTCGACGGGGCGGCGGACGGCCGGGTGGCGGTGGTGGACCCGCTGTCCAGCAAGGGCCTGGAATGGGACGCCACGGTCGTCGTCGATCCGGACGCCATCGTGGCCGAGTCGCCGGGCGGGGTGCGGGTGCTCTATGTCGCGTTGACCCGGGCGGCGCACCGGATGACCGTGCTGCGGGCGGCCTGACCGGCGCGCGACGGCTTGGGGATGGGACACCGAGCCTGCGGGCAAGCACAAGCCAGGGGCGGAACCATTGGCTCCGCCCCTGGGATGACCCCGTGCGGCGGGACCTCGGCTTTGGCGTACATCCCCCGATGTTGCCGCCGCTGCCCGGCGTCGTCAGCCCCATCCCCCGATGTGGGTGCCGGCGCTCTAGGCCCCGCTCAAGCTTGTACTGCGTCAATACGAAACTGTACCAGATACAGGCCTGCATCTCAACACTCGGCGGGGACCGCCCCGGCCCGCGTGCCCCACCCGTGGATATACAGTGGTGCATCGTCGAGTCGGGGGTCGCGAGCCGGGTTTCTCGGGGTGCTCGGGGGCGGCGACACTGGTCGACGACATCGGCGAGACACTGGTACCAGTGACCGGGCAGGTGAAGGGCGGGCATGACCGAGCAGGTGCCGTCGCGGCGGCGTGACGAGACCCGGGCGCGCTTGGTCCGTGCCGCCGTCGAGGTGTTCGCCGAGCAGGGCATCATCGCCAGCACCGTCGAGCAGGTCTGCGAGCGCGCCGGCTTCAGCCGCGGCGCCTTCTACTCGAACTTCGACTCCAAAGAGGCGGTCTGCCGGGAGATCCTCGAGCTCGAGGCCGAGTTCTATGCCGACGCGTTCCGGCAGGCCGGCGCGGACTTCGCGGCACACTTCGCGGCCAACCCCGCCGATCTGCTGCTGCCGCCCTACGAGGCGATGGACCGGGGGCTGCGCCCGCTGCTGTCGGCGTTCGTCGTGCAGGGTGAGCAGGGCGACGAGCGGGCCGCGGTGGTGACCAACATGAGCCTGCTGTTCACCGAGCTCGGCCTGTATGCCGCCCGCGAGCCGGCGATGCGCGCCGACTACGCGGTCTACGCCGACGGCATCTTCGCGCCGTTCCTGCAGCTGTTCGGACCGCTGCTGGCGCTGACCGGTCTGGAGCTGCGGGCCGACCCGTTGGAGGCCGCCGAGATCATCCACGCCCTGTGGGAGGCCGGGTCGCGGCGCGCGCTCATGTCGGCCACTCCCGACCAGGTCATCGACGCGGTCCGGCAGGACGTCATGATCGCCATGCGGCTGTGCACCCGGCCGGTGCCCGGGCGCGACGTGGCGGTGAGCGGCGCATGACCGACCGGCCGCTGTCCAAGCGCCGCATCCAGACCCGGCTCCGGCTGGCCGAGGCGGCGGCGGGGCTGTTCGCCGAGCGCGGCATCAGCGCCAGCTCGGTCGAGCAGATCTGCGAGCGGGCCGGCTTCACCCGGGGTGCGTTCTACTCCAACTTCGCGTCCAAGGAAGATCTGTGCCTGCAGGTGCTCGAGCTGCAGCGCCAGATGCAGGCCGGCTGGATCACCGCCGCCCTGCAGGCGATCGACGAGCACGTCCGGGCCCACCCGGAGATCCTCGAGTTGCCCCCGGACGAGCGGGTCCGGATCGTCTGCCTGATGGCCTTCACCGCCCCCGGCGACACCCGGCAGGAGCGGGCCCAGCGGCTGGCCGGCGACCCGTGGGCGGTGACCGCGCTCGTCCCGATCGAGCTGGCCCTGCACGCGGTGCGCGAGCCGGCGGTGCGCGAGGGTTATCTGATCGGCCAGGAGCAGATCCTGGCCGGGCTCGCCACCTTTGCCGGCGACCTGCTCGAGCTGGTCGGCCTGCGCCTGCTGGCCCCGAGCCAGCAGGTGGCGCGCGCGCTGCTGGCCGTCATCCTCGCGGTGTCGCGCCGGGCCTTCACCGCCGAGCGCGACCCCGGCGAGCCGGTCGGCGCCCGGGTCGCCACCGTGCTGATCTGCGCCAGCACGCCGTGACCGGCGCGGCGTGCGGCCGCGCGCAGGCCCGCCGGTGTCGGCCGGTGTCGGTCGGACGGCGCCGGCGGTCCGTCGCTGGGTGTCGGTCGGTCGGCGTGGCTCAGTCGGCGCCGAGCAGGTCGTGCCGCTGGATGATCGCGTCGCGGCCCGGGCCGACGCCGATCGCCGACACCCGCGCCCCGATGAGCTGCTCGACCCGCAGCACGTAGGCCTGGGCGTTGGCCGGCAGCTCCGCGAAGGTGCGGCAGGCGGTGATGTCCTCCCACCAGCCGGGCAGCTCCTCGTAGACCGGCCGGGCGTGGTGCACGTCGCTCTGGTTGACCGGCATCTGCTCGTGGCGCACCCCGTCGATCTCGTAGGCCACGCAGACCGGCACCGTCTCCAGGCCGGTCAGCACGTCGAGCTTGGTGACGACGAAGTCGGTGACGCCGTTGATGCGGGTCGCGTACCGGCCGATGACCGCGTCGAGCCACCCGCACCGGCGGGGCCGGCCGGTGGTCGTGCCGTATTCGGCGCCGACCTTGCGCAGGAACTCGCCGTGCTCGTCGAACAGCTCGGTCGGGAACGGCCCCTCCCCCACCCGGGTCGTGTAGGCCTTGAGGATGGCGATGACCCGGTCGATCCGGGTCGGCGGGATGCCCGAGCCGGTGCACGCGCCGCCCGCCGTGGCGCTGGACGACGTGACGAAGGGATAGGTGCCGAAGTCGACATCGAGCAGGGTGGCCTGACCCGCCTCGAGCAGCACGGTCTCTCCCCGGTCGAGCGCCTGCTGCAGGACCAGGGAGGTGTCGCGGACCATGGGCTCCAGGCGCGCGGCATACGAGAGCAGCTCCTGGACCACCTCGTCGACGCCGATGGCGCGCCGGTTGTAGATCTTGGCCAGCACCTGGTTCTTGACCAGCAGGGCGGCCTCGACCTTCTGCTCCAGGATGTGCCGGTCGAACAGGTCCTGCACCCGGATGCCGGTGCGGCTCATCTTGTCGGCGTAGGTGGGCCCGATGCCGCGCCCGGTGGTGCCGATCCGGCGGGCGCCGAGGAAGCGCTCGGTGACCTTGTCCAGCACCCGGTTGTAGGGGGCGATGATGTGCGCGTTGGCGCTGACGACGAGCTTGGTCGTGTCCACCCTGCGGGCCTGCAGGCCGTCCAACTCGCGGAACAGCACCTCCAGGTCGATGACGACGCCGTTGCCGATGACCGGGGTGACCGTCGGGGTGAGGATGCCCGAGGGCAGCAGGTGCAGGGCGTACTTCTCGCGCTTGCCGTCCTTCTCGATGACGACGGTGTGGCCGGCGTTGTTGCCGCCGTTGAACTTGACGACGTAGTCGACCCGGCTACCGAGCAGGTCGGTGGCCTTCCCCTTGCCTTCGTCGCCCCACTGGGCGCCGACGAGCACGACGGCGGGCATGGCTCTCCTTCGCTGGGTGGTTCGGGCCGAGGGCGAGGCTACCCCGCCGCACGGCACCGTCGTGTCGCTGTCCGCATGCCGCTGCCGTCCGTGGGCGAGGACTTCGCGCACACCGGCCTGCGCCGGGCCGAACTCGGCGACGGCGACGCGGGCCGCGTAGCCTGACCCCATGAGGCACGCGGTGGTGGGAGCGGGTGGCATCGGGGGCCTGGTGGCCGCGCTGCTGGCCCGGCAGGGTGAGCAGGTCGTCGTCGTGCTTCGGCCGGAGTCGGTTGCGGCACATCAGGGTTCGTTCCGGGTGCAGCGCCCCGGCGAGGTGGCCTTCACGGTGCCGGTCGCGGCGGTGGCGCGGGTCGAGGAGCCGGTCGACGTGCTCTGGGTGACGGTCAAGGCGGCCGGCCTGGACGGCGTGCGTGACTGGGTCGCCGACCCCGCGACGGTCGGCCTGGTCGTGCCCCAGCTCAACGGCATCGACCATGTCGCCGAGTTGCGCAAGGTCTTCCCCCGGGTGGCCGCCTCGACGATCTCGGTCGAGTCGGAGCGGCCGGAGCCCGGCCAGATCGTCCAGCGCACCCCCATGTGCCGCATCGGCATCGCCGGCCTGCCCGGCGAGACCATGACCGACGGCGAGCCGTCGGTCGACGCCGTCGCCGACCTCGTTGCGGCGGCCGGGATGACCGTCGTGCGCTCCACCGACGAACCGACCCTGCTGTGGAGCAAGCTGTGCTTCCTCGGTCCCGCAGCGCTCGCGACGACGGCGCACGACGCCCCGTTCGGCGAGGTCCGCGAGCTTGCCGACTACCTCGGCTGCCGGGACGAGGCGTTCGCCGCCGCCCGGGCCGCCGGTGCCCGGGTCGACGAGGACGCCATCCGATCGGCGGCGACCGACATGATGGCGAGCATGCGCACCTCGATGCAGAAGGACGTCGACGCCGGCCGACCGCCGGAACTCGACGCCATCGCCGGCCCGATCCTGCGCGGCGCGGCGGCCGCGGGGATGAGCCCGCGGCATACCGAGGCGTTGGTGGCGTCGGTGCGCGGGCGCCTCAGGTCGGGCTGACGCCGACCACGACCCGGCGCGGCTAGCGACCGACGACCCGGGCCCAGCCCGGCAGCACGACACAGCCAGCGGTCGAGCAGCGCCGCAACACCAACGTCGGACCCATCTCCTCGACCAGCAGGTCGGCGTCGTCCTCCCAGGTGACCCGGCTCAGGTCCGAGCGCGTGGCGATCGGGATGGTGGCGACCACGCGTCCATCGGCGACCTGGAAGAGCGTCAGGCCGTCGGCGGTCCGGACCGCAGCCCGTCGGCCGTCCGGCGAGACAACCGGGGCGGTGCGCCCCTTGAGATCGGCAGACCACGTGGTGGTCAGGTCGGGCCAGCTCACGCCGAGCACTCGACCGACCCGCGGGTCGCTGACCACCAGGACATCGCCGGCCCGCACGACGCCGACGGGCGGTGCGAGTTGCGGCGGCGCCGGAGTTGCCGTGGTCTGGTCCAACCGCCACACCAGGGCGGACAGCGACGGGCTGGTCAGCAGCACGGTCCGGGCGTCGAGGAAGACCTCCGCACCGTGTCCGTCCGACCTAGTGCCCCGCGTTTGAAGTCTGTTGCCGGTTTGCTTTCTTGAGGATCTGGT
>CAZYHR010000067.1:4066-18835 GCA_964647395.1 uncultured Intrasporangiaceae bacterium | reverse complement strand
CCCCATCATCCCAACCCACCAAGCGTACATCAACTTAACACGCGGGGCACTAGCAGCACAGCGCAGGGTGTGCGCCTGACCGGATACATCGGGGGATGTCTCGGTCGGCGACAGTGGGCGGCATCGGGGAAAGTGCAGCCCAACTGACACCCAGGGCGCACCGGCGCTTGTCGCCTGAGAGAGGCGGGGCCAAGGGGTTGGCCCCGCCTCTTCCCTGTCCCCGGGAGGCCCGGCGCCCAAGCATGGTCCGACGAACTGCCGGCGCCGCCGTCAGGCGGCGCGCCACCGGCACCCGGTCACGGCCGCGCGGCACCGGGTGGCCGCCGCAGGCCCAGCCCGAGCGCCAGCAGCGCGCCGACCCCGGCGGCGACCGCCGCGCCGAGGAAGACCACCTGCACCTGCACCACGGCGGTCGCGACCAGCGCCTGCTGGTCGGTGGGATCCGCCAGTTCGGCCACCCGCTGGTAATAGCGGCGCAGCCCGACCGCGGTGAGCAGCGCCAGCCCGACGACCATGCCCATCATCCGGGCCACGACGACCACCGAACTCGCCACCCCGTGCTCGTCGTGGCGCAGCGGCGCGAGGGCGGCCGCGTTGACCGGCGCGAGGGTCAGCCCCAGCGCGAGGCCGACCAGCCCGAGCCACCACCAGGACTGGGCCTCAGCGAGCACCCCGGCGCTCCAGCGGGACATCGCGGCCAACCCCGCCGTGGCGGCCATCAGCCCGGCGGCCGCGACCACGCCGGCCCCGGCCGCCCGCAGCAGCCACCCACCGACGAGCGCTCCGACCGGCACCGGCCCGAGGAAGCGCAGCAGCACGAAGGCCGCCTCCGCCTGGCTGTCGGTGTGGGTCAGCCGGGCCAGCAGCGGCACGTCGACGACGACGGCGACCAGCGCCACCCCCACCGCCAGGCTCACCAGCGCCGCGCGCAGGGTCGGTCCGCGCAGCACCGCGGGCGGCACGAGCGGTTGGGCGGCGGTGCGCACCCGCCAAGCCGCCAGCGCGGCGGCGACGGCACCGAGCGGCAGTAGCCACAGCCCCATCGGCCCGACGACCTCGCGCTCGGGCTGGGAGGTGGAGAAGGTGAGGATGACCGAGCCGAGCGCCACCGCGACGAGCGCCGCGCCGAGCAGGTCACACCGGGCCAGCACCGCACGACTGCGCCACGCCCGGTATGCCGCGAGCCCGACGACCAGCGCGGCGGTCACCGCCGCGATCGGCGTGGCGACCCGCGAGGTGCTCGAACCGAAGGGGACGAACGGTAGCCCGAGCGTCACGTCGTCGACCAACCGGGCGGGCGCGGCGAGGGTGAGCACGGCCAGGGCCGCCGCGACGGCGGTCAGCAGCCCCCGCGCCCAACGGGCCGGCCCGGACCGGCCGAGCGCTGCTGGCGGCGCCGGGATCGCCGTGCCGGCCGTGCCGGCCGAGCCGGACGAGCCGGACGAGGCGGACGAGCCGGCCGAGCCGGCCGAGCCGGACGAGCCGGACGAGCCGGACGAGTCTGCCGAGCCGGCGTCGAGCGCCGGAGGGTGCTCGGACGGCGCGCCGAGGTGGGCCGGCAGGGCGCGCAACGCGGCATACAGGACCAGGGCCGCCAGGCCCATGAGCCAGAAGATGCCGCGCCAGTCGGTGACCACGAGGACGGCGGCCCCGACGATCGGCCCGGCCACCGCACCGAGTTCCTGGACCGCGCCCACCACGCCCAACGGGGTGCCCCGCTGCTCGGCCGGCCACAGGTCCGCGACCAGCGCCAGCGTGGCCGGCACCAGCCCGCCACCGCCGACCCCCTGCAGGAACCGGCCACCGACCAGCACGCCGAGTTCGACCGCGAGGGCGGTGACGACCGCGCCCGCGACGAAGACGAGCAGGCAGCCGAGGATCACCCGGCGCCGGTCGAGCAGGTCGGAGAGCCGGCCGACCAGCGGCAGCACGGCGACGTAGCCGAGCAGGAAGCCCGAGACGATCGGGGTGGCCCGCTGCAGCGACTCGATGCCCAGCCCGACGCCGGCCATCATGTCGGTGAGGGCGAGCACGACGACATAGGTGTCGGCCGCCGCCAGCAGCACCCCCGCGCAGGCCAGGGTCAGCAGCAGCCTCGCCCGCGTCCCCGGGCGGTGAGCAGCGGCACGAGGCACGCCCCGCACCTTAGCGGGGCCGGTCAGGCTGCGGCGGCAGCCTTGACGGCCAGGACCGGGATCGGGCACTCCATGAGCAGTGACTGGGACAGGCTGCCCAGCAACAGTTTGCCCACCGGGTTGCCCGGCTTGAGGCCGATGACCAGCACCTGTGAGCCGTGCTCCTTGACCGTGTTGATGATCAGCCGGGCCACGTCGATACCGACCGGCTGGACGATCTGCATGGTGACCCCGGAGGCCGCGCACTCGGCGCGCGCCCGGACGATGTCCTCGTCCTGGGCGAACCGGTCGCTGTTGACGACCTCACCGGTGATCGTCGCGTTGATGACCAGCAGGCCGGTGCGGCGGTGTTGGGCCTCCTGGATCGCAGCTCGCAGCGCGGCTCGACCAAGGGAACTCGGGACATAGGCGACGGCGACGGCCACGCGGCAACTCCAGGGTTCGGACCCGCTGCAGCGCAGGCCAGATGATTGATCAATCAATCATGTGCGCCCGGCAGTGGACCTGCCATCCTCCGAACGGGCCAGCCGGCGATCTCAGGGCCTGACGATCTCGACCGGTTCGCCGTAGCGGTCGAAGGTCAGTTCGTAGGTGGAGTCGGCGCCGAAGAACGGTCCGGTGATCGCCACCGAGCGCAACTGCCAGGCGTCGGTCAGTCCGTAGGTGACCCGATAGCTGCCGGTGCCGTTGCCGGTGGCCAGCAGGTCGGTGATGAGCTTGCCGTCCAGGGTGCCGGTGATCGTCTGCAGCACCTCGGCGCCCTTGCGGGTCCGCTCGCCGAAGACCGGTGCCTGGGTGGCGGTGAGCAGCGAGGTCAGCCCGCTGTCCGGGTCGAACAGCCGCGCCGGGTCGGGCGCGCCGATCGAGGCCGGGGTCACCTCGCGGAAGATCTGCACGAACGGCAACTTGGCGTAGGTCTTGCCGTCCACGGCGACCACCTGCGCGTCCGCCGCGACCCCCTTGACCTTGACCTGGAAGGTGCCTTTGAACGCCGGCGGATGCTTGCCCCAGCCGTCGGCGCTGACCACCCCGGTGACGTCCTGCGGCAGGTCCCGGGAGGTCAGCGTCAGGTGCATGGACGGCGCCCGGTCGACATCGGCCTTGGCGGCGGCGAGCCGCTCGGCCGCGGTCGGGGCGCTGGTCGTCGGCGCCGGGTTCGAGCCCCCACCGGTGCAGCCGGACAGGGCCAGGCCGAGCAGGGCCGTGACGACGAGGGTGACGAGGCGCGGCATACCGGGAGGATAGACGCCCCCCAGGTATGCCGCCCGGCCCGGACTCGGGACCCCCGCCCTTGCCTGCCGCACCCCGGGGGTAGAGGGTGGACCCCGTGAGCAAGCAAACCGCCAGAGACCTCCCGCCCGCACCGACACCCGAGCGCCCCGAGCAGATCCGCAACGTCGTGCTCGTGGGACCGGGCGGTGCGGGCAAGTCCACCCTGTTCGAACACCTCGTCGCCGCGCGGGTGCCGGGCCGCCGACCGCAGGACCACGGGCACGAGCGCTCGGTGTCCGTGCAGGTCGCCGCGGTCGAGAGCAACGGGCTGACCGTCAACCTCATCGACACCCCCGGCTATCCCGACTTCGTCGGCGAGCTGCGCGCGGGGCTGCGCGCCGCCGACGCCGCGATCTTCGTCATCTCGGGGGCCGACGGCATCGACGGGGCGACCGCCCTGCTGTGGCAGGAGTGCGCCGCGGTCGACATGCCGCGGATCATCGCGGTGAGCAAACTCGACATGCCGCGCTCGGACTATCTGGAGACCATCGCCATGTGCCGCCGGGTGTTCGGTGACACCCAGCCGGTCTACCTGCCGGTGCACGCCGAGGACAAGCAGGTCGTCGGGGCGCTGGCGCTGATCAGCGAATACGTCTCGGACGGCACCGGCGCCCGGCGGGACCCCGACGCCGCGCAGGCGGCCGAGATCGAGGAGCACCGGGGGACGCTCATCGAGGCGATCATCGAGGAGTCCGAGGACGACTCGCTGCTCGATCGGTACCTGTCCGGTGACGACCTCGACCCGGCGCAGCTCATCGCCGACACCAGGACCGCGATCACCAAGGCCAGCTTCTTCCCCGTGCTGCCGATCTCGCCGTCCACCGGGGTGGGCATCGAGGAGGTCTACGAGCTCATCGAGACCGCCTTCCCGGCGCCGGTGAACCGGCCGATGCCGACCGTGACGACTCCGAGCGGCGTGGCCTTCGAGGGCGCCGCGTGCGACCCGACCGCGCCGCTGGTCGCCGAGGTGATCCGCACCTCCAGCGACAACTACGTCGGTCGCCTGTCCCTGGTGCGGGTCTTCTCGGGCACCCTGCGCCCGGAGGACGTCGTGCACGTCTCCGGGCACCTGACGACCTTCCTCGGGCACGAGCTCGAGGGCCACCCCGAGCACGACGACGACGAGCGGGTCGGGCCGTTGTCCTCGCCGTTGGTCGACGGCATGCGCCCCAAGGACCAGGCCGTCGCCGGCGACATCGTCCTGGTCGGCAAGCTGTCCAAGGCCGAGACCTCCGACACCCTGTCCGGCAAGGACCAGCCGGCGCTCGTCGAGCCGTGGGTCCTACCCGAGCCGTTGCTGCCGGTGGCGATCCACGCCAAGAGCAAGGCCGACGAGGACAAGCTCGCCGCGGCCCTGCAGCGGCTGGTCGCCGAGGACGTGACGATGCGCATGGAGCACAACGCCGAGACCCACCAGGTCGTGCTCTGGTCGATGGGGCAGGCGCACATCGAGGAGTTGGTCGGCCGGCTCGCGGAGCGTTACGGCGTGCAGGTCGAGGCCGAGCCGTTCCGCACGGCGCTGCGCGAGACGTTCGTCAAGAAGGTCACCGTCCAGGGCCGGCACGTCAAGCAGTCCGGGGGGCACGGGCAGTATGCCGTGTGCCACCTGGAGATCGAGCCGCTGCCGCGCGGGGAGGGTTTCGAGTTCGTCGACAAGGTCGTCGGGGGGGCCGTGCCGCGGCAGTTCATCCCCTCGGTGGAGAAGGGCGCGCGGGCCCAGTTGGAGAAGGGGGTGCTCGCCGGCTACCCGATGGTCGACGTGCGGATCACCCTCTTCGACGGCAAGGCCCACTCGGTCGACTCCTCGGACATGGCCTTCCAGACGGCAGCGGCGATGGCCCTCAAGGACGCGGCCAACGAGGCGTCGGTGGCGCTGCTCGAGCCGATCGACTCGGTCGACATCACGGTGTCCGACGACTACGTCGGCGCCGTGATGAGCGACCTGCGGGGCCGCCGCGGCCAGGTGCTCGGCACCGAGCCGGCCGCCGAGTCGGGGTGGACGGTCGTGCACGCCGAGGTCCCGCAGACCGAACTGTCGCGCTATCCGATCGACCTGCGCTCGGTCAGCCACGGCACCGGGTCGTTCACCCGGACCATGCTGCGCTACGACTACATGCCGGCCGACAAGGCCAAGGAGTTCGTCAAGTCGAGCTGACCTCGGATTCGACCTGGCCCGGCATCGGCCGCATCGCATGTCAACTCGGGCTCCTTCATCGTCCCCAACGTCCCTCACGAACGTCGACTGGCGGCGTCCAAGACGCGGGAGTAGCGTGAGGGCCGCCACGGCCAACGTGGCGACGCCACGATCGAAGGAGCGGACGTGAAGAAACTGATCGCCTTCGTAGGTTCCCTCTCTCTCGCTCTTGATGGCACCACTGGCTCATGCCGATCTCATCGGCGGGCAGTTTTACGGTTTGTACGTGACAAACCACGCCACAAATGAACTGCTGGGAGAGATCAGTTTCCTGAGTACCAACAACCTGAATATGCGAGTCACCAACGACCCCTACGGGGATCGGCAACACATCAATACGCAGCATCACGATTCTGCCCCCGGAAACGGCCAGCAGATCTACGTCCGGGTCGACTTCTACAACAACGGCTTCTACTGCCTCCCGTCCAGAACCGTCAGCGTATCCGCAGGGCCCAGCGGGCAGCGGAGTGTGACGACGTCCGGTACCGCTGGCTGCACGACCGGCTGGCACTACGTCGGACAGGTGAACAGCGCCGCGACCTCCGCATCCGAATGGCAGTTCTGGGGTTATTGGCAGGCGTTCAACCCCACGGCGGAGGCAGGAAAGGGTGTCGTCCAGATCTGCGAGGACGAGCCGTGGTTCCTCCAGGACGAGTGCTCCGGAGTACGGATCCTCGGCGCGGACTTCTAGGAGAAGGAACGTGCTGACCGCCGAAGCACTCGGATTCGCCTACGGCCGCACACCGGTGCTACGCGGGGTCGATCTCGTCCTCGACTCGGGTGTCTGCGCCCTGATCGGCCGCAATGGAGCCGGTAAAACCACCCTCATCGAGGTGCTGGCGGGTGTGCGTGCGCCCCAGACCGGCAGCATCCGCCTGAACGGTGAGTCGGTGACCCATGGGTCGCTGGTGGAGGCGACCGGCCTCATGGTGCAGACCGCCCAGTCGCCCTCCTGGCTGTCGTGCCACGACTACCTCACCTACGCGGGCTACCTGGCCGGCTTGGGCTGGGGGGCGGCCCGCAAACGGTCAGCGGAACTACTCGACAGGTTCTCGTTGGGCCGGGTCGGCGCTGACCCGCCGAGCGCCCTGTCCGGCGGGATGCGCCGCCGGCTCTCCCTCGCCGAGGCCCTGGTCGTCGACCCGCCGATCATCCTGTTGGACGAGCCGACTGCCGGGCTTGACCCGAAGCAACGTGACTCGGTGCTGTCCGCCATTCGCCAGCTCGGCGAGGACAAGGCCGTGCTGGTGTCCACCCACGTCATCGAAGACATCGCCACCGTCGCGACGCGGGTGGCAGTGCTGGCCGGCGGCGAGATCAGCCACCTGGGCAGCGTGGCCGCTTTCGCCGATCCCCAGGCGCCCGAGAACGCCGGGCCCACGGTCGAACGGCTCCGCCAGGCGGTCGACATCGCACTCGGGCCGGAGGACGACTGATGCGGCTGACCTTGCGGTCCCCGGCAGCGATCACGGTGGTCGCTGCCGGGCTGGTCTACCTGGGCGTGGTTCTGTTTCCCGGACCACAGTGGTGGAACGCGTCCGTGTTGGCCTGGGACTGGCTGGGTGGTAGCAGCCTGCTCACCGTGCCGCTGGTCGCGGCGGGCACGGCGTGGTGGGCCCAGACGGTCAGTCGGCTGCGGGCTCAGGGGCAATGGCGGGGGATCTCCGGACGGCACCTGGCGGTCGTCACGATCGGTCGCCTGCTCGCGCTGCTCGTCGCGCTGCACCTGGTGGCGTTGGCCGCCTTGCTGGCACTGGGCCGGGCCAGGGGACTGGATGTCGGTCTCGACGGAGCGCCGCTGGTGCTCGGGCAGTTGGCCGCCCTGGCGTTCGCCGTCTCTTTGGGCCTGGCCGTCGGCGCGGTCACCCAGCACCGGCTCGCCGCTCCCGCGGTTGCGCTGGCCATCTTTCTGACCCCCGTCGTGCTCTACGGACGGGTGCCCCGCAGCCTCTTCCTGCTCGGCGGTGCCACCGGGCTACCGGCCGGCTATCAACCCAACCTCGGCTATGTCGCCGCCCAGGCCGCCTGGGCCCTCGGCCTGGCACTCGCCCTGGCCGTGGTCGGCCTGGCCGCGCAGTTGCGGCCCCTCTCCCGGGCCTGGCTCGTGGGGACCGCCGGTTGCGCTGCCCTGGGCCTGCTCCTCGCGGCGTGGGGTGCCTCGACGCTGACCATCGGACGGCTCGACCGATTCGGCCCGACCGGCCCGGTCGCCACCCGCTGCGACAGCAGCACCCCACAACTGTGCTTGAGCGCAGCTTCCGGCAGCCGCCGGGTCGAAGTGATGGAACTGCTGGCACTCGAGCAGGCCACCCTCGCCCAGCTGGGCGTCCCGGCCTTCACCGGGTCGTTCCACGAACGGCTGGAGGGCTCGTCGGTGGTCCCCGGGCCGACGGTCCGGGTCTTCACGCTGCCCCAGGACCGGTCCGCCCCGCTGGCCGGGGACGTCAACCTGGTCCTCGCGACCGTCGGCCAGAAGGCCTGCCTGGACAACGGGATCTTTCCGCCCGCGACGTCCCGCCGCATTCTCGACTCAGTGGCCTGGGTGCAGGCTGAGCTCGGTGATCCGGTCGCCGCCCGGGCACCGGGCACGCTGGCGATCCGGGCGGCCGGAGTGGCCGGCCAGGAATGGGCCCGAGCCACGCTGACGGCCTACTCCGCCTGTGCCCCCGCGATGGCCCCGAGCGCCGACCTGCCATGAGCGCTGCGGGGTGAGCATCGCATCGGCCTATGCCAGTCGCGGCTTCCGGCGCTGGTGGTGGGTCGCCGTGGTCTGGCTGGGTGTGGCGGCCATCTCCAGCGCGTGGCGGATTCCGGTGCCGCTCAACGAGGTCGGCGCCCCCTCGGCAGTGTCGGCCATGGTCGCTCTGGGCTACGCCCTCGTCGGCACCCACATCCTGGCGCACGAGCTGCCGCTGCTGGAGACCAGATACCGCCGCGCCGCGACGACCCGGGCCGCGGCTCTGGTCATGGCGTTCGCGACACCGGCCACCGCGGTCCTCGGTGGCGCCGTCGGGTCGACGCATCTGGTGCGGGTCGGTCTGGCGTCGATCGCGCTGACCGGCCTCGGTCTGGTGACTCTGCGGACCAGCCCGGTCCCGCCATGGCTGCTGCCCCTGGCTGTTGTGCTCGCCTCGCTGGTCCTGGGTGTCGAACGGTATTCCGAGCAGCGACACGGCTGGGCCTGGCTGCTCGCGGACACCCCTCAGGTGCAGTCCGTCGAGTGGTTGGTCAGCGGCGCGCTGGGGGTGGCCGGCGCGGGCCTGTATGCGCTGCGCCGCCCCCGCCTGACTCGCGACCTGGAGTAGGCGTACCGGCCCGGCCGGGGTCAGTAGGCCGAGGCGGTGGTCGGGCGCCCGAAGCGCTCGACGAGGTCGGGGTGGTGGCGGGCTGCGACGTCGGGGTGGGCGCGCAGCCGGGCCTTGAGGACGTTGGCGCCGAAGGTGTCGTGCAGGACGTTGGCGGCGTCCTGGGTCACCCCGGTGGCCTGCGCCGCCAGTTCGGGCGGCAACGACAGCGGCGGGAAGCGCGCCGCCAGGGCGGGGTTGTAGAAGAACGGCACGGACAGCCGCTCCCGGCCGCCCGTCGGGCTGAGCACCCGGTGCTCGGTGGCCTTGAGCAGGCCGTCGGTGGCGACCTCCAGCACCTCACCGATGTTGACGACGAAGGCCCCGTCGCGCGGCGGCGCGTCGATCCAGCGACCGGCGTGCTCGACCTGCAGCCCGTCGCTGCCCGGCTCGAGCAGCAGCAGGGTGAGCACCCCGGGGTCCTTGTGGCCGCCCACCCCCTGACCCGAGTCCTGGTGCGTCGCATCGGGATTGGCCGGATAGCGGACCAACTTGAGCAGCGGGTAGGGGTTGGTGAAGGTCGACTCGAAGACATCCGCAGGCTGGCCCAGCGCGATGGCCCAGACGCGCAGCAGTCGCTGGCCGACCGCCGACAGGTCGTCGATCCACGCCTGCACGGTGGGCAGGTCGGCGGCCAGCGCCGCCGGCCACTGGTTGCGTCCCTCGAGGACGTTCCACGGCTCGGCGTCGGTGGCCCGGCCCTGCTCCCGGTCGACCGCGATGTCGATCTGCTCGCGCCAGTCGGTGCGGCCGCGGGTCAACTCGCCGCCCAGCCGGGTCCAGCCCCGGAAGGCCGGGCTGAGCAGCATCTCGACCGCTCTCTTGTCCGGCTCGGGCAGGGCGAAGAGGCGGCGGGCGACGGCGAAGATCTCCGCGGCCCGGGCCTGCTCGATGCCGTGTCCGACCAGATAGAAGAAGCCCACGTCGCGGGTGGCCGCCAGCAGCCGCCCGGTGAACTCGTCGCGGCCGGCCGGGTCGTCGGCCTGGGCCAGGTCGAGCACCGGCAGCTCGGTCAGATCGACGTCGAACACCGTCATGGCCGCACCTCGCGGCCCCGGATCACACACCGGAGGTTGGGTGACTCCATACCGCCGATTATGCCCGTGCCGCGCCACGGCGGCCCGGCCGACCTCCGGGCGGGCCGCCCGGTGCGCCGCGCTCAGGTCAGCCCGGCGGCGCGCAGCGTGGCTCGCGAGGCACCCACCGACACGGCGAAAGCCGACAGCGCCGCTGCCCAGACCGCCGCGACCAGGCCGACCGGGGGAATCGCGAGCGGCGCCACCAGACCGAGCACGCAGACGACCAGGCCGGTCAGCACCAGGGCCACGGACACCGCGAGCCAGGGATGTCCGGCCAGGGTCGCCCCGACGACCACGCGGGTCACCCGGCCGCGGCCGAGCACCCCGGACCCGAGCCAACCGACGAAGCCGAGCAGCACCACGGCCACCGCCGCGCAGACCACCCGCGGCGCCTGCACGGTCACCGGCAGGGTGGCCAGGACGAGCACAGCCGCCAACTGCTGCACCGCATGGCCGATCAGCGCGTGGCAGATCGCCAGCGGGGCGGCGCCGCCACCGGCCGCCACCGCCGCGCAGATCTCGGCCAGCCCCCCGGCGGCACCCGGCCGCAGCACCTGGACCGAGGCGAGGGCGGCGTGCGCCTCGGGCAGGGTCGGCTCGAGCCGGATCGCCTCCCTCGCCGCCCGCTCGGCGGTGTCCAACTGCCGGTCGTGGGCGTACCGCGGGTCCTGGGGCAGCGCCAGCCGGACGACGAGTAGATGGGTCATCGGCTCGTGCGGCGCCAGCGTCACGGCCCGCTGGGCCGCCTGCCAGGCCAGGTCGGCCCCGTCCGGCTGGAGGCTGGCCAACTCCCCGAGCCGCACGTGGTGATGGAAGTTCGCCGGGGCCAGGTCGACGGCTCGGGCCGCGGCATACGCCGCCTCATCGACGCGACCGGCCGCCCACAGGACGTCGGCGAACACCGCGTGCGGGATCGCGTGGCTGCCGCCCACCGCGACCGCGTCGGCGGCATGGCCCAGCGCCACGTCCAGCCGGCCGCAGGAGCGCGCCGCGGCGGCACACGCGACGAGCAGCCGCGGGTCATCAGGCCAGGTGGCCAAGGCGGATTCGCCTGTCGACAAGGCGAGTTCGGGGTCACCGGCCTGCTCGTCCGACATCCGCGCCAGGACCTCGGCGAGGTCGGACGGCATACTCACCGAGTCAGGCTAGGCAGCGCCGCGGAGGGCCGGATCGACCGATCGGGCGGCCCCGAATCGGGCGACCGGTCAGCGCGATCGATCGACCCGCCGCCGCCTCACCTGCGCACGGACCGCGGCAGCCACACCACCGCCCACGAGCCGAGGGCGGCCAGCCAGGCTCCCGCGGCACCGGTGCGCGGGTCGACCGGCGACGGGATCGCCGCGCCCACCAGCAGTCCGATCCCGAGCACGGCCAGCACCAGGCCGACGCGCAACAGCAGCGACGAGCGCACCGCGGCGGTGACGACCGTCCGCGGCTCCCGGCCGAGGCGCGCGACCCCGCGGGCCAGCCACGCGGCATACCCCAGGACGAGCACGGCGGTGAGGCCGGCGACCACGCGTCCCATGCCCACCACGACCGGAATGGCCCCGACAAGCACCACCCCGGCGAGCCGGACGACGATGTCCTCCAACACGATCCGCGCGTTGTCCACCCCAAGCGAGGCCCGACGGCTGGGGTCGGTGTGCACGGTCGTGGCGAACCCGGTCAGCGCGTCCAACGGCCGCGACCGCAGCGACAGCACCCGCGCCAGGTTGTTGTGCAGCGCGGCGTCGGCGGGGTCCAGGCGCAGCGCCTCACGCAGGGCCCGCTCCGCGACGTCGAGTGCCTGCTCGTCGGCGAACCGCGGGTCGTCCGGCACCGCGAGGTCGGCGATGTTGGCGTGCGCCCACGGCTGCTCGGGGGCCATCCGCACCGCCTGCCGGGCCACCTCCCAGGCCTGGTCGACGAACTCGGGCATCGTTGCCAGACAACGGGAGTAGCGCACCAGGTTGGCCCAGTCGTGCGGGTCGAGTTGCACCGCGCGCTGGGCGGCGAAGCAGGCCTCCTCCCGACGGCCCAGATCGAGCAGCGCCTGCGCGAGCAGCCCCTGAGGCACGTCGCTGCCCGGCATGAGGTAGGCCGCGTGCGCAGCCAGGTCGGCCGCCTCGCCCGGGCGCTCGAGCCCGAGCAGGACGACCGCGCCGAGGACGAGCAGCCGCGCGTCGTCCGGGCTGGTGGCCAGCGCGGCGCGCCAGAGCGGCTCCCCCTCGGCGAAGCGTTCCGCGTCGCACAGCAGCCGTAGCCGCTCGAGAGTCCGCTCGAGGTCGTCATCGGCCCGCTCGCCCGGGGTCACGACGACCGACCCCGCCGCTTGAGCCGCCGCTGCCAGGCGGCATACGGAGCGACGATCAGCACCGGGGTCAACGACAGGGCGGCGGCGCCGGCGCGCCAACTCGCGGGCAGCGCCGGCACGACCATGAGCACCAGCCAGCCGACGGCGAAGACGGCCAGCATGGCGGCCATCACCGGCTGGCGGCGGGCCAGCCAGCGCAGCTGGCCTCGGGCGTCGTCGCCCAGGGCGCGCTGCAGCCGGCGCACCAGCCACCCGACCAGGGCCGCCACCGCGAGCCCGAGCGGCCAGAGCAGCCAGTAGGGGCGGTGGACCGCGCGCGGCGACCCGGCGGCCAGCGCCGTGCCGTAGAGCACGAGCACGCCGCAGACCATCCACCCCAGCACGACGCCGACGACCTCGTCGAGCAGTTCCGGGCCGACGCTGGTCGGCCCGAGACGCAGGGCCCGCAGGGCGGCGGCCATCGCGGGGAAGATCTGCCCCCGCAGCCGCAGCACCCGGGCCAGCTCGGTGTGCAGGTGCGGGTCCGTCGGTTCGAGCCGCAGCGCCTCTCGGACGGCCTGCTCCGCGGCCGCGAGCCGGGCCGGGGTGCTGTGTCGCCGGGGTGGCAGCAGCGACCAGGCGAGGTCGAGCAGCGCCGCGGTGCTGTGCGGCGCCAAGGCCACGGCCCGTCGGGCCGTCGCCTCGGCCGTGGGCAGGTCCCCGGTCAGCGCGAGCGCCCGGGCGCGCACGCCGAGCACCCCCGCGGACGGCGGCAGCAGGCGGGCCGCCTCGTCGGCGCCGGCCAGCGCTTCCTGGCCCCGGCCCAGGGCGACCAGCACCCGGGCCCGCAGGTATGCCGCGTGGCCGTCCTCGGGACGCAGCCGTCGGCTCGCGTCGACAGCGGCCAGCGCGGCGGGCAGGTCGCCCAGCCGGGCGCAGGCCCAGGCCAGGGCCAGCAGCAGGTCGGGGTCGTCCGGCTGGGTGGCCAGGGCCTGTTCGGCCATGGTCCGTGCCGCGGCGTGGCGCCCGGCCTCACCGAGCGCCGCGATCCGTTGCAGCACAACCGGGTCAGTCACAGCCGGCGGGTGCGCTTCATGTAGTCGCGCAGCTCGTCGTAGGTCCCGTCGGCGTTGGCGAACTGCACGACGTTGCGAGCCGAGTCGAACCAGGGCCCGGTGGACGGTCGCACCTCGCGCAGCGCCGCCCGCAGGTCGTCCATCCGGATCATCCGCACCTGGCCGGAGCGCAGCCCCTCCATCATGGCCCGCTCCGCCGCGGTGTCGCAGACGTGCTCGATGTCGGCCCCCGAGTATCCGTCGCTGACCTTGGCGAGTTCGCCGGGGTCGATACCCTCGATGGGGCGGTCCTTGAGGTGGTAGCGGAAGATCGCCTCGCGGGCCGGCAGGTCGGGGGGCAGCACGAGGATGGTGCGGTCGAAGCGGCCCGGACGGCGCAGCGCCGGGTCGACGTCCCAGGGCTGGTTGGTCGCCCCCACGACGTAGACGCCCTCGTTGCTGTCGGTCACCCCGTCAAGCTCGGTGAGCAACTGGTTGACGGTGCTGCGGATGCCCGAGTGCCGGGTCATGCTGCGCTTGACGCCGATGGCGTCGACCTCGTCGAGGAAGACGACGACCGGGGCGTTGCGCCGGGCCACCATGAACAGCTCGTGCAGGTTGCGCTCCGACTGTCCGATGTACATGTCGAGCACGTCGGCCAGCCCGACGTTGATGAACTGTGCCCCGAGCTCGCCGGCGATCGCCCGGCCGATGAACGTCTTGCCGCAGCCGGGTGGGCCGTAGAGCAGGATGCCTCCCTTGAGGCTCTTGCCGTAGAGCTTGCGCAGTTCGGGGTTCTGCATCGGCGCCAGGAAGCTCATCGTCAGCCGCTCCTTGACGTGCTGCATGCCGCCGACGTCGGCGAGGCGCACGGTGGCCCGCTCGAGGTCCCACGCGTCGACCGCCGGGTCGCCCCGCTCACCGTCGACGAACATCGGCTCGGGCGAGATGTCCTGGACCTCGGACTCGGCCGCGCTCCAGTCGAACCCGCCAGCACCTGACGAGGACGGCCGCGTCGGGGCGCTCGGGTCCTGGGCCGGGGCGGGCGCGGGTGGCGGCAACGGCGCCGGTGCAGCGGGTGGGGCGGCGGGCGGCAGGCCGGGCGTTGCCGGTGCGGTGCCCCCGAGCGCCCGGCCCATGAGGGCCCGCGCGTCGGCGCTGCCGGGGTCGTGCTGCAGCGCGCTCGCGCAGTGCTGCACGGCTTCGTCGGCACGCCCGGCGTCGAGCAGCAGCGCCGCCAGATGCAGCCGCAGCGGCACGTCGGCGGGGGTGGCCTCGACGGCGCGGGACAACGACTCGATGAGCGGGTTGGTCACGGCGTCAAGATTACGACTGGGGCCGGGTCCGGCAGCGAACCTGCCCGCACCATGGCCCGCCGCCTCAGGTCGGGGCCCGCCGGCCGGCTGGCCGACCTGCCT
>CAZYHR010000067.1:0-4056 GCA_964647395.1 uncultured Intrasporangiaceae bacterium | reverse complement strand
TGCCTACGATGCCGCCATGCCCGACACCGCGCCCGACCCCGCTGTCCCGCTCGTCCTGCTGCACGGTGGCGGTCAGGGCCCGATGGCCTGGCAGGACGTGGTCGTGGCCCTCCACGGCAGCCGGCGGCTGCTGACCCCCTGGGTGCCGGGGCTGTGCCCCACCGACCCGCGTCCGCTGTCGATCCCCGACGCGGCGGCCGCCCTGGACGACCAGCTCACCCTCGAGGGGGCCCGGCAGGTCGACGTCGTGGGGCTGTCCTACGGCGCCATCGTGGCAGCGCAGCTCGCCGCCGACCACCCGGCGCGGGTCCGCCGACTGGTCCTGAGCGGGGGTCAGGTGCGCCCGGCCGGCCTCATGGCGGTCCAGTCCGCGCTGGTGCGGCTGGTCCCCGCCGCGCGGCTGGCCTCGACCGGGGTGTCCAAGCAGCGCCTGCTCGCGGCGCTCGACGTGGCCCGGCGCACCGATCTCAGCGCCGCCCTGCCCCGCATCCGGGCCGTGACGCTCGTCGTCGTCGGTGGCCGCGACCGCGCCAACCAGCCGGCCGCGCGCTGGCTGGCCAGCGGCATACCGGGGGCGCGGCTGCACGTCGTGGCCGGCGGCGGGCACCTGCTCAACACCGAGCGACCCGACGAGTTCGCCGCTCTGGTGCGGGATTTCGTCGACGGGCCGGGCCCGGCTCAGGAGAGCCTGGGCCGATAGACGAAGAAGCGGAGCCAGCTGAGCGCGACCCCGATCCACAACGTGTGGAAGCCGGCCACGCCGGCGAGCAGCACACCCATGGGCGGCAGGCACGACCCGACGAGCAGGCCGAGCCACTGCAGCGTCATGAAACCGGCCCACAGGGCCCCCAGCTTGTCCCGCCGGGCGAAGCCGCGCAGCAACGGACGCAGCAGGTGGTCCGGGACCCGGCGGCGCACCGAGCGCGTCAGCCACCCGGCGGCGCCGACGACCACGGTGAGGGCAGCCAGGCTGGTCGTGATGTGCACCGCGAGGCTGTCGGTCCGCTGGGCCACCCCGTAGCCGACCAGCCCGATGACGACGACCGAGACGCACAGCGCGATCATCCCCCAGTGCGCCCACCGCACCACGGTGCCGAAGACGAGATCCAGGTTGATGTGCAGCGCCTGTTCGTCCGGGTCGTCACCGACCGCGGCGGACAGCACGCCGGCCGCCTCCAGGGCGCGCCCGTCGGCCATCATGATGCGGGCCAGTTCGTTGCGCGCGTAGACGTTGCCCGGCTCCAGCTCCAGGGCCCGGCGCACGTGCCACTGGGCCCCCACGAGATCGGCCTTGCGTGGTTTGACGAACTCCGGGAAGAGCACGTCGGCCATGATCAGGTGGCTGGCAGCGCTCTCCGGGGCCATGGCCACGGCCTGCTGGGCGGCCTCGCGGGCCGGGGCGAGCTGCCGGGTCGCCAGGTAGGTCTCGGCCAGCTCGACGCGGTGATCCACGTCGTGCGGGTCCAGCACCGCCGCTCGATAGGCGGCCCCGACCGCCTCGTGCGGGCGGCGCAGCAGCCGCAGCGCGATCGACATGAGCCGGTGCGGTTCGGCGGCCTCGGGGTTGGCGGCGATGACCCTGGCCAGCAGGTCGGCGGCCTCGCCGGCGCGCTGCTGCTGCAGCAGTGCGACGGCCAGCACCGCGCTGGGCCGGGTCTGCTCGGGGTGCGCCGCGACCACCGGCCCCAGGGTGCGGATCGCCTCGTCCGCGCGCCCGAGCGACAGCAGCCGCACGGCACGCTCGACCGTCGCCCCCACCTCGTCCCCTGCCACTCGGACAGGGTATGCCGCCCGCGCCGGGCCCGGCACCGGCCCGCCCGGGCTGCGGGCGGCTGGGCTCCGAGCGCCCGGGCCTGGGGTTCCCCGCCGCCCGGTCGGCTAGCGGGTCGAGCCGAGCAGTCCGTCGGAGTCGGCGATGTCCTGGGGGACCGGGGGGGTGGGCGCCTGGCCGCCGTTGCCGGCCAGGGCGTCGCGGACCCGGCCGATCATCTCGGTCTCCTCGGCGCTGACGCCCCGGGCCGCGCCGGCCACGGCGTCGCAGGCCGCGAGGACGACGGCGCGGAAGTCGGCGAGCAACTCGGGCGGCTTGGCCTGCAGGATCCGCACGGCCTGACCGAGCGCCACGAGCACCGAGGTCTCGACCTCGCCCGCCGACCCGGTGGCCGGCGGCACCAGACCGCCCCGGACGATGAGTTCGCGGATCTCGGTGGGCGCGCTGGCGATGGATCGGGAGCCCGCCACGCTCTCCTGGAACATGGCGATGAAACCGGGCTCGCAGCGAGACACCAGGGCGATCGCCCCGAAGGCGGAGGCCCGGACGATATCGCGCTCCTCCTGGGTGAATTCCGTCATGCCCACAGTGTGCCTTGCCGCGCCGCCCGGACGGCATCAGCGCAGCATGAGTCGGTCCTCCTGCGGGTTGCGGTCGACGACCACCGTCGAGCCGTCGCGGACCGACCCGGACAGCACCGCGCGCGCCAGCCGGTCGCCGATCTCGCGCTGCACCAGCCGGCGCAGCGGTCGGGCCCCGTAGGCCGGGTCGTAGCCGGTCAGCGCCAGCCACTCCTTGGCGGCCTCGGTCACCTCGAGGGTGATCCGCCGGTCGGCCAGCCGGGAGGACAGGGCCCGCACCTGCAACTCGACGATGCGGCTGAGCTCCTCGGTCGAGAGCGGGTCGAAGATGACGACCTCGTCGAGCCGGTTGAGGAACTCGGGCTTGAACGACGAGCGCACCACGCCCATGACCGCGTCCCGCTTGGCCTGCTCGGACAGCGTCGGGTCGACCAGGAACATCGAGCCGAGGTTGCTGGTCATGACCAGGATGACGTTGCGGAAGTCGACCGTGCGACCCTGCCCGTCGGTGAGCCGGCCGTCGTCGAGCACCTGCAGCAGGATGTCGAAGGTCTCCGGGTGGGCCTTCTCAACCTCGTCGAGCAGCACGACCGAGTAGGGCCGGCGCCGCACCGCCTCGGTGAGCTGGCCGCCCTCCTCGTAGCCGACGTAGCCGGGGGGCGCCCCGATGAGCCGGGCCACCGAGTGGCGCTCGCTGTACTCGGACATGTCGATGCGCACCATGGCGCGCTCGTCGTCGAAGAGGAAGTCGGCCAGCGACTTGGCCAACTCGGTCTTGCCGACGCCGGTGGGGCCGAGGAACAGGAACGACCCGGTCGGCCGATCGGGGTCGGACAGCCCGGCCCGGCTGCGCCGGACCGCGTCGGACACGGCTCGGACCGCCTCGGACTGGCCGATGAGCCGGGCCCCGATGAGCTGCTCCATGTGCAGCAGCTTCTCGGTCTCGCCCTGCAGCAGCCGGCCGGCCGGGATGCCGGTCCACGCCGAGATGACCTCGGCGATGTCGTCGGCACCGACCCGGTCCTTGACCATGACCTCACCTGCGGCGCGGGCCGCGTCCTCGGACAGGTCGGCCTGGGCCAACTGCTTCTCCAGCGCCGGGATCTCGCCGTAGAGCAGCCGCGAGGCCTTCTCGTAGTCGCCCTCGCGCTGCAGCCGGTCGGCCTGGGTGCGCAGGTCGTCCAGCCGCGCCTTGAGTTCACCGACCTTGTTGAGGCCGGACTTCTCCGCCTCCCACCGGGCGTTGAGCGCGGCGAGCTCCTCGGTGCGGTCGGCCAGGTCGGCGCGCAACCGCTCGAGCCGCTCCTGCGAGGCCGCGTCGGTCTCGCGCGCGAGGTGCAACTCCTCCATCCGCATCCGGTCGACCTGCCGCTGCAGCGCGTCGATCTCGACCGGCGAGGAATCGATCTCCATGCGCAGCCGCGAGGCCGCCTCGTCGACCAGGTCGATGGCCTTGTCCGGCAGCTGCCGGTCGGTGATGTAGCGGTCGGACAGCGCGGCCGCCGCGACCAGCGCGGAGTCCTCGATCTCGACCTTGTGGTGGGCCTCGTAACGCTCCTTGAGCCCACGCAGGATCGCGATGGTGTCCTCGACCGATGGCTCGCCGACGTAGACCTGCTGGAAGCGCCGCTCCAGCGCGGGGTCCTTCTCGATGTGCTTGCGGTATTCGTCGAGGGTCGTCGCGCCGACCAGCCGCAACTCGCC
>CAZYHR010000066.1:0-19652 GCA_964647395.1 uncultured Intrasporangiaceae bacterium | reverse complement strand
GGCTGCGCGGCAGCCGCCGGGGCGGGTGCGGAGGCAGCGGGGGCCGGCGTCGTCGGGGCGGCCGGGGCGGCGGCCGGCCGGGCCGCCGGGCGAGTGGCCTTGGCGGGGGCCTGCTCCGGCTTGGGGAAGGTCTCCATGACCTTGCGAACGACCGGCGCCTCGATCGTCGAGGACGCCGACTTGACGTATTCGCCCATCGCGTTCAGATGCGCGAGGAGGGCCTTGCTGTCGGTGCCGAGCTCTTTGGCGAGCGCGCTCACACGGACCTTTGCCACGTTTCTCCTGTCTGTCGGCCCGCACCGGGACAGGTGTGGGCCGTGCTAGTGCTGGGGTCTGCTCATTGCAGAGTGCTCATCGGGTGCTCATCAGCGTTCGAACCCGCCTTCTGGGTGTCGGACTTCGGGTGTCTCGCTCGAGTGGGCCAGCAGGTAGGCCGCCAGGGCGCTGGTGTCCGGAGGTGCCTGCAGTCGCAGGGCCCGCCCGAACGCCCGTCGCCGGACGGCATACTCGAAGCAGTCGGTGACCGGGTGCAGCCAGGCGCCACGCCCCGGGAGCCGGCGCCGCGGGTCCGGCACCACCAGGGCTGGGCCCGGGTCCTGCCGTGTCGCGACCACTCGCACGAGGGCCGACCAGCTATCCGGGCGACGACACCCGATGCAGGTGCGGGTGGGGGTCGTCGTCCGGAGTCCAGACCGGTCGGTCGGCACGAGTCTACCGCGTCTCGGCGGCGCAGCGGCTCAGCGCTCGGCCGGACGATCGGGGCCGGCCGCGCCGTCGCCGTCCGCGCCGGGGGCCGCGTCGGGGGCGGTGTCCGGCTTGATGTCGATGCGCCAGCCTGTGAGCTTGGCCCCCAGCCGGGCGTTCTGGCCCCCCTTGCCGATCGACAGCGAGAGCTGGTCGTCCGGCACGATCGCCCGAGCCGCGCGCAGTTGCGGGTCGACGACGTGGACCGACAGCACCTTGGCGGGCGACAGGGCCGCGGCGACGAACTCCCGGGGATCCTCGGAGTAGTCGACGATGTCGATCTTCTCCCCGCCGAGCTCGTTCATCACGGCGCGCACCCGGGCCCCCATCGGGCCGATGCAGGCGCCCTTGGCGTTGACTCCGGGGACCTTGGCCCGGACGGCGATCTTGGTGCGGTGGCCCGCCTCGCGGATCATCGCCGCGATCTCGACTGTGCCGTCGGCGATCTCGGGCACCTCGAGCTTGAACAGCGCCCTGACCAGGTTGGGATGGGTGCGCGAGAGCCCGATCTGCGGGCCTTTGAGCCCGCGCTTGACGCTGACGACGTAGCAGCGGATCCGGTCGCCGTGCCGATAGACCTCGCCGGGCACCTGCTCGGCCGCCGGCAGCTGGCCCTCGACCGAGCCGAAGTCGACCAGCACGTTGCGCGGGTCGGCGGACTGCTGGATGACTCCCGAGACGATGTCGCCCTCCCGGCCTTTGAAGTCGCCGAGGATCGCCTCGTCCTCGAGGTCGCGCAGCCGCTGGACGATGACCTGCCGGGCGGTGGCGGCCGCCACCCGGCCGAAACCCTCGGGGGTGTCGTCGAATTCGGGCCCGGGCTCGCCGCGGGTCGGTCGCTCGCCCTCCTCGGTCGCCGGGATGAGCGGGCCCTCCTCGCGGGCCCAGACGACGACGTGGCCGGTCTTGCGGTCCAGTTCGACGCGGGCCTGCTTGAAGGAGCCCTCGGTGCGGTGATAGGCGACGAGCATCGCCTGCTCGATGGCCGGGATCAGCTGGTCGAGGCTGATGTCGCGCTCGCGTTCCAGTGCGCGCAGGGCCGCCAGGTCGATGTCCATCAGTCCTCCTCGTCGAGGTCGTCCTCGGCCGGGTCCTCGGCCGGGTCCGCGTCGATCCGGCCGAACTCCACCTGCACGCGGGCCGCGCGGACCGCATCGGCCGGGATGCGCTGCTCGCCGCCGTCGACCGGCAGCACGGTGAGCTGGTCCGCGGTCGCCTCGACCAGCCGGCCCTCGAGCGTCGTGTCGTCGGTGCGGGTCAGGCGCACGAGGCGCCCGACGTTGCGGCGGAAGTGCCGGGCCCGGGTCAGCGGCCGGTCGACGCCCGGGGAGCTGACCTCCAGGACGTAGGGGGCGTTGCCCAGGCCCGGGTCGGCGTCGAGCGCCTCGTTGACCACCCGGGTGGCGTCGGCGACCTCGTCGAGCGAGAGCGGCGCGACGACGCTGCGGCCGTCGTCGGGCGACAGGGCGGCCAGGTCGCGGTCGACGGCGACCCGGACCACCGACCGGCGGCCGGCGGCGGTGACGCCGACGTCCTCGACGACGAAACCCGCGGCTGCCAGGGGATCCTCGACGATCGAGCGGATGTGTCCAGCCTGCACGCGGCTCACCTCCTGCTCTTCTCGAATACCCACGGTCACCCGGGGAGCCCCCGGGCGGCGCTGACCGACTATCACTGTAACCCGCGGCACCGACCCGGCACGCCGATCGCCCCGGCCACCCGGCCCCCTCGCCCGGTCCCACACCGCCGAGCACCCGCAGGCCACCGTGAAAACGGTTGCCTGGAACGTTCGCGGGTGATCTGGCCGCCGCGGCCGGTCGGGGTGGAGTTCGCCCACGGTGACTGTCGCGGGAAACTCCGTCCTGGCGGGCCGCCGCGGCGCGCGGGGGCGCTTCTGCGATCATCGGCGGGTGTCTCCCGTCCCCGCCTCCCGCCGGCAGGTGTTGGCGCTGAGCGGGCGGCTGGCGGCGCTCGGCGGGGTGGTGCTGCTCGGCGGCTGCCGGCTGCGTCTGGAGGACGATGCGCCACCGGTCCCCTTCGTGCCGCGCCGCTCGATCCCGGACGAGGCCCTGCTCGTGGCCGCGCGCCGGCGGGCCGTCGAACTCGCGGCACTGGCAGCGGCCGTGCCCGGGCAGGGCGAGGTCGCGGCGCGGCATCTGGTCCAGGCCGAGACGCTGCTGCAGGTGTTGCGCGCCGGCGGGGTCCCGGACAGCCGCTCGGCACCCACCGTCACGACGGCGGCCGCCACCACCCCGGCTGCCGGGCCCACCGCTTCGGCTGCGGTGCCCACCGGGACCCCCGCCAGACCCACCGGGGCGGCTCCTGGGTCGACGCCGCGCGGCGGCGACCGTGCCGCGCTGGCCCACTCCGAGGCGGCCGCGGACCTGACCGGGTGGGTCGGGGCGGTGGCGCAGCGCACCGTGCTGGTCGCCGTGGCCGTCCATGACACGGCGACCGCGGCGCTGCTGGGCAGCGGGGTGGTCTGGCCGGCCGCCGATCCCCTGCCGGTCGAGGTCGCGACCGAGTTGGTCGCGGGGACCCGGGCGGCGGCCTACGGGGTGGAGGTCGCGGCGGCCCGCCTGCCCGCCGCGGCCCGGCGCCCGCTGCTGGACACCCTGGGGACCCTGCGGGCGCGCGAACGCCGCCTCGCGGCGATCGCCGGCCCGGCCGGTCCGGTGGCCCGGGCGGTGCCGCCGGGGCTCGACCCGCAGTCGCTGGTGCGCACCGTGCTCGGCGTGCTGGTCGAGCAGGGCTTGCGGCCGGTCGAGGTACTGCCCGAGGGGTCGCGCGCCGCGATCGAGGTGGCCCGCCTGCAATCCGAGGCGGTGCTGCTCGCGGCCGTCAACGGAGTCCCGGTGCCGGCGCTGCCCGGCCTCGTGCGGTGACCGCCCCGCGCCGATCGGGCGCGCCGTGACCGACGGCCGGCCACCGGCGGGTCTAGCCGCGCTGGTCGCCGGCCGCCCCGCGGACCGGCTGCTCGGGCCCGAGGGGGTCGACGGCGACGCCTGGCTGCGTCGGCTTCCCAGCCTGGTCGACGGCCTGCTCGCCGAGTGGGGCCTGATCCCCGACGGCCCGGCCGGTCACGGGGTCTGCGCCCTGGCGCTGCCGGTGCTCGGCGCGCAGCACTGCCCGGCGGTGCTCAAGGTGACCTGGCCGCACGTCGAGGCGGCGACCGAGCACCTGGCGCTGCGCCGCTGGGCCGGTGACGGCGCCGTGCGGCTGCTGCGAGCCGAACCCGCCCGGTGGGCCCTGCTGCTCGAGCGCCTCGACGCGACGACCGACCTGGGCCACGTCGGCGACGACCGCGCCTGCGAGATCGTCGGCTCGTTGCTGGCCCGGCTGCATGTGGCGCCGCTGCCGCAGGTCCCGCGGCTGGCGGCCTACCTGGCCCGGCAGCGGGCCGACCTCGAGGTGGCGGCGACGGCCACCCACGGGCCGGTGCCGCGCCGGTTCGTCGCGCAGGCGCGGACGTTGGTCACCGACCTCGCCACGGTGGCCGAGGCCGACCACCGGCTGCTGCACACCGACCTGCACTACGCCAACGTGCTGGCGGCCGGGCGGGAGCCCTGGCTGGCGATCGATCCCAAGCCCCACTCGGGTGACCCGGCCGCCGAGCCGGCCCCGCTGCTGTGGAACCGCACCGACGAACTCGGCCGCGGCGCGCAGGTGCGGTGGGTCCTTCGTCGGCGCATCGAGATCGTCTGCGAGACAGCCGGACTGGATCAGACGCGGGCCCGGGCCTGGGCGATCGTCCGGGCCGTCGACAACGCCCTGGAACGTCCGGACGACCCCGGGTGGGTCAGCCTCATGGTGCAGATCTGCAAGGCGATGTCGGGCTGAGCTGCGCGGTCCGGCACCGGATCAGCAGTTCACCGGCCCACTCGAGCGGCCCGCTGGCAGGTCCACGCTGCGATAGTCACCGGCGCCGGCGAAGGCCGCACGGGTGCGGGAGCCCCCGACGAACAGCGCGGTGGCCCAGATATCGGCCCACAGCAGGTCCGGTCCCACGACGGTCGTCGACCCTCGCCGGTCGACCGGGCGCCCGGTGCCCGGATCGACCAGGTGCGCCCTCCGGGCAGCGGTGCCCGAGGTGGCCACCCCTCCGCGCACCAGGGGAACGACCCGGACGACCCGGGTGCGGTCGCTGGGGTCCTCGACGCCGACCCGCCACGCCGCAGCGTCGGCGCCGACCGGCGGCACGTGGGCGTGCCGCCCGGCGAGCACGTCGCCGCCGGCGTTGATGCACCAGGAGATCCCGGCCAGCCCGGCCAGTTCGGCACCGGCCCGCTGCACCGCCCACCCCTGGACCAGCCCGGTCGGGTCGAAGCGGACCACGCCGTCACGGTCCGGCAGCCACGTCGTGAAGGCCCCGGCGGTGCGCCGTCGCGCCTCCTGCCCGAGCTGCTGAGCCTGCGCGACGAGCACATCGCAGTCGGTCACGGCCAGTTCGCCCCGGCGCAGCCGGCTCACCTGGGAGTCGGGCTGCCAGGTGGAGAAGACCCGGTCCATCCGGGCGAGTTCCTGGTATGCCGCGGCGACGGCTCGGGTGACCGGCGCACCGTCGAGGTCGGTGCCGCGCAGGTGAATGCTCATCGGCATGCCCATGTGCTGCTCGATCCAGGCTCTGCGGCTCATCGTCGGTGCCTCGTCGGGGGTGTCGGTGCGGGTTCGTCGGTGGTCGGCGGTGTCGGCTCAGAGGTGGGCCTGGTCGATGGCCGACTGCAGCGAGGTGCGGTAGGCCAGCGAGGTGATCGTGGCGCCGGAGACCATGTCGAGGTCGGCGCTCTGCGCGGCGACCGCCGCCTGGTTGAGGATCGGCACGGCGCGGTTGTTGATCTGCACGTCCTTGCGGTCCCGGTCGGGGATCTGCAGCACGCCGGCCGAGGTGATCCGGTGGTCGGCCACGGTGATCTGGACCTGGACGTTGCCGAAGCGGGTGGGGACGACGGCGCCGGCATACCGGGTGCCACCGGCCGTGCTGCCACCTGTCGTCGTGCCACCTGTCGCCGTGCCACCTGTCGCCGTGCCACCTGTCGCCGTGTCACCTGTCGTCGTGCCACCGGCGCTGCCACCCGCGAGCGTGTCGCCGGACGTCGCGGCGGCGGAGCCGGCACCGGCCGCCGGTCCGGTGGCCACCACCGTCGAGGGGGCTGCGGTGCTCGAGGTGGACGTGTGATAGCTGAACAGCAGCACCAGTGTGGAGCTGGTCGAGAGCAGCCAGATGACGATGCGGCGCATGGGAGTTTCCCTGTCGGACAGCGTGGTCGGGGTGCGTGTGGTCGATCAGTAGGCGAAGCGCTCCCGGTGGATGTGCCCGTCGGGCACCCCACCGGCTCGGCAGGCGGCGGCGACCAGGTCCATCCACTCGACGTCACCACAGACGAACACGTCGTGCTCGGCCAGGTCGGGGACCAGTTGCCGCAGCGCCTCGAGGTCGGTGAGGTGTTCGGCACCGGCGGGCAGCCAGCTGGGCCGCGAGGTCGCGCGCGGACCCAGGACGGTGCGCACCCGAGCTCCGCGTTCGGCCGCCAGGCGGGCCAGCTCGTCGGCGAAGACGAGACCGCGGGTGTCCCGGACCCGGTGCACCAGCGTGACGTCACCGGGGGCTTGCGGCAGTTCCTCGAGCAGGGCCCGCATCGGGGTGATCCCGATGCCGCCGGCGATGAGCAGCACCTTGGCGCGGGTCCGCACCCCGGCGTGCAGCCGCCCGTAGGGGCCTTCGATGACGGCCCGGGACCCGACGCGCAGGTGGGCCGCGCCGGCCGAGCCGTCACCCAGGTGGGCCACCGTGATCCGCAGCGACCGGCCGTCCGGGGCGGCGGACAACGAGTAGGGGTGCGCCCGGGAGGCGCCGGGGTTGTCGAGGAAGCGCCACTGGAAGAACTGGCCGGCCGCCGCCGGTAGCCGGTGCAGGTCGCGCCCGGTGACGACGACGGTGGTCACCCCCGGCGACTCGGGGTAGACCCGGCTGACGACGGGCCGGTGCCGCAGCGTCCGATAGACCGGCCGGCCGAGCCGCCAGACGAGCACCGACCCCAGCGCTGCCCCCCACAGGCCCCACCAGAAGACGGTGGCGGCGAGGTTGCCGACGAAGTCCTGACCGGTCCACAGCTGGTGCGGCAGGGCCAGGCCGACGCCGAGGTAGGCGTAGAGATGCAGCAGGTGCCAGGACTCGTAGCGCAGCCGGGCCCGGGCCCGGCGGCCCGAGGTCACGACAACCAGGACCAGGGCCGCGGTGCCGGCGACCGCCAGGAGCATGCCCGGGTCGTTGAGCACCAGGTCGGCCAGGGTGCCCCAGAGCCCGAGAGCCGAGCCGGCGGCATACCCGAGCCAGATGAGCAGGAGGTGCGCACCCAGCAGGCTCGCGGACCAGCAGCCGACCAGCCGGTGCCGCCGGGCCAGCTCGTGCTGGCCGTAGGAGCGCTCGACCAGCGGGATCCGGGCCATGAGCAGCACCTGCACGAGCAGCAACTGGGCGACCAGGCCGGTCAGCCGGCCGAGGGTGGTGAGCGCCCCGGCGACGCTGGCCAGTTGCTGCAGCCCGCCGTTGCGCACCCACAGGGCCAGGACGACCAGCAGGGTCAGCCAGGTGACGCCCCCTGCGGCATCGCGCCACCACGGTGGGGTGGGCCGCCCGCCGAGGCGGGTTGCCCGCGGCGGGGTGACGGTGCCCGCCCGGGCCTCGCGGGTCAGGGGTCGCTGCGCTCATGAGGACGAGGGTCGGATGTCGACCTGAGGGCACCCTGTGCGGCAGCCCTGAGTCCCGGACAGCATCTCCGGTGAGCCCGCGGGCCGCCGCCGGGCACGGGCCAACCTCGCCGTATGCCGTCCGCGCGCCCCGACCGGGTCAGCGCATCCGCACCCGGCCCACGTGGTGCCAGAAGCGTTCGCGCACGGCGTGCCGGGTCGCGTTGTCCAGCTCGTCCACGCCACTGATCGTCGACAGGTCGACCAGCAGCGCGCGGTCCAGCTCGTGCGGGATGGTGGGCTGGTCCTGGCGCAACTCGACGAGCAACTGGGGGGTGGCGCTGCTGCACCAGGAGGCGACGACCTGTTTGGCGATCCGGTCGATGAGCACCGGGGTGATGCCGCCGACGGCAGACACCGGCACCGCTGCGGGGGCCACCGCAGGTGTCGGGGGCACGACCGTCGTGGCCCTGCGCCGCGCGAAGATCGACGGCGACGGCGGGGCCGAGGCCGACTCCCCCTCGTCGCCGCTCGCCGGGTCCGGCTGGTCGACCTCGGCGGGCGGGAGCTCGACCCGCTGCAGCTCGGCTCCGTCGACCGGCCGGCCGGCCGGCTCGGCGGCGGCTGGTGGCTGCGACCGGGCGGGAGGCGCGCTCGCGACGCCCGGCTCCGACGGCGGCGCGTCGGCCTGTTCCGCGGGGGTGCCGTCCCCGCCGCCCCGGGCGACCGCACCCGGGGTCGCCTCCCCCGGCCCGACCTCCCCCGGCCCGACATCGCCCGGCCCGACATCGCCCGGCCCGACCTCGCCCGGCCCGACCTCGCCCGGCCCGACCTCGTCCGGCGCCCCCGCCTCGTCCGCGGCCCCCTCGCCCGGCGCGCCCTCGCCCGAAGGCGCCGACGGCAGCAGCGCGGCCGGGATCGCCATCGGGCGCACCGTCGAGTCGAGGATCTCGCTGTCCAGCACGACCAGCCCGTCGGCGGCCCGCTGCAGGTGCTTGGCGACGCTGTGCGCCCGTCCGTCCGGCCCGGGCACCGCGAGCAGCACGACCTGGATGCCGTGCCCCTGGGCCTCCTCGACCGCCTCGGTGAGGTCGTCATCACCGGAGACCAGGTAGAAGACGTCGGCCACCCGGTGCCGTCCGTGGGTGACCAGGTCCAGCCCGATCCGCAGGTCCACGCCCTTCTGCTCGCCGCTGAACGACAGCCGACCCAGGCGCAGCTTGACCCGGGGCAGCAGCCCGATCTGCTCCTGCAGCAGGTCGGGCATGCCGCCCGGGCGCGCTCCCGAGTCGTACCAGTGCAGCCGCAGCATCGGCAGACCGCTGTCCGCCTCGACCGCACCGACGATGCGCTCGACCAGCTCGACGTGGTCGATCTGGATGCCGCGGCGCAGCGAACTGCCGGTCACCCGGGTCGCCGCCGACGACAGCAGATAGCCGACGTCGACATAGACCGCGCAATAGGACCGCATGGTCCAACTGTGCCAGCCCGGCGCGGCGGCGGCCGCCCGGCGCCGCTCCGGTGAGCGGGCGGCATACCGCGCGCCAGGGGCACCCGAGGCGCGCCGCTCAGCTCCAGAGCCCGAGCAGCGAGCCGCCGATCCGCACGACGAACGACCCGACGACGACGACGAACACCCCCCGGACGAAGCGGCTGCCGAGCCGCACCGCGGTGCGCGCGCCGAGATAGCCGCCGACCAGGTTGCCCGCGCCCATGACCAGCCCGATCTGCCAGATGACCGCGCCCTGTGGGACGAACACGGTCAGCGCGCCGAGATTGGTCGCGAAGTTGGCGATCTTGGCCTTGGCGCTCGCCTCGAGGAACGCATAGCCGAGCAGCCCGACCAGCGCGAACACGAAGAACGACCCGGTGCCCGGCCCGAGCGCCCCGTCGTAGCATCCGATGACCAGGCCGGTCACCGCGGCCAACCCGGTATGCCGCGCCCCGGAGTGCCGCAGGGCGGTCACCGACCCGAGGTCGGGCTTGAGCACCGTGTAGGCGCCGACGACGACGAGCATGACCAGGATGATCGGGTTGAACGCGCTCTTGGGGATGTGCAGACCGATGAACGCGCCGCCGACCGAACCCAGATAGGCCAGCCCGGCGATCGAGGCGGCGGTGCGCAGGTCCGGTCGCACCCGTCGCGCATAGGTCGCGGCGCTGACCGACGTGCCGCAGATCGAGCCCAGCTTGTTCGTCGCGAGCAGTTGGGCCGGGGTCGCGCCGGGGAAGCCAAGCAGCAGCGCCGGCAGCTGGATCAGCCCGCCGCCGCCGACCACGGCGTCGACCCAGCCCGCCAGCAGACCGGCGGCGGCCAGCAGGGCGATCGTCGTCGCGCTGTCAGGCATGCAGGGTCAGCGCTCTGGGGGGCGTGGGACGCCCCGCTCGCCAGGCCAGCACGATCTCGGCGATGTCGCCGAGCTCGTGGGCGATGGCGTCCGGCGTCGCCTGGTGCGAGACCTGCTGGCTCTCCGGGATGTCGCTGTGCGGGATCCAGATCGCCCGGATCCCGGCGGACTGCGGCCCGTGCACGTCCTCGTAGGACCGGTCGCCGACATAGACGCACCGGGCCGGCGGCACCCCGACCGCCTCGGCGGCGGCCCGGAAGATCTCCGCGCGCGGCTTGACCCACGGCGTCTCGCTCGAATACACGTCACCATCGACCAGCTGCAGCACGCCGTCCCGGTCGAACAGGCCGCGGTGGTAGTCGCGGGTCCAGATCGTGTTGGACAGCACCCCGATGCGGATCCCGTTGGCGCGCAAGAGTCCCCACAGTCCGGCGATCGCCGGGTGGGTGATCGTGTGCGGCTCCCAGAACTCCCGGTAGGCCACGAGGCCGGACCGGACCGCCGCGCCGGCCGGGTCGAGCCCGGCCACCGCGAGGATCTCGTCGAGCCGCGCGCTGCGCCCCTGCTCGCGGCCGAGCCGCCAGGCGTCGTCCTCGGCTCGCAGCACCGCAGCGGCCAGCTCGTCGGCCGAGTCGGCGACCGCACCCATGGCGCGCACGAAGACGGCCCACTGCTCGAGCATGTCGACCGTGTGCCACGGGGTGAGCGTGCCGCCCCAGTCGAAGATCACCGCGTCGACCGGCCCGACCGGCGCCGTGGGGTCGGTGGGCACCGTGGGGTCGGTGGGGCCGCTGGGCGAATCTGGCACGGGCGGCACCCTACCGCCGACGGCGGCCGCCCCGGGAACCGCCCGTCCCGCTGGCGAACCCGGCCCAACCGGCGAACCAGCGACAGCCGGACGTCGGCGGCATCCGGGGGCCGCTGGCTACACTCGCCGCGGACAGGAGGGCGACATGGGGTTGTTCGACATCTTCCGGCGGCACCCGGGCCAGGACCCCGGGCCCGCTCCGGACGGCGACGGGCCCGTCGCTGGGCACCCGCTCCCAGTCGGTGCGAGCCCCGGGGCGCCGTTGCTGCCGGTCGTCATCCGGGCGCCCGGCGACGGCGATCTGCACCGCCTCGACGACCTCGACCTGCCGCCCGGCGGGCTGCTCTGCCGGGACGACGATCCCAGCGCGCCGGTGGCCTGGGTCAGCGAGCCGGGCGACCACCTCGAGCTGTGGCGACAGCTGGTGACCAGCTTCCCCGACACCGGCCTGTGGCCGGTGCTCGATCCGCCGGCGGAGGCCGGCAGCCCGCTGGACGCCGAGGTCGTCGCCGAGCCCGGGCAGCCCGGCGACGCCGAGGCGCTGCTGCGCCGACTGACCCGGGACGGGGGCCTCGACCCGGACCGCGCCTGGCGGGGCAGCTGGGCCGGTCTTGCCAGTGGCACCGATCCCGGCCAGCTCACCATCGTCGTGCCACAACGGGTCTCCCGGATCACCCTGGTGCCGGCGCGGCGCCCGGCCGACGTCCCCTGGCGCCTGGGCTGGCTCGGGCCGGCCAATCACGACCTGTACGGCGCCGAGGTGACGACCGTCCTGCGGTCCTGGGAGAGCCGCTTCGGGGCGGTCCTGACCGGCGTCGGCTTCGATCTGCTCACCCTCGACGTCACCGCTCCCCCGACCTCGGCCGCCCAGCGGTCGCTGCTGGCCCGCGAGCACTACGCCCTGTGCCCGGACAACATCGACCAGGGGGCCGGGACCCTCGCCGCCTACGCCGATCTGCTGCGGGAGCGCCACTGGCACCTGTGGTGGGACTGAGGGGCTCGGTCGGGACCGGAGCGACGCCAGCAGCGTCCCCTCACCCCAGCAGCGCGAGCAACCGCTCCCGGTCGACGGGGTCGGCGTTGGTGCCGGGGACGGTGCAGGCATGGGCGCCCGCGGCACTGCCCCACCGCGCGCAGGTGCGGTCGTCGGCCCCGGTGAGCCAGGCGGCGACGAACCCGGCGCCGAAGGCGTCGCCGGCCCCGTTGGCGTCGACCACCGGCCCGGGCGGCGTCAGTGCGGACACCGACACCGGCTCCGCGCCACGTCGCCAGACCGTCGAACCGACCGCCCCCGACGTCGTGACGATGCACTGCGCGCGACCCCGCTCGAACAGCCGCCCCACGGTCCCGACCACGTCGTCGAGGGCGACCGTCGAGAGCAGGACGAGGTCGGCGGCATACCCGAACTCCTCGTGGTAGGGGTTGCGCCCGTCCCAGTCGTTGAGGTCGGTCGACACGGTCCGGCCACGCGCGACCGCGTCGCGCATCGCCACCCGGGTCCAGTCGTTGATCGTCACGTGGACGTGCCCCGACCGCTCGAGCAGCCCCTCGTGGCAGCGCCGGTCGCGGTCGTGCAGTCGTTGGGCACGCCCGTCGTGCAAGGACATCCGCGTCCCGTCGTCGGCGACGAGGTTGACGCTGCGCTTGGTGCCCTCGGGCACGACCACCCCGGTGAAGGGCAGCCCGGCGGCGGTGAACAGTTGGCGGACGACCGCTCCCTCGACGTCCCCGCCGACGAGGTCGAGCAGATGGGTCCGCACGCCGAGGGCGTGCAGCGACAGCGCCCACCCGCTGCCGGAGTGCCCGGCGTAGCGATGGGTCGACGGCACGTGGAGCGTGTCGACCAGCGGCAGCGGCAGCACCGGCACCCGGATGATCGTGTCCAGTCCCACCCCGCCGAGCACGAGCACCTCGATCGGGTATGCCGCCCTCCCGGGCGTCACCGCCCGCCCCGCACCTCGCGCAGCACCTGGGCGGCGGCGTCGTCGACGTGCACCTCACGCCGTTGCCCGCTGCGCCGGTCCTTGATCTCGATCGAACCGTCGGCCAGGCCGCGGCCGACGACGACGATGGTCGGCACCCCGAGCAGTTCGGAGTCCTTGAACTTCACCCCCGGCGACACCCCGCGCCGGTCGTCGAGGATCGAGGACACCCCGGCGGCCGACAGCTCGCGGACCAGGGATTCGGCTGCGACGAAGACGGATTCGTCCTTGCCGGTCGCGACGACGTGCACGTCTGCCGGGCTGATCTCGCGGGGCCAGATCAGCCCGGCCTCGTCGTGGTTGCCCTCGGCGATGCAGGCGACGGCGCGCGAGACACCGACGCCGTAGGAACCCATGACGACGGTGCGCAGCTTGCCGTGCTCGTCGAGGACCCGCAGGTCCAGGGCCTGCGCGTACTTGGTGCCCAACTGGAAGATGTGCCCCATCTCGATGCCGCGCGCGGCCTGCAGCCCGTCGCCCTGCCCGCACGACGGGCACCGGTCGCCCACCCGCACCTCGGCCGCCTCGATGGTGCCGTCCGGGGTGAAGTCACGACCGGCGACCAGGCCGATGACGTGCCGGCCCGGCTCGTCGGCCCCGGTGACCCAGGTGGTCCCGGCGACGACCCGGGGGTCGACCAGATAGCGGATGCCGGTGGCCGACCCGGCGCCGAGCGCGGCGGGACCGATGTAGCCCCGCACCAGACCCGGGTGCCGGGCGAACTGCGCCTCGTCGAACGGCTCGACGACGGCCGGCTCGACCTGGGCGGCCAGGCGCCGCTCGTCGACCTCGCGATCACCGGGCAGGCCGACGACCAGCGGCTCGCGGGTGCCGTCGGGGTGGCGCAGCAGGACGACGACGTTCTTGAGCGTGTCGGCGGCGCCCCACGGCGCGCCCTCCCGCGGGTGCGCCGCGTTGACGAAGTCGACGAGGCTCTCGATGGTCGGGGTGCCCGGGGTGTCGATGACCTGCGCGGGCGGCCGACCGGTCCAGTCGAGCGGCTCCGGGGCGGTGACCCGGACCGCCTCGACATTGGCGGCGTAGCCGCACGAGTCGCACCGGACATAGGTGTCCTCGCCGTTCTCCGCGGTGGCCAGGAACTCCTCGCTCTTGCTGCCCCCCATCGCCCCGGCCATCGCCTGGACGATGACGTAGTGGAAGCCCAGCCGGTCGAAGATCTTGATGTAGGCGTCGCGGTGCGCGGCATACGACTTCTCCAGCCCGGCCTCGTCGATGTCGAAGCTGTAGGAGTCCTTCATGATGAACTCGCGACCGCGCAACAGCCCGGCCCGCGGCCGCGCCTCGTCGCGGTACTTGATCTGGATCTGGTAGAGGTTGATCGGCAGATCCTTGTAGGAGCTGAACATGTCCTTGACGGTCAGCGTGAACAGCTCCTCGTGGGTCGGCCCGAGCAGGTAGTCGGCCTGCTTGCGGTCCTTGAGCCGGAAGATGTTGTCGCCGTACTCGGTCCACCGGCCGCTGGCCTCGTAGGGCTCGCGCGGCAGCAGCGCCGGGAACAGCAGCTCCTGGCTGATCTGGTCCATCTCCTCGCGGACGATCCGCTCGACGTTGCCCAGCACCCGCAGGCCCAGCGGCAGCCAGGTGTAGATGCCCGGGCTGACCCGGCGGATGTAGCCGGCCCGGACGAGCAGCTTGTGGCTGGGCACCTCGGCGTCGGCGGGGTCCTCGCGGAGGGTCCGCAGGAACAGCGAGGACATGCGCAGGACGGTCACAGATCTCTCCTTCGGGGTTCGCGGGCAGGATATCCGCCCGGATGCCGCCCGCTGGGCGTCGTCCCGCGGCCAGGGTCGAGCGGGGGGCGCCCGTCGGTGCGGTACGGCACCCGCGGCCGGGTCGTGCTGTTTAGTGGTGGCATGACTGGTGTCGAGATCCGGCCGGCCGTCCACCGCGAGCGCCGAGCCCGGCTCGCCGACCGGCGCGAGCCGACCGGCGTCGGTCGGCGGGCCCTGGCGGACGGGGCATCGTCGTGATCGAGCCGCGGACCGGCACCGAGCCCGCCGGCAGCACCGTGACGACCGTCCAGGAGCTCGAGCGGATCATCGGCCTGCCGGTGCCACGCACCCGCGACAAGGTGCGCCCCGGCCTCGACGAGGCCGATCGGGGATTCCTGGCCGCGGCGCGCCTGTGCTTCGTCGCCACCAGCGACGCCGACGGCCGGTGCGACGCCTCGCCCAAGGGCGACCCGGCGGGCACCCTGGTGCACGTCCTGGACGACCGCACCCTGGCCATCGCCGAGCGGCCCGGCAACCGGCGGGTCGACGGCTACCGCAACATCCTGGTCAACCCGCACGTCGGCCTGGTCTTCGTCGTGCCGGGCCGCTCGGACACGCTGCGGGTCAACGGCCGGGCCCGGTTGGTCAGCGCCGCACCGTGGTTCGACGCCCTCGCCGTCCAGGGGCGGCGTCCGGTGCTGGCGCTCGTGGTCGAGGTCGAGGAGGTCTTCGGGCACTGCGCGAAGTCGCTGGTCCGGGCCCAGGCCTGGCACCCCGAGACCTGGCGGCCCGCGGACGCCGCCGACGTCTCGGCCACCGCCCGCGCGCTGCGCGCCGAGGGCCGGGCGGTCCCGCTCACCGGCACGGTCGAGCAGATCGAGGCCCGCCAGATCGACTCCTACGGCGGCCGGGAGGCGCTCTACTGACCGGCTGGGGCGGCCCCGGTCAGCCGACCCGCGCCCCGACGTGGATGGCGACCGCGTCCAGCGGGCCGACGTCGGCGGTGAACCAACCGCCCGGCGCGACGGTGATCGTCGGGCCGGAACACCGACCGCCGGTGAGCGCGCCGTGCACCACGTCGCAGTAGGCGCCGGGCGGCAGACCGGTCTCGAACGAGCGCCCGGCGAGCGGGCTCGTCACGTTGTTGACCACGACGTAGCCCCGGTCGCCGCGGGCGAAGGCGACGGCGTTGGCGCCGTCGTCCCACCAGCGGTCCACCCCGGTGCCCTTGACGGTGTTGTGGAAGCCGACCATGCCGACCGTCGACTGCCACCGGTGCTCGCACTGCCAGCCGTCCTGGCCGCAGCTGGTGTCCTTGGTCGTGCCCCGGTCGTCGACCGACGGCGGCCCGGCGTCGGGATCGGTGAAGTCGTAGGACGACATGACGATCGGCTCGCCGTAGGGCCAGGCGAGCATGAAAACCGTTGCCAACGCGTACAACCGGGGCTGCTTGAAGGTCAGCACCTGCGCCCCGCCGTGACGCTGGGTGTCGTGGTTGTCGAGGAAGACCCGCGCCTTGGTGCCGTCCACGGCGCCGGCGAGCCGGCGCAGCCCGGCGATGCTGCCCCACTGGAACGCCGAGCCGACCTGGTCGCCGTAGGTGAAGACGAGCACCTTGCCCGAGCCGGTGTACTCGGTCATCGAGATCGGCTCGCCGCCCTTGTCGATGACCTCCTGGTAGACGTCCACCGGTCGGGACACCCGTCCCAGGATGTTGGCCAGGTCCGCGGCCGGCAGGTGCTTGGCGGCGTCGACCCGGAAGCCGTCCACGCCCAGCGAGACGAGGTCGTTGAGGTATGCCGCGAGTCTGCCTCGCACGTAGTCGGATTCGGTCGCGAGGTCGGCGAGGTTGACCAACTCGCAACGCTGCACCTGCTCGCGGCTGCGGTAGTCGCGAATGTCGTCGCCCTCGGTGAGCCCGCAGTGGTGGAAGTCCTGGGTCTGGTAGATGCCCGGGTAGTCGTAGTGCGTCCACGCGGACCCGCCGAAGCCGACCCCACCGTCGCCGCCGGCCATGTGGTTGACGACGGTGTCGGCATAGATGCGCACCCCCGCGGCGTGGCAGGCCTGGATCATCGACTGGTAGGCCGCGCGGTCCCCGCGCCGGGTGATCAGCCGGTAGGAGACCGGCTGGTAGTCGACCCACCAGGGGTTCTTGACGACCTCGACGTGCTCCTGGGCCGGCGACACCTGCACGCCGGCGTAGCCGGCCGCGCCGAGGCCGGGGCACTCGGCCGCCACCGAGCGCCAGTTCCACTGGAAGAGGTTGACCACGACGTCCCGGTCGCCGCCGATGCGGTCCGTCGTGGTCGCCGAGGTCGGGCCGCTCGGTGCCCCCGGCGTCGGTGGCCCCGGTGGGGTGGTGCACCCGGCCAGCAGGGCCGAGAGCGCCAGGACCAGCAGGGCCAGCCGCGCGGCATACCGGGGCGGTGCCATGGCTACAGCAAGACCGTCGTGAAGGTGCCCACCCGCCGGTAGCCCAAGCCGTCGTACGTGGCCCGGGCGGGGCTGTTGAAGTCGTTGACGTAGAGCGTGGCCAGCGGCGCGTGGTCGCGCAGCACGAGGGCGGTGGCGGCGGCCACCAGCGGCTTGCCCAGGCCGCGGCCGCGCAGCCCGGGGGTGAGCCAGACACCCTGGATCTGCGCGGCGCCGACCCCGACCGAGCCGATGTCGGCCTTGAACAGGCACCGGCCGTCGTGGATCCAGGCCAGCGTCCGGCCGGTGCGGATCAGCCCGGAGATCAACGTCCGGTAGGCCGCGGAGGAGCCGACGAAGGGCGGGTAGCCGATCTCGTCGGTGAACATCGCTGCGGCGGCGGGCAGCACGATGTCGACCTCGTCGCCGCGGGCCACCCGCACGCGCGGGTCGGGAGCCTGGTCGAAGGGTCTGGACAGCTCGGCGACGGCCAGCAGCGGTTGCTCGGTGCGGATCGCCCGGCAGCGTCCCCAGTCGCGCTCCAGCCGCTGCCACAGCCCGAGCACCTGGTCGCTGGGCCCGAAGATCGAGGCGCACTGCCGGCGCCAGCGGCGCACCCGGTTGGCGAGCGCGTCGAGGGCCTCCTCGTCGCACCCGACCGGCACGAGGTTGGCCGAGGCCCAGACCAGCGAGCGCAACTGGCCGTCGACGTGATAGCCGAGCACCGAGCCGGGCAGCGAGAACAGCGCTCCCTCCTCGATCCGGCCGGCGACGAAGACGTTGGCGGCCGGATCGCGTGCGCACAGGGCCAACGCCTCGTGACGATCGGCGGGCGTCAGCGCTCGCACGGGGGCCTGGGTGCGCAGCACAAGGACAAGAGTGCCACGCGAGGTCGGTGTGGGCGCGCGCGCCGAGCCGCCTAGATTTGGGTCATGCCTGTGGCCATCCGAGTCATCGCCTGCCTCGACGTCGACGCCGGTCGGGTCGTCAAGGGAGTCAACTTCGCCGACCTGCGCGACGCCGGCGACCCGGTGGAGCTGGCCCTGTCCTACGACCGGCAGGGCGTCGACGAGCTGACCTTCCTCGACGTCACCGCCAGCAGCGGCAACCGCGAGACGACCTACGAGGTGGTCAGCCGCACCGCCGAGCAGGTCTTCATCCCGCTGACCGTCGGAGGTGGGGTGCGCAGCGTGGACGATGTCGACCGGCTGCTGCGCGCCGGGGCCGACAAGGTCGGGGTCAACACCGCCGCCATCGCCCGGCCGGAGCTCATCGGCGAGATCGCCGACCGGTTCGGCGCGCAGGTGCTCGTCCTGTCGGCCGACGTCCGCCGCCGCCGCGACGACGACGGCCGGCCGACCGGGGACTTCGTCATGACGACCCACGGGGGCCGCACGCCAGTCGACCTGGACGCGATCGCCTGGTGCGCGCGGGCCCAGCAGCTCGGGGCCGGCGAGATCCTGCTCAACTCGATGGACGCCGACGGCACCAAGGACGGCTTCGACCTCGAGCTGATCCGGGCGGTCCGGGCGGCCGTGTCCATCCCGGTCATCGCCAGCGGTGGCGCGGGGGCCGTCGAGCACTTCGCCCCGGCGGTGCGGGCCGGCGCCGACGCGGTGCTCGCCGCGAGCGTGTTCCACTTCGGCGAGCTGACCGTCGGGCAGGTCAAGGACGCGCTGCGCGCGGACGGGATCGAGGTCCGATGACCGGCGCCGAGCTCGACGGGGACGGGCTGCCGGCCGACCGGATCCCCAGCCTGTGGGAACGCAAGGTCGCCGAAAACCCGAGCCACTCGCGGTGGTACGTCCAGCGGTTCCGGGCCATGGCCGAGCGCGGCGAGGACATCGTCGGCGAGGCCCGCACGGTGGACGCCATGATCGGCCGAGGCTCGCGGGTGCTCGACGCGGGCTGCGGCACGGGCCGCATCGGCGGGCACCTGCACGCCTGCGGGCACACAGTCGTCGGGGTCGACGTCGACCCGGTGCTGGTCGCCGCTGCCCGCGACGACCATCCGGGCCCGACCTGGCTGGTCGACGACCTGGCGACGCTCGACCTGCCGCGCCGCGGCATACCCGATCGGTTCGATGCCGTGGTGTGCGCCGGCAACGTCATGACCTTCGTCGCCCCGCAGACCCGGCGCGACGTGCTCGACCGGCTCTTCCAGCACCTCGTGCCCGAGGGCCGGGCGGCCGTCGGGTTCGGCGCCGACCGCGGGTACTCGTTCGCGGAGTTCCGCGAGGACGCCGCCATCGTGGGCTTCCAGGAGCAGTTGCTGCTGGGCGGCTGGGACCTGCGCCCCTTCGAGCCGGACGGCGACTGGCTCACCGCGATCCTGCTGCGCGGGTGAGTCCGGCCGCCGGACTGAGGGATGATGGCGGTATGTCGGTCCCCCTCGGTATGCCGTCCGTCCCTGCGCTCATCGCCCCGCGCCGCCGTTCCCGCAAGATCCGGGTGGGCAAGGTCGAGGTCGGCGGCGACGCGCCGGTGACCGTGCAGTCGATGACCACGACGCTCACCGCCGACGTCGACGCGACCCTGCAGCAGATCGCCGAGCTCACCGCCGCCGGCTGCGACATCGTCCGGGTCGCCTGCCCGAGCCAGGACGACGCCGACGCCCTGCCGGCGATCGCCCGCAAGAGCCAGCTCCCGGTCATCGCCGACATCCACTTCCAGCCCAAGTACGTCTATGCCGCCATCGACGCCGGGTGTGCGGCCGTGCGGGTCAACCCGGGCAACATCCGGCAGTTCGACGACCAGGTCGGCGAGATCGCCCGGCGGGCCGCGGCCGCCGGCGTCTCGATCCGCATCGGGGTCAACGCCGGCTCGCTGGACAAGCGGCTGCTGGCGAAGTACGGCAAGGCCACCCCGGAGGCGCTGGTCGAGTCGGCCGTGTGGGAGGCCGGCCTGTTCGAGGAGCACGACTTCCACGACTTCA
>CAZYHR010000065.1:0-19989 GCA_964647395.1 uncultured Intrasporangiaceae bacterium | reverse complement strand
CGCGGACCTCGGCGTTGCGCAGGTAGACGTCGTTGATCTTCTTGCCCTCGAGGTTCTTGACGACGTCGTCGGAGTTGTCGGTGCCGGTCGCCTGGATCGCCTCGAGATACTGCAGCGCCGCCGAGTAGACGCCGGCGTGACCGAAGGCGGGCCGCCGGTCGGTCTTCTCCTTGAAGCGGTCGGCGAACTTCTTGTTGGTCTCGTCGAAGTTCCAGTACCACGAGTCGGTGTAGACGACGCCGCCGAGGTCGGCGATGCCGATCGAGCGGATGTCGTAGACCCCGAAGAGCCCGACCGCGAGTTGGGCCTTGCCCTTGAGCGGCGACTGGTTGAACGCCTTGACGAAGTTGGTCAGGTCACCACCGGCGTGCATCGCGGCCACGACCTGCGGGTTGCCCTCGCTGGCCTTGGTCACGAACGGCGCGAAGTTGTCGCTCGGGAAGGGCGAGGCGATGGACTGCAGCACCCGGCCGCCGTTGCGCACGACCTCCTCGGAGTAGGCCTTGTTCATGTCCTGGCCGAAGGCGTAGTCCGGATAGACGATCGCCCAGGTCTTGCCGCCCTCCTGGGTCACCGGGCCCGCCGTGCCGCGGGCCAGCATCTCGGTGTTGTACGCCCAGTGGAAGGTGTACTTGTTGCACTTGTCGCCGGTGAGCGCCATCGTGCCGGCGCCGACGTTGATGTAGACCTTCTTCTTGGCCTGCGCCTGGGTGGCGACCGCCAGGGCGGCGGCCGAGTTGGGCACGTCGAGGATGATGTCGGCCTTCTGCCGGTCGTACATCTCCTGGGCCTTGGTGTTGGCGACGTCGGCCTTGTTCTGGTGGTCGGCCTGGATGACCTCGATGTTCTTGGCGACCGCCTGGTCGCCGTACTTGGCCTTGTAGTCCTCGATCGCCAGGTTGATCGCGACCCCGGAGTTGGGGCCGGCGAGATCCTTGTAGACACCGGACTGGTCGTTGAGCAGCCCGATGACGACCTTGTCGTCGCTGAGCTTGGAGGCACCGCTGGATTGCGGCCCACCGGCGCCACCGCTGCAGGCGGCCAGCCCTAGGGTGGTCACACCGGCCAGTACGACGGTGCCCTTGGTGGTCCTGTTTCGCATGTCCTTCTCCTGTGCTGGTTTCGATGGTGCTGCCTCACCGCGGTCGGCGCGGTCACATCCCCAGGTGCGTCAGCAACTCCTTCTCCCGAGCGGCGAACTGCTCGTTGGTCAGATGCTCGACGACCCTGCCCTGAGCGAGCAGGTAGTGGCGGTCCGCCACGGTGGATGCGAACTTGACGTTCTGCTCGACGAGCAGCACGGCGGCCCCGTCGGCCTTGATCTGCCGGATGATCTCGCCGATCTGCTGCACGATGACCGGGGCCAGGCCCTCGCTGGGCTCGTCGAGCAGCAGCACCTGGGCGCCCATCTTCAGGGCGCGCGCGATGGACAGCATCTGCTGCTCACCGCCGGACAGACGGGTGCCGGGGAAGTCACGTCGCTCGCGCAGCACCGGGAACTGCTCGTAGATCCGGTCCAGCGACCAGGCCGACTCGTGGACCACCGGCGGCAGCAGCAGGTTCTCGGCCACCGACAACGTCGCGTAGATGCCCCGGTCGTCGGGCACCCAGCCCAGCCCGCGCTTGGCGCGCCAGTCGGCGCTGCGGTTGGAGACGTCGGCCTGGCCCAGCCGCACGGTGCCGGACATGTGCCGGTGCAGGCCCCTGACGGTGCGCAGCAGGGTGGTCTTGCCCGCCCCGTTGCGCCCGACCAGGGTGACGACCTCTCCCGGGGCGACCTCCAGGCCCACCTCGCGCAGGGCCTGCGCCTCGCCGTACCACGCCGACAACCGCTCGACGGTGAGGATGTTCTCCGCGGTCATGCTTGCGCCCCCAGGTATGCCGTGATGACCCGTTCGTCGTTGCGCACCTGCTCGTAGGGGCCCTCGGCGATCACGGTGCCCTGCTGCAGCACCGTCACCCGATCGGCCAGGGACCCCACGACGTGCATGTTGTGGTCGACGAACACCACGGTCCGTCCCTGGGCGATCTCCTTGACCAGGGCGATGGTGCGGTCGACGTCCTCGATGCCCATGCCCGAGGTCGGCTCGTCGAGCAGCAGCAGCCGGGGGTCCAGCGCGATGGCGATGGCGAGTTCGAGCGCCCGCTTCTGGCCGTAGGCCAGCGAGCCGGCGACGATCTCGGCCTTGTCGGCCAGCCCGACCTGGTCGAGCACCTGCAGGGCGCGGTCCCGGAACTGCGCGAAGGCCTTGCCCGAGCGCCAGAAGCGGTGCCCCAGCCCGGACGGCCCGGCCAGCGCCAACTCCAGGTGCTCCCGCAGGGTCATCTGGTCGAACAGGCTGGTGATCTGGAAGGACCGGGCGATGCCCAGCGGCACGATCTGCTCGGGGGCCAGCCCGGTGATGTCGCGGCCGTCGTAGCGGATGGTGCCCGAGCTCGGCTGCAGGAAGCCGGTCAGCAGGTTGAACAGCGTCGTCTTGCCCGCTCCGTTGGGCCCGACCAGCGCATGGATCGAGCCCTCGGCGACCGACAGGTCGACCGCGGACACCGCGGTGAAACCGCGGAAGTCCTTGGTCAGGGCTTGGGTCTCCAGCAAGGTTGCGGGCACGGATTTCCCTCCAGGTCGACGCCTCGAACTCCCGCGCGAACCTACCAAGCCCGAGTCCGATTGCACGTCTAATCGATCTTCACGTTATCCGGCCACCGACCACCGGGGCGGGCCGACGGTCCTGATTCAGGCAACGACTGGGTTACGGTTGCCGGATGCCTCTGACCCGCCGCGCCCTGGTCATCGTCGACGTGCAGAACGACTTCTGCGAGGGCGGTTCCCTGGCCGTGACCGGCGGCGCGGCGGTCGCCGAGGCGATCAGTTCGTGGGTGCTCGAGCAGCGCGACCGGTATGCCGCGGTGGTCGCCACCGCGGACTGGCACGAGGACCCGGGACCACACTTCGGCGACCCGCCCGACTACGTCGACTCCTGGCCGGTGCATTGCCTGGCCGGCACCGTCGGAGCCGACTTCCACCCGGCGATCGCCGGCACCGTCGAGGGCTCCGACGCGGTGTTCCGCAAGGGCCGCGACCGGGCGGCCTACAGCGGGTTCGAGGGCAGCACACCCAGCGGTGCGGGGCTGGCCGACTGGCTGCAGCAGCGGCGCATCGAGGCGGTCGACGTCGTCGGCATCGCCACCGACCACTGCGTGCGGGCCACCGCGCTCGACGCGGTCGCCGAGGGCCTGCGCGCCCGCGTGCTGCTCGACCTCACCGCCGGGGTCGCCCGCGCGACGACCGAGCAGGCCCTGGAACAGCTGCGCGACGCCGGCGTCGAGCTCGAGGGCGAGCCGGTGCTCGGTTAGCGAGGGTGGCCCGGCCACCGGCAGCGGTATGCCGCCCGCCCGAGGTGGGCCGGCGGCATACCGTCCGAGCAGGGCCGGTCAGACCTTGCGGCTCCAACTCTTGTAGCAGATCCCGTCGTCGCAGGCCACCCCGGCCTCACCGAGGTCGAGCGGGCGGAAGGTGTCGACCATGACCGCGGTCTCGTCGAAGGCCTCGATGCCGATGGAGCGCTCGTAGGCGCCGGGCTGCGGGCCGTGCGCGTGCCCGCCCGGGTGCAGCGAGATCGAGCCCTTGACGATGCCCGAGCCCTTGCGGGCCTCGTAGTCGCCGTCGACGTAGAACATGACCTCGTCGGAGTCGACGTTGGAGTGGTAGTAGGGCACCGGGATCGCCAGCGGGTGGTAGTCGACCTTGCGGGGGACGAAGTTGCAGACGACGAAGTTGTTGCCCTCCCAGACCTGGTGGGTCGGCGGCGGCTGGTGGACGCGGCCGGTGAGCGGCTCGTAGTCGGAGATGTTCATGGCGAAGGGGTAGAGGCAACCGTCCCAGCCGACGACGTCCAGCGGGTGGTGCGGCTGCACGTGGATCGTGCCGGCCAGCCCGCACGGGCCGTCGCCGCGGTGCTTGATGTAGATCTCGGTGGTCTGCTCGGCCGACTCGCCGACGTCCTCGGCCAGCAGCGGGCCGCCGGGCAGGCGCAGGTCTCGCTCGCAGAACGGCGAGTGCTCGAGATACTGGCCGTACTTCGACAGGTAGCGCTTGGGCGCCTCGACGTGCGAGTTGGCCTCGACGACGATGAGCCGGAACGGCTCTTCGGACTGCTGCGGGATCCACCGGTGGGTGGTGGCCCGCGGGATGACGACGTAGTCGCCGCGGCCGACCTGCAGCGCACCGAAGACCGTCTCCAGCCGGGCCTGGCCCCGCTCGACGTAGTGCAACTCGTCGCCGATGGCGTTGCGGTACCACGGGCTGGCCTTGCCGGCGACGACGTACATGAGCCGGACGTCGCCGTTGCCCATGAGCATGCGCCGCCCGGTCACCGCGTCGACGTCGCCGACGGCGTGCGGGTCGAACAACTTGTGCGGCTGCAGGTGTCGGGCCAGCAGCGGCTGGTTGGGGGTCAGCGTGTAGTCGCCCAACTCCCAGGTGCGCACCTCGTCGACGATCGACGGCAGGTAGCGGTGGTAGAGCAGCGACGAGTCGCTGGAGAAGCCCTCCTCCCCCATGAGTTCCTCGTAGTACAGCTCGCCGCCGTCCCGGCGGAACTGGGTGTGCCGCTTGGGTGGGATCTCGCCTCGGACCTGGTAATGCGCCATCGCTGACTCCCTCGTCTGCGCAGATATTCCGTGGAACCGTCGCACCAACCCGACGGTCGCCCTGAGCTCTGTGTCGACTAGCCTGCCATGTGTGTCAACCCGACTGCACTCCGCCCTGCTGCTCGGTCTGATCGACGACGCGGCCATCTTCCCGCCCGGCCTCGCGCCGCTGCCCAAGGCGGTGGCCGACCACCTCGCGCGGCTGGCCTACCGGCCCTTCATCGGCCCGCTGCTGGTCACCGCGGCGCTGGCCGGCGAGGTCGTCGAGCTGGCCGGGTCGCGGCCGTTGCGGCTCGGGCTCATCGCCCGCCCCGGTATGCCGCTGGAGCCGGTCCGCGAGGGCGCGCAGGCCCTGGTCGGCACCTCGGTCACCCTGGCCGGGGTCGAGGTGGGGGCCGCCGCCGACTGGGCGCCGCTGGCCGGCCTCGGGGTGCCGCTGACCGTCGAGATCCCGCGCGAGGGGTTCGAGCAGGCGCTCGACGCCGTGGCCGCGGCATACCGTCGCCACGCCGGCGAGCCGGTCGTGCAGGCCAAGCTGCGCACCGGGCAGACCGACGTGTGGGCCTGGCCCGACGAGGCCGAACTGGCCCGCTTCATCCGGGCCTGCGTGGACCGCGAACTGCCCTTCAAGCTCACCGGCGGGCTGCACCACGCGGTGCGCGCCGACCACCCGGACGGCCCGCAGCACGGGCTGCTCAACGTGCTCGCGGCGGTCTCCGCAGCGGTCGAGGGGGTCGGCGAGGCGGAACTGGCCGAGATCCTCGCCGAGCGGTCGCACGAGCCGACCGCCACCGTGCTGCTCGGGCTGGAGCCGGCCGAGGTCGAGCGGGTGCGGGCGGCCTTCCGCGCCTACGGCTGCTGCAACGTGCTCGACCCCGTGACCGAGTTGGCCGACCTGGGACTCATCGACAAGGAGACGCAATGACCTGGCTGGAGGTCCCCGCGGACCACCTTTACGGCATCGACAACCTCCCCTACGGGGTGTTCTCGACGTCCGCCGACGGCCCGCGGCGGGTGGGCATCCGGATCGGTGACCAGGTGCTCGACGGAGCCGCTGCGGCGGCGGCGACGGGGTGCGAGTCCGGGCAGATCTGGGACGCGCCGACCCTCAACCCCTTCCTGGCCATGGGACGCGACGGCTGGGCCGCGGCCCGCGAATGGGTGGTGCGGGTGCTGTCCGAGCCGTCCTACCGCGAGGCGGTCGAGCCGCACCTGCACGACCTGTCCGCGGTGACGCTGCACCTGCCGATCGAGGTGCTGGACTACGTCGACTTCTACGCCAGCGAGCACCACGCGACCAACGTCGGCAAGATCTTCCGGCCCGACTCCCCCTCCCTGCCGGTCAACTGGAAGCACCTGCCGATCGGCTACCACGGCCGCTCCGGCACGGTGATCCCCACCGGCGTCGACGTGGTCCGGCCCTGCGGTCAGCGCAAGGGCCCGCAGGACCCCGAGCCGGTCTTCGGGCCGTCCATCCGGCTGGACATCGAGGCCGAGCTCGGCTTCGTCGTCGGCGGCGACCCGGTCATGGCCGACCCGGTGTCGGTCGACCAGGCCGGCGACCGGATCTTCGGGGTCGTCCTGCTCAACGACTGGTCGGCGCGGGACATCCAGGCCTGGGAGTACGTGCCGCTCGGCCCCTTCCTCGGCAAGTCCTTCGCGACGTCGATCTCGGCCTGGGTGACCCCGCTGTCGGCGCTCGAGTCGGCCAGGTGCCCGCTGCCCGGGCAGGACGACCCCACCCCGCTGCCCTATCTGCGCTCCGAGCGCGGGGACGGCGCGTTCGGGCTGGACATCCACCTCGAGGTCGCGGTCAACGGCACCGTGGTCACCCGGCCGGAGTACCGCGACATGTACTGGTCGCCGGCGCAGATGCTCGCGCACATGACGATCAACGGCGCCAGCCTGCGCCCGGGCGACCTCTACGGCTCGGGCACCATCTCGGGTGCCGCCCAGGACCAGCGCGGCTCCTTCCTCGAACTGTCCTGGGGTGGCCAGGAGCCGTTCTCGCTCGGCGACGGCTCGACCCGGTCCTTCCTCGAGGACGGCGACACCGTGACCATGACCGCGACTGCCGCCGGTCCCGGCGGCGGCCGGATCGGCCTGGGCGAGGTCGTCGCCACGATCCGGCCGGCCGGCTGAGCCGCCGGGGGCCGGTCCAGCGCTACGGCCCGCGCTTCTCCACGACGGTGTCGGCGATCTTGTCGTGCCAGGTCTGGCGCCGCGGGTCCCAGATCAACCAGGCGTTGTCCAGCCAACCGGCCAGCGTGGTGAGCAGACCGATGCCGGGGACCAGGCCGACCAGACTCAGCCCGAGTTGCAGGGCCTGCCGGCGCAGCGCCTCGACCAGGGTGAGCGGGCCGGGGCGGCCGGTCCGGCGCACCCGGATACCGAGCGCCATCTTGCCCAGCGTGGCGCCGCTACGGGTGAGGAAGTAGGTCTCGTAGGCGAGTTTGACCAGCAGCCCGATGACGGCGACGGGCAGGGCGAACCCGGTCATCCGCTGCTCGACCTGCGCCAGCAGATCGGCCATGTCGACGCGGTCGCCCTGCGAGGCCAACTGGCCGATCAGCTCGATGTACCACCGGAAGAAGTCGAGCGTCCAGGGCAGCGCGAGGATGAAGCCCACCATCCCGACCAGGATGTTGTCCAGGATCGCGGCCAGCAGCCGCTGCCACCACTCGCCCAGCGGTCGCCCGTCGACGGTCGTCGGCCCGGACGGCCGCCACTGCACCTGCGGGGCCGGGGCGTAGCCGGGTCCCGGGGCCGCGGCATACGGGTTGGTCGGGTGGCCGATCGTCGAGGCGGATGCGGTCGGGGACTGCTTGGGTGTCGTGTGCTCGCTCCACAGCACGCCGTCCCAGTAGCGCAGGCGGGTGGCGTCCTGCGGGTCGTCGTACCAGCCCGGAGCTTGCGTCATGCCCCTACTCTCGCACGACGCCCGGGGGGTGACGGACCCGCCCAGCCGGCGCCGCGCCGGCCGCCGGCACCTGGGTGGGGCGCAGCCGACCACGGAGCGCGCCGACGGCCTACGCTCGACGGGTGAGTGACCAGACCCCCTTCCGCACCGTCATCGAGCCCTTCCGGATCCACTCGGTCGAACCTCTGCGGATGACCACCGCGGCCGAGCGCCGCGACCGGGTTCGCGAGGCGGGCTACAACCTCTTCCAGTTGCATGCCGATGACGTGCTCATCGATCTGCTGACCGACTCGGGCACCGGCGCGATGAGCCGCGACCAGTGGGCCGCGATCCAGCACGGCGACGAGTCGTATGCCGGCTCCCCCTCCTACTTCATCTTCCGCGACGCGGTCCGTGAACTGTTCCCGTTCGAGCACGTCATCCCGACCCATCAGGGTCGCGCGGCGGAACGCATTCTGTTCCAGGCGATCTCCCGACCCGGCGCGGTGATCCCCAGCAACACCCACTTCGACACGACCCGGGCCAACGTCGAGCACACCGGCGCCGAGGCGCTGGACCTGGTCATCGCCGAGGGTCAGGACCCGGCGGCGCTGCACCCGTTCAAGGGCAACATGGACCTGGCCCGGCTGGAGCAGTTGCTGGTCGACCGGGCAGATGACGTGCCCTGCGTGATGATGACGATCACCAACAACTCCGGTGGCGGGCAGCCGGTCTCGCTGGAGAACCTGCGCGCCGTCGCCGAGATCGCGCACCGGCACGGCAAGCCGCTGTTCCTCGACGCGTGCCGGTTCGCGGAGAACGCGTGGTTCATCCGCGAGCGCGAGCCGGGGCAGGCCGGGCGTGCGGTGCCCGACATCGTGCGGGACATGGCGGCGCTCGCCGACGGTATGACGATGTCGGCCAAGAAGGACCCGATGGGCAACATCGGCGGCTGGCTCGCGCTGGCCGACGACGACCTGGCCCAGCAGTGCCGCAACCTGCTCATCCTCACCGAGGGGTTCCCGACCTACGGCGGCCTGGCCGGACGCGATCTCGAGGCGCTGGCCCAGGGGCTCAAGGAGGTCGTCTCGCACGACTTCCTGCGCTACCGGATCCGGTCGACCGCCTACGTCGCCGATGCGCTGGACCGGCTCGGCATCCCGTGCCTCAAGCCGGCCGGCGGACATGCCGTCTACCTCGATGCCCGCGCGATGCTGCCGCACATCGAGCCGTTGCGCTTCCCCGGCCAGGCGCTGGCGGTGGCGCTCTACGAGCTCGGCGGCATCCGCTCCTGCGAGATCGGCACGGCGATGTTCGGGCGCCACCCGGACGGGTCCGAGCACCCGGCCGCCATGGACCTGGTGCGCCTGGCGATCCCGCGGCGGACCTACACCCAGAGCCACATGGACTACGTCATCGAGGTGGCCGAGCGGGTGCTGGACGTCAAGGACGACCTGCCGGGGTACCGGATCGTCGAGGAGCCGCCGGTGCTGCGGCACTTCACCGCCCGCTTCGAGCCGCTGGCCTGAGCCGTGCCGGACCGCGCGCCGGGCCCGTTGCAGGGGGTGCGGGTCGTCGAGCTGGCCGGGCTCGGGCCGGGTCCCTTCGCCGGGCTGATCCTCGCCGAGTTGGGCGCCGACGTCGTGCGGGTCGACCGGGTCGCGGCCCCGGCCCCGTTCACCAGCGAGATGACCGGGCTGCACCGCAGCCGACCCAGTGTCGCGGTCGACCTCAAGCATCCCGAGGGCGCCGAGGTCGTGCTGCGGCTGGTCGAGTCGGCCGATGTCGTCATCGAGTGCTGGCGCCCCGGCGTGGCCGAACGGCTCGGCGTCGGACCGCAGGACTGCCTGGCCCGCAACCCTCGGGTGGTCTACGGCCGGATCACCGGCTGGGGGCAGGACGGCCCGCTCGCCGCCCGCGCCGGCCACGACATCACGTATGCCGCGATCACCGGCGCGCTGCACCTGGTCGGCACCCGCGAGCAGCCGGTGGTGCCGGTCAACGTCCTGGCCGACTTCGGCGGCGGCACGCTCTATCTGCTCGTCGGGCTGCTCGCGGCGCTGCACGCCCGGGAACGCACCGGCCGGGGTCAGGTCGTCGACGCCGCGATGGTCGACGGCGCGGCGTCGTTGGTGACGATGTTCTACGCGATGCTCGGGCGCGGCACCTGGCGCGACGAGCGCGGCGTCAACCTGCTCGACGGTGGGGCACCCTTCTACGCCGTCTACGAGTGCGCCGACGGGCGGCACGTGGCGGTGGGCGCGCTGGAGCCGCCGTTCTACGCCGCGCTGCTCGACGGGCTGGGGCTGACCTTCGCCGCGGAGCAGTACGACACCTCGGCCTGGCCGCGGCACCGCGCGGCGATCGCAGCCGTCCTGCGCCGCCGCACCCGCGACGAGTGGACCGCCCGGTTCGCCGACACCGACGCGTGCCTGGCCCCGGTGCTCGGACTGGCGGAGGCCCCGGCCCACCCGCACCTGCTGGCCCGCGGGGTCTTCACCGAGGTCGACGGCACCGTGCAACCGCGGGTCGCCCCCCGCTTCTCGGACACCCCGGCCCGCGAGCCCTCCGGGTCCCGGTCCGCCGGCGCCGACACGCGCGCCGCGCTGGGCGCGTGGGGGTTCGGCGCGGACGAACTCGATCGCCTGCTCGCGGCGGGAGCGGTCGTGCAGGCGGCGGATCCGGCCGGCCGGCCCACCTCGAACGCGCCTGGCTAGTCCCCGTCGCCGTCCTCGGGGAGCCACCCGGCGTTGGGGTCGTCGTAGATCGCCTTGCAGGTCGGGCAGACCGGGAAGCGCTGCGGGTCCCGGCTGGGCACCCAGACCTTGCCGCACAGGGCGACCACGGGGGTGCCCAGGACCATCGCCTCGGTGATCTTGTCCTTCTGCGCGTAGTGCGAGAACCGCTCGTGGTCACCGGGCTCGGCGACCTCGGGGACGGTCTGCTCCCGCTCCAGGACGCTGGTGGCCGTGCGTGGGTCGGACGGCATCGGCTGCGGGTCGAACGGGTCCGGCGGGGTCGAGGTCATCTGCTCGTGCGGCATACCTGACCCTAACCCAGCCCGGCCGATCAGCTGATGCAGAACTCGTTGCCCTCGATGTCCTGCATGACCGTCCACTGCGCGCCCCACTCCTGATGGTCCTCGACCCGTTTGGCGCCCAGCTTGACCACCCGGGCGATCTCGGCCTCCCGGTCGTCGGCCGTGAGGTCGAGGTGGATGCGGTTCTTGACCGTCTTGCCCTCGGGCACCCTGACGAAGAAGTAGTTGGGCCGCGGGCCGCGCCGGCCGATGCTGCAGAAGTGCTCGGTGCCACCCGGGTCGAGCTCCCGCCCCAGCACCTTGGACCAAAAGGCCGAGAGCTTGATCGGGTCCGCGCAGTCGATGGTGATGTTGGACAGGACGAGAGGCATGGCCGGCTCCTTTGTCTGGGGGTCGATGCCTGCCCTCAACCTAACGCGGCGGCGAGGTCCTCGACCAGATCGTCCGCGTCCTCCAGCCCGACCGCGATGCGGATGGTGCCGTCGGTGATGCCGACCGCCGCCCGAGCCTCCGGGGTGAGCCGCCGGTGGGTCGTCGTCGCCGGGTGGGTGACCAGCGACTTCGCGTCGCCGAGGTTGTTGGAGATGTCGACCAGTTGCAGGGCGTTCATGACCGCGAAGGCGTCGGCCTTGCCGCCGTCGATGGCGAAGGTCAGCACGGTGCCGCCACCGGTCATCTGCCGGCGCGCCAGGTCGTGCTGGGGATGGGTCGGCAGCCAGGGGTGCAGCACCCGGGTGACCCGGGGATGCTGGTGGAGGAACTGCGCCACCCGCAGCGCGTTGTCCTGCCCCTGCCGCACCCGCAACGACATCGTCTCCAGCCCCTTGAGCATGATCCACGCGTTGAACGGCGACATGGCCGGGCCGGTGTGCCGCATGAGGTTCTTGACCGGACCGTTGACGAAGTCGGCCGGGCCCAGGATCGCGCCGCCCAGGGCCCGGCCCTGCCCGTCGATGTGCTTGGTCGTGGAGTAGACGACGATGTCCGCGCCGTGCTCGAGCGGCCGGGAGAACACCGGCGTGCCGAACACGTTGTCGACGACGACCTGGGCGCCGGCGGCGTGCGCGAGTTCGGACACCGCGGCGATGTCCACCAACTCCTGCATCGGGTTGCTCGGGGTCTCGAAGAACACGGCGGTCGTCGGCACGGACAGCGCCTCGCGCCACTGGTCGAGGTCCGGCCCGTCGACGAGCACCCGCTCGACCCCCCAGCGCGGCAGGATCTCGTCGACGATGACGAAGCACGACCCGAACAGCGCGCGCGACGAGACGATGCGGTCACCCTGCCCGCACAGCGCCGCGAGCGCGACGAAGACGGCGGCCATGCCGGAGGCCGTCGCGAAGCACGCCTGGGCCCCCTCCATGAGGCGCAGCCGCTCTTGCAGCATGGTCACCGTCGGGTTGCCGTAGCGGCTGTAGATGAACTTGTCGATCTCGTCCTTGAACGCCGCCTCAGCCTGCTCGGCCGACTCGTAGACGAAGCCGCTGGTGAGATAGATCGCCTCCGCGGTCTCGTCGAAGCCGCTGCGCAGCAGCCCACCGCGAACCGCCAGGGTGTCCGGGCGCCACCGGCGCCCGGCGGTCGGGTCGCTCACCGATCAACCCTGCTTCCAGGGCAATCCGGCGACCTTCCAGCCCGCCACGGTGCGGTGCTGCTGCTCGTCGGGCGGACCCTCGAACCCGTCGGAGATGTTGTAGGCCGGTCCGAGGCCGGCCGCGGTCAGCGCCTGCGCGGCGGCCCGGGAGCGCACGCCCGAGCGGCACAGGAAGTAGACCGCCTGCCCCGCGGTGATGCCCGCCTCCTGCAGTTGCTGCAGGAAGGCGGCGTTGGGTGCCCCGTCGGGGAAGCGCTGCCACTCGACGGTGACCACCCGCTTGCCGATGCCGGTCAGGTCGGGCAGCCCGACGTAGGTCCACTCCGCCGCGGTCCGCACGTCGACGAGCACGGCGTCCGGGTCGGCCCGCAACGCGGCATACGTGTCGGTGGGGGTGACGTCTCCGGCATAGCTCATGTCGCCAGCCTAACGAGCCGGCCCGCGCAGCCGCCGCCACGCCTCGACCATGGCCTCGACGTCGACGGTGCGGGCCAGCAGGGGCGGCAGGTTGCCCACCGCGGGCCGCAGCCGGTCGAGCTTGACCCGGCGGTTGAAGTCGTCGAGCAGCTCGCGCACCTGCGCCTCGGTGCGCACGTCGGCCAGCGACTCGGGGAAGCCCTCGGCCTCCTTGCGCAGCTGCAGCGCGGAGGGCAGGGCGCCGGTGGCGTCGCCCTCGCGGCGCAGCTTGGCCTTGATCCACCAGTCCGGGTCGTCCGGGTCGCCGAGGTCCAGCGGCCGGCCCGCTCCGGGCAGGTTGTCGAACTCGCCCCGCTCCTGGGCCTGCCGGATCTGCCGCTCGATCCACGACTCGTCTGCCACCGCCGGCTCCGCGCCCGTCAGTTGTGCGACGGGTCGTCGGGATAGAAGGCGACCAGGGCCAGGTTGCCCCCCTGGCGGCGCAGCACCCGCTCCCAGAGCAGCTGCGGGTCGTCGGTGAAGGCGTCGCGGGGCTCGGAGTCGACGACGTACCAGTCGCCGCGCCGGATCTCGCCCTCGAGCTGGCCACCGGACCAGCCGGCGTAGCCGGCGAAGATCCGCAGGCCGGCCACCTCGGGGGCGACGAGCAGCGGCGGCGCGTCGAGGTCGACGACGCCGATGCCGCCGAACAGCCGCTGGATGCCGAGGGTCTCCGGGACGTCGCCGGGCACCGTGACGACACCGATCGCCGAGTCGGTCTGCACCGGACCGCCGCGGAACAGGATGCCCGGCGCGGTCGCGACCGCCTGCCAGCCCGGCAGCACCGCGTCGACGAGGGCCTCGGTCGGGTGGTTGAGCACGACCCCCTGCGCGCCGGCCGAGTCGTGGTGCAGCAGCAGGATCACGGTGCGGCGGAACTCGTCGCCCTCGACCTGCGGAGTGGCGACGAGCAGCTTCCCGGTCAGGTATGCCGCGGGCTGGCCAGTCGTCACCCGTCTAGTCTCGCACCCCGCGTCCTGGTCGGGGCCGATCCGCCGGGTGACGGCGGGCGTGCCGCGGCCCGCGCGCGCCGCCGGGCTGGTGGCGTACCGGGTGGGGGTCCAGGACCTTGCGCAGAGCCTCGTCGGTCACCGGGTCGGCGGTCGCGAGGACGGCCCCCGCAGCGGCTGCCAGCTCGTCGCCGGGCCGGGCCCGGGTGGGGGTCTGCTGCAGGCCGGCGGACTGCAGCAGCCGCTCCATCGGCTTGCGCTGGTGGGGCAGGACGAGGGTGACGACGCTGCCCTGTTCGCCGGCCCGGGCGGTGCGGCCGGCCCGGTGCAGGTAGTCCTTGTGGTCGGCCGGCGGGTCGACCTGCAGGACCAGTTCGATGTCGTCGACGTGGATGCCGCGCGCCGCGACGTCGGTGGCCACCAGCACCGGCAGCCGGCCCTCGCGGAACGCGCCGAGCACCTTGTTGCGGGCGGTCTGGGTCAGCCCGCCGTGCAGCGCCGCGGCGAGCACCCCGGACTCGCGCAGCTGTCTGGCCACCCGGTCGGCGCCCAGCTTGGTGCGGGTGAAGGCGAGGGTGCGGCCGGGGCGCGCCGCGAAGGCGGTGGTGAGCGGCTTCTTGTCGTCCGGGGCGACGAGCAGCGGGAAGTGGTGCATCGTCTCGACCGCGGCGGTCGCGTCGTCGGTCGAGTGGGTCACCGGCGCGGTGAGATAGCGCTCGACGAGCCGGTCCACGCCGTGGTCCAGGGTGGCCGAGAAGAGCAGCCGCTGGCCGCCCTCGGGCACCCGGTCGAGGATGGCGGTGACCTCGGGCAGGAAACCCATCTCGGCCATGTGGTCGGCCTCGTCGAGGATGGCGACCTGCACCTGGCCCAGGTCCACCGCGCCGCGCTCGAGCAGGTCGACGAGCCGTCCCGGGGTGGCCACCAGCAGGTCGACCCCACGCTCGAGCGCGGCGATCTGGGTCGTGTAGGACAGGCCGCCGGCGACCAGTTTGTGACGCAGGCCCAGGACGTGGACGAGCGGCTCGAGCGAGTCGGAGACCTGCATGGCCAGCTCGCGGGTCGGCACGAGCACCAGGGCGATCGGCGCCTTGGGGGTGCGGCGCTCGCCGCGCTGCTGCTGGGCGGCGCGGTGCTCGCCGAGCCGGGCCAGGGTGGGCAGCCCGAAGGCGAGCGTCTTGCCCGAGCCGGTCTGGGCGCGGCCCAGCACGTCGCGTCCGGCGAGGGTGTCCGGGATGGTCGCGGCCTGGATCGGGAAGGGGTCGGTCAGGCCGTCCCGGGCCAACCGCTCGACGAGGGCCGCGGGCAGCCCGAGCGCGGCGAAGCCGTTGTCGGCGTCGACGGCGACGGGCCGGTCGGTCACCGGACGGCGGGCCGACGAGGTCCAGGTGTCGGCCTGCAGCCGTTCCGCCTCGGGGTCGAGGTGTTCGGGCCGGTCATCCCGCTCGAACCGGCGCGGGCGGTCCTCCGACGCGAACCGACGCGGCCGGTCATCCCGCTCGAACCGGCGCGGGCGGTCCTCCGACCCGAACCGGCGCGGCCGGTCATCCGACCCGAACCGGCGCGGCCGGTCCTCCGACGCGAACCGGCGCGGCCGGTCGGCACCGTCGGGTCGGCGGGTCGTGGGCCGGTCGTCCCGGTCGAACCGGCGCGGCCGGTCGTCCCGGTCGAACCGGCGCGGCCGGTCATCCCGCTCGAACCGGCGCGGGCGGTCCTCCGACCCGAACCGGCGCGGCCGGTCATCCGACCCGAACCGGCGCGGCCGGTCCTCCGACGCGAACCGGCGCGGCCGGTCGGCACCGTCGGGTCGGCGGGTCGTGGGCCGGTCGTCCCGGTCGAACCGGCGCGGCCGCTGGTCCCGGTCGGGTCGGGACCGCTGGGCACGGCTCGGGGCGGCCGAGCCGGGCCGGTCGTCGCGGGCGGGGCGATCCGGCGGGGCGGGGCGCGACCCGCGAGCCGGGCCGTCGTCGCGGCCGGGGCGGGCGGCATACCGGCCGGTGGTCGAGGCGGCCTGGCCGCGTTGCGGCTTCTTCTTGGCGGCCGCCTTCTGGGCGGCGGTCCAGCGGGCCTTCTTGGGCGCGCCGGAGGGAGTGCGTTTCACGGGGGAGGTCACCAGCTCGGGACTCGGGGGCCGAGCGGACCGCCCGGGGGGAACGGTCCAGTCTACCGTGCCGCGGCCGGGCCCCTCGCGCGCAGCCACCAGCCCACGCCCGCCCCGACCAGCACGCCGAGCAGATCGGCGGCGGCATCCGCCGGGTCGCCGGATCGGTGCGGCAGGACGCTCGCCTGCAGCCACTCGCTGAGCGGGGCGTGCACGGCCAGCGCGGTGACCACCGGCCAGGGCCGCCGCAGGGCGAGCAGGGCCGCGATCGTCGGCAGCGCGAAGAGCAGCACGTGAGCGAACTTGTCGCTGCCCGACGGGGTTGCGCCCGGCAGGTCGATGCGCGGCCAGTACAGCGCGAGCAGGTGGCCCGCCAGCAGCAGCCACCACAGCACCCGGGCCCGCGTCACCGCCTCAGGGTATGCCGTGGCTCGGGTCGCCGCGGGGCCCTACAGTGACGGCATGAAGCGGCGGGTCGTGGTCAGTGGCAGCGGGTCGGCCGGCGCGGCCCCCGATGTCGTGCGGGTCCAGGTCGGGGTGCGCTGCGATGGTGTCAGCGTCGCCGCCGCGCTCGGTGCGGCGGCGCAGGTGGTGCAGGCGATCGGCGAATCCGCCCGCCGTGCGGGGCTGGCCGACCGCGACCTGTCGACGACGACCGCCTCGGTGCAGCCGCGCTGGGATCCGCAGGGCGGCGCGATCGTCGGCTACACCGCATACCACCAGCTCGTCGTCACGGTGCGCGAGCTCGGCGACCTCAACCCGGTCGTCACCTCGTTGGCCGAGTCGGCCGGCAACGCGCTGAGCATCGACCTCATCAACCTGGAGATCGCCGACCTCGCGCCGCTGCGCCGCCAGGCCCGCGAGGCCGCCTTCGCCGACGCGCTGACCAAGGCGCAACAGTATGCCGCCCTGGCCGGGCGCTCGCTCGGTGCCGTCGTCGAGGTCGTCGAGGCGGCCGGGGCGGGGATGCCGATGCCGTACGCCGGCCGCAAGATGCTGGCCATGTCAGCCGGTGACGCCGCCGGACTGCCGGTCGAGTCGGGCGAGCACACGGTAAGCGCGTCGGTGCAGGTCAGCTGGGAACTGACCGGTCCCACGGACTGACGGTCCCGGCGCAGCTGCACCCTTGTCAGACCCCCGTGCGAGGATCGGCGCATGACGACACAGATCATCCTGGTCCCCGGATTCTGGCTCGGCGCCTGGGCGTGGGAGGCAGTGGCCCAGCGGCTGCACGAGCGGGGCCTGGCGGTCCGGGCGCTCACCCTGCCCGGCCTCGACCCCGATCACCCGGCCAGCGGGTCGGTGACCGTCGAGGACCAGGCGGACGCCATCGGCGCGGCCCTGGACACCGCGGCCGACCGACGCGTCCTCGTCGTGCACAGCGGGGCGGCGGTGCCCGGCACCGTGGTCCTGGACCGGCACCACGACCAGATCGACCACGTCGTGTTCGTCGACACCGCGCCGGTGCGCGACGGCTACGCCATGAACCCCGACTTCACCGACCCGGAGTTCCCGCTGGCGGCGGCCTGGGAGGACGAGCTCGCCGGTGGCAGCATGCGCGACCTCACCGACGAGCAGTTGGAGACCTTCCGGCAGCGAGCCGTGCCCCAGCCGGGGCTCACGGTGAGCCGGCCGGTCCGGCTGACCGACGAGCGGCGGCTGGCCGTGCCGGGCACCGTCGTGTGCACGGCCTACTCGAGCGAGGACTACCGGGCCTACGCCGAGCAGGGCGCGCCGTTCCTCGCGGGGCTGGCCGACCACACCGACCTCGAGTTCGTCGACCTGCCGACCGGTCACTGGCCGATGTGGTCGCGCCCGGACGAGCTGGCCGAGATCATCGCCCGAGTCAGCGAGTAGCGACCCGCGCCGCCGACCCGGGCCGCGGCGGACGGACCGGCGGCGCAGCCAACCGTCGGGCGCGGGTCACCGCGGCAGCACTTCGCGCAGTCGAGCGGCGAACGCCTCGGGCCCCCCGGTCAGGCCGAACTCGCCGCCGAGGAACCCGACGTGGTCGCCGGGGAACTCGACCAGATCGACGGCGAGGGCATCCGCCACCGAGCGGGCGCCACGGGCCGCGAGCGACTCGCCGGACTGCTCCCCCACCCCGATGACGACCCGGGTCGCGGCAGCGCTGATGGCGTCGGCGTCGAGCTCCAGCCGACAGCAGGTGTGGACGTTCTGGCCGACCAGGGGATCGTCGCGGGTGCCGTCGTCCCCGGTGGGCAGCCCGAAGGCGGCCGGGTCGGGCGGCGGGGCAGCGGCGAACCCGGCGGGGACAGGTCCGTGCAGCGAGGCGAGCTCGATGAACTTCGCCATCGCTGGGCCGAGCCCGCGGGCGAGATAGAGATCCCGGATGGCGTCGACCGCGGCGAGCAGTTCCGCCCGGTCGGGCAGGTGCTGGGCCAGCGGCGGCTCGTGCGCGACCAGGGTCCGCACGTCGCGCGGCTGCCGCGCCACCCAGGCGAGCGCGTTGACCGCGCCGCCGCTGCTGGCGAAGACGTCGACCGGACCGCCGCCGAGCTGCCCGACCAGGCGGTGCAGGTCGTCGGCGTGCTCGGCCGGCTCGGTCTGCGCCGCCCCGTCGGTCCGCGGGCTGCGACCGGCGCCCCGCGGGTGGTACGTGACGACGACCCGGTCGGGGAAGTGCCCGGCGAGGGCGGCGAAGCCGTCGGCCGTCATCGGCGAGCCGATGAGCAGCAGCGGCACGCCGCCGACCGCGGCCGCCGGGCCCGGCCCGCCGCGCACGTCGTAGGTGATGGTGGCGCCGGGGGCGGCGACGGTCCGGGTGCTCATCTCGGTCCTGCCGGGGTCAGGGCTCGGCGTGGTCGGCGGCGGCGCCGTCGGGGCCGTAGGCCCGGGCGATGTCCGACGATCCCGACCACCGGCTGTAGGTCGGCGACTGGGGCCACCCCTCGGGCGAGTCCTGCCACTGCTCCTGCCGGCCGTAGGGCAGCAGGTCGATGAGGCCGAAGGTGTGGGTCAGCTGCTCGGTGCCCCGGCCGGTGGTGTGCCACGTCCGGTAGACGGTGTCGCCGTCGCGCAGGAAGACGTTGACGGCGAATCCGCCGCCCGCGGGCGCGCCGACGTCGGCGCCGAACGTGCTGTCCGCGGTGGAGTACCAGGTCATCCGGTTGCCGACCCGGCGCCGGTAGTCCAGCGCTGCGTCGATCGGGCCCTGAGTGACGATGACGAACCGCGCGTCGTACTCGTCGAGGAACTCCAGCCGGGTGAACTGCGACGTGAAGCCGGTGCAGCCCGGACACTGCCACTGCTGCTCGGGGAACCACATGTGGTGGTAGGTCACGAGCTGGGTCCGGCCCTGGAAGATGTCGACGAGCCGCACCGGGCCGTCGGCGCCCTCGAGCGTGTAGTCCGGCAGTTGCACCATCGGCAGCCGGCGCCGTTGCGCGGCGATGGCATCCAGCTCGCGGGTGGCGGCCTTCTCCCGGACGCGCAGCGTGTCGAGTTCGCGCTGCCAGGTGGCCGGGTCGACGACCGGCGGCAGCGCCGGGTGGGTGGTCTCAGTCATGACGGTGTCCCTTCTCGGGGGTGAACAGCGAGGTCAGATAGGCGCGCAGGTGGGCGATGCCGTCGGTGACCATGGCCGCCTCCCCCGTCGCCTTGGCGAGGATGAACGACCCCTGCAGCACCGCCTGGGTGTGCCGCGCCAGCGCGGCCGGGTCGACGTGGTCGCGGCCGGCCGCCCGCAGGGCTGCGTCGATGTCGGCCTCCAGGGTGGCGGCGTGCCCGAGGATGCTTGCGGCGCAGGCCTGTCGGACCGCCGGGCTGGTCTCGTGCGTCTCCTGGACCATGGTGCCCGCCACGCAGGTGTATGCCGCCGGCTCACCGGAGACGATCGCGGCGCGCAGGTCGAGGTAGCCCAGCACCCGCTCTGCGGCGGTGGGCAGTCGGTGAAAGGGCGCCTGCGCGAAGAACTCCCCGGTGGTCTGCGACCAGTGGTCGGCCAGCGCCACCGCGAGGTCCTCCTTGGCGGCGAAGTGGTGGAAGAACGCGCCTTTGGTCACCCCCGCAGCGGCGCACAGGTCGTCGACCGACGTCGCCGCCAGCCCACGACGGCGCACCACGTCGACGGCGGCGTCGAGGATGCGGCGGCGGGCCGAGCCGCGGTCGGTGCGGCGCAGGTCGGTGCGGGATGCCATGCCGACAACATACCAACTGGTCTGTATGTGTCAAGCGGCTCTGTATGTGTCAAGCGGCCGGCCCGGCCGATCCGCCAGTGAAAACGGGCTCTTCGCACCTGCGGTGGGGGCTGGGGGTGTGAGCGACACGCGGTGATGG
>CAZYHR010000064.1:0-20411 GCA_964647395.1 uncultured Intrasporangiaceae bacterium | reverse complement strand
GGCTGGTCGTGCGGGTCGCGGCCGTCCCAGACGCGCCGGCGCCGGCCGGGCAGCTCGGGCAGGCCCGGCTCCAGGTGCACGACGACCTCCGCGGCGCGGACCAGATCGTCGGTCAACGCGGTCCGATCGTGCTCAGCCTGCGGGATGCCCCGCTCGGCGAGCACCTGCGCGACCACCGGGTTGATCCGCTCACCGGGCCGGGTCCCCGCCGACCGCGCGTGGACGTGCCGTCCGCCGAGACGGCCGGCGAGCGCCGCCGCCATCGGCGAGCGGCCCTCGTTGCGCACGCACAAGAACAGCAGCGTGGGCACCGCGTGCAACTGCAGGCCGGCGGCCTCGACGATGCGGGCCAACATGCCGCGGGCCTCCTTCTCGACGAGGATGCCGAGGAACTCCGGGTGCCGGGACACCGGCTCCAACTCGGCCCTGGCCGCGGCCACGGCGGCCACGACCTGCTCCCGGTCGACCTGATTGCCGTAGCGGCGGTGCAGTTCCACGACCATCCGGGCGTAGTCGTCGTCGGTGGGGAAGTCCACGAGCGGGCGCCTCCGGTCTCCAGGAGTGACAATGCGGACAACGCTAGGGGCCCAGCCGATGACCGGTCAGGGGTGAATACGTGAACATTGGCTGAACGAGGCCGCGGTTGGCGGGGCGCTCAGTACCGCGCCTCGTCCTCCTCGTCCTCGGCGAGTTCGTCGGCGGAGCGGCGGTTGGCGGCCCGCTCGGCGCCGGCGTCGGCCACCCGCTGGTTGATCCGGTCGGACACCGCCTCGCGCAGACCGGCCAGCAGCCAGAAGGACAACGCCATCGAGACGATCGCCCCGACCAGCACCGACCACAGGATCGGGTCGGCGACCGCGATCAGGCCGGTGCCGAAGACCGCGTAGCTCGCGGCGAAGCACACGGCGAACAGCCCGAGCCGGGCCAGCGAGTACTTGAGCATCTAGAGCCCCGAGTAGGAGTGCTGGCCGACGAAGTAGACGTTGACGACGAAGTAGTTGACCAGGATCGTGCCGAAACCGGCCAGCGCGATCCACATGGCCTTGCGGGGCTCCCAGCCGGCCGTCGCGCGCGCGTGCATGTAGGCGGCATACACGACCCACACGACGAAGGTCCACACCTCCTTGGGGTCCCACGTCCAGTAGGAGCCCCAGGCCTTCTGCGCCCAGATCGCCCCGGCGACCAGGGTGAAGGTCCAGCAGATGAAGCCGACCATGTTCAGCCCGTATGCCGCCCGCTCCAGGACTGCAGCCCGCGGCAGCGCCTCCATGAAGTTGGGTCGGGCCGGCGGGTGGGCCTCGCGGCCGGCCTTGACGAGGTAGACGATGCCGACCGAGAACGCGACGGTGAACAGGCCGGTGGCGAGGATCGCGACGATGACGTGGATGACCAGCCAGACGCTCTTGAGCGCCGGCATGAGCTCGGCCGCCTCGGTGTAGAAGGCCATGAGGGACAGGCCCAGGGTGAGCAGCACCGGCCCGACGACGAACAGGCCGAGCCACTCCCACCGGTTGCGGCGGGCCAGGACGAGATAGGCGATGGCCGCGGCGGCCGCCCCGGCCGTGGCGAACTCGAACATGTTGCCCCACGGCGGGCGCATGACCGACAGGCCGCGCAGCACGACCGAACCGACCAGCAGGATGGTGGCCAGCCACGTCATCGACAGAGCCGAGCCGGCCAGCTTGCGGGCCCGCGGCGACGGGGCCGGATCGGGCAGGTCCGGTGACGCGGATCGGCCGGTCGTGGCCCCGGCCGCGCGGGAGCCGGTCGTCGGGTCTGCCGAGGCGCGGGTCGCGGCCACGCCGGCCCCGACAGCGGTCAGCTCGTCGGCCGCCGCCCGGCTCTGGTCCGGCCCGAGCGCGGCCAGATAGGCAGCCCACAGCAGCATGGCGATGGTGTAGACCGCCATCGCCGAGTAGAGCGCGAGGTTGGACCAGCCGGCCAGCTCCGCCACCGTGCCTCCTGTCATCGTCCGTGGTGCATCGTCCGTCGTGCGTCGTCCGTCGTCCGTCGTGCGTCGTGCGTCGTGCGTCGTGCAGTGTCGGTCGCCGTCCGGCGTGGTGCCGGCGACACCCTCCGAGGGTAGTCGACGCGGGTCGTGGCCCCGGTCCGGGGCGATACTGGCCGGATGCGCGTGCACCGGATCCACCCCAACCTGCGCGTCGCGGACCTCGAGCAGGCCCGCGGCTTCTACGCCGACTTCCTCGGCCTGAGCGTCGAGGAGTTCAACGTGGGCTGGGTGGCCCGGCTGACCTCGCCGGACACCGGGGTCAGCGTCCAGCTCGTCACCGCCGACGCGACCGCACCCGAGCAGGCGGCGATCTCCGCACTCGTCGCGGACGCCGACGCCGCCTACGCGCAGGCGCTGGAACGCGGCTACGAGATCGTCCACCCGTTGACGACCGAGGCCTGGGGCGTGCGGCGCTTCCTCCTGCGGGCGCCGGACGGCACGGTCGTCAACATCGTGCGGCACCGGGAGTAGGGCCGCTGAGCTAGGGCTGACCTTTCGACGCCGCGGGCGCGGCGAGCTCGTCGGCGAGGGCCTGCACCGCGGCCCCGAGGCTCGGGTCGGCCGACTTGGCCAGCCCGCCGATCGTCACGACCGACCGGCCCGGGTCGTCGGGGTCGGCGGCCGCGCGGACGAAGACCCGCCGCCGCTTGACCAGCAGCGAGGCGACCAGCCCGGCGATGGTCAGCAGCGCCGCAGCCAGGGTCAGCCCCTGTCCCGGGTCGTGCCGCACCGACAGCCCGGCGAACCGGGTCGTCGATTCGTAGCTGATGCTGCCGCGCCCGCCGGGCAGCTGGAACGTGTCGCCCTCGCGCAGCCGGATGAGCAGCGGCTGCCCGTCGTCGCGGGTCACCTGGGTCAGCCGGCTGGTGTTGAGGGTGTAGACCGACTGCGGCCGCCCCCCGGGGAACAGGTCGCCCTCCCACACCGACAGCGCCAGCTCCGGGTTGCGCAGCGAGGGGAAGACCGACACCGGCCCATCGGCATACGTCGGCTCGGCGGTCGGCAGGAAGAACCCGGTGAAGCCGAGCATCTGCGGGCTGGCGGCCGGCACCTTGACCGCGCCGACCGAGGTGTAGAGGTTGTCCTGGGCGAGGAACGGCGTGGCCTGCCGGTAGAGCACCTGCCCGGCGGCGTCGCGCACGGTGACCACCGGGGCGTAGCCGTTGCCGAGCAGATAGACGTCGGCGCCGTCGATGGCCAGCGGCCCGTTGACGGTGAGCACCTGCTCCCGGGTCGGCCCGCCCGGGGTCTCGGCGGTCGTCGTGTAGGCGGTGAAGCCGCGCGGCGCGCCGAACTGGCTGCCGCCGACCCGCTCCTCGAAGGTCACCTCCATCCGGTCGACCCGCACCGAGAAGACCGGCACGTGTTCGCGGTCGACCAGCGAGCCGCTGGTGAAGGTGTGATAGCCGCGCAGCGTCGAGACGAACGTCTGCCCCTCGGGCACGATGACATCACCGCGCCAGCCCAGCAGGTGCCCCGCGGCGACGCCGACGATGACGACGCACAGCGCGATGTGGAAGACCAGGTTGCCGGTCTCGCGCAGATAGCCGGTCTCGGCGCTCACCGAACCCTCGTCGTGCGCGTGCACCCGATAACGCCGACGGCGCAGCGCCGCCGCGGCGGCGGTGAGCGCGGCGGTGGGGGGCGCGGCATACCCGATGGTGGTGTGCGTCTCGAGGCGCTCGAGCCGGGCCGGAGCGCGGGGCGGCCGGGAGCGCAACGCGTGCCAGTGCTGCCGCGAGCGCGGCACGATGCAGCCGACCAGCGAGACGACCAGCAGCAGATAGATCGCCGAGAACCACGGCGAGGTGTAGACGTCGAAGAACGACAGCCGGTCCAGCCAGGGCCCCACCGCGGCGTTGGTGGCGAGGAAGTCGGCCACCCGGGCCGGGTCGATGGAGCGCTGCGGGAAGATCGACCCGGGCACCGCGGCGACCGACAACAGCAGCAGGAGGAACAGCGCGGTGCGCATCGAGGTGAGGTTGCGCCACGCCCAGCGGGCCCAGCCGACCGGGCCCAGGCGGGGCTGGGTCACCGGGCCGGTGGAGGTGCTCACGGTGCCCATCTCACAGCACCGTCCGGAAGCCGCTGACCAGCCGGGCCTGCAGCCAGGACATGGCGATCTCCCACAGGCCGCTGACCATGAGCAACCCGACGAGCACGAGCAGCCCGCCCCCGGCCAGCCGGACCGCGCGGTGCCGGCGGCGCAGCCAGTCGCTGGCCCGGGCGGCCCGGCTCCAGCCGGCGGCGACCAGGACGAACGGCAACCCCAGCCCCAGACTGTATGCCGCGGCGAGCGCGGCTCCGCGCGCCACCGGCGCGTCGCCGGCCAGCGGAGCGGCCAGGGCGAGGATGGCCCCGAGGGTCGGCCCGCTGCACGGGGTCCAGCCGACGGCGAAGACGGCACCCAGCAGCGGCGCCCCAGCCAGGCCCGCGCCCGGGCGCCACGACGGTGCGGCGGTGCGGCCGGCGCCGACGCCGAGGAACAGCACCCCCATGACGAGCACGACGGCCCCGCCGACGCGGGTCAGCAGGCTCTCGTGCTGGCGTAGCGCCGTACCGAGGCCGGACACGGCTACCGCGCCGACGAGGAAGACGACCGAGAAGCCGCCCACGAACAGCAGCGCGCCGAGCACGACTCGGGAGCGCCGCTGCTGGGCGAGGGGGATGTCGGACAGCCCGGTGACGTAGCCGAGGAAGCCGGGCACGAGCGGCAGCACGCACGGCGACGCGAAGGACACCAGCCCGGCGAGCAGCGCGACCGCCAGGGCGACCGGCAGCGCCGCAGTGGTGACGTCGGTCATGCCTCGGCGACCACCTGATCGACCAGGGCCCGAAGGGTCGCCTCGGTCACCGGCCCGGAGACCCGCGCGGCGATCCGGCCCTGCCGGTCCAACACGAGGGTGGTCGGGGTGGCCGGGGCCTTGCCGGCCAGCGCGGCGGTCGGGGCGCCCCCGCTGGCCCGGTCGTTGATCGAGGGATAGGTGACCCCTTCCTTGCGCAGGAAGGCCAGGCCGGTCTCGGGGGATTCCTCCGTGTTGACGCCGACGAAGGCGACCGGGGCCGCGGCCGACTGATAGGCCGCCCAGGCGCGCTGCAGCGCCGGGGTCTCCTCGACGCACGGCGGGCACCAGGAGCCCCAGACGTTGACGACGACGACCCGGCCGGCGCCCTGGGTCGCGCGCGACCACTGCTGCCCGTCGACGGTCGTGCCGGTCAACTCGAGCGGGCCGCCGCGCCGGTCGGCGGCGACCTGCTCGATCGAGCCGTCGCCGGCGACGTAGTTCTTCCGGTCACCCGAGCGGGCCTGCTCCTCGAGGGAGCCGGGGTCCGGGCCCGAGCAGGCGGCCAACGCCAGTTGGGCCAGCATCAGCGCGGCGAGCACCTCGCGGCGCGGGGCGGCGCCCGGGACCGCGTGCGCCGGGGGCCGCCGGGACGCGCGGGAGCGGCCGCGCGGCATCCGGGACGGGGGGACGGGCAAGGTCACGCCCCGACGCTCGCGGTGGACCCGTCGAGCAGGTGGACGGCCGGCTCGCTGTAGGCGATGGCGTCGAGCGCGCCGTCGACGAAGTGCAGCGAGGTCAGCGAGGCGAGGGTGCACTCGCGCCGGCGCGGGTCGTGCCACAGGCGCTCGCCCTGCAGGTGGCGCCGGATCGTCCACACCGGCAGCTGGTGGGTGACGATGACCGCCTCGTGGCCCGCCGCCGCCGCGCGGGCGTCGTCGACGGCCGCCGCCATCCGCTCGACGATCGCCGTGTAGCGCTCGCCCCAGCCGGGCCGGAAGGGGTTGGCCAGCATCGGCCAGAGCCGCGGGTCGGCGAGCTGCTGGGGCTGGAAGCGCCGGCCCTCGAAGTGGTTGCCCGCCTCGACCACCCGCGGGTCGATGGTCAGGCCCAGGCCGTGCCGGCCGGCGATCGGGGTCGCGGTCTCGACGGCGCGTTCGAGCGGCGAGGAGACGACGTGGGTGATGTCGTGGTCGGCCAGGTGCTCGGCGACCGCCTCGGCCATGGCCCGGCCGCGCTGCGACAGGTGGTAGCCGGGCAACCGGCCGTAGAGCACGCCGCGCGGGTTGTCGACCTCACCGTGCCGCAGCAGGTGCACGACGGTCGTGTGCGGTGTGGACATGGCGCCATTCTCGCACCGGTCGTCGGGCGGGCCTGGACGGGTCGGCCGGCGCGGGCGCCCGATCCCAGTGAAAACGGTTGCCTGGAACGTTCGACGCCCGATTTGTCCGCAGGACCCCGGCGAACGTTCCAGGCAACCGTTTTCACCGGGGGACGACGCACCCGCGAACGTTCCAGGCAACCGTTTTCACCGGGGAGCGGATGTTGCTAGCCGGGCGCCGGAGCCTGGGACAGTTGCTCGGCGGCGGCGAGGGCGATGCAGGTGGCGACGCCGGCCATCGCGACGCGCACCTCGTCCAGCGGGGGGAAGGTCGGGGCCAGGCGCAGGTTGCGGTCGCGGGGGTCGTGGCCGTGCGGGAAGGACGCACCCGCCGGGGTGAGCACGATGCCGGCCTCCTTGGCCAGCTGCACGACCCGGGCGGCGGTGCCGTCGCGGACGTCGACCGAGACGAAGTAGCCACCCGCCGGGTGGGTCCACTCGGCGATGCCCAGGCCGTCGAGCTCGGCGGCCAGGGCGTCGAGCACGGCGTGGAACTTCGGGGCGAGCAGGTCGCGCTGCTTGCGCATGTGCGCGCGCACGCCCTCGGCATCGCCGAAGAACTGCACGTGCCGCAACTGGTTGACCTTGTCCGGCCCGATCGAGGCCCACTGCTCGCGCCCGACGTACCAATCGACGTTGGCCCGGCTCGCGGCCAGGCAGGCGACGCCGGCACCGGCGAAACTGACCTTGCTCGTGGAGGCGAAGGTCAGCACCCGGTCGGGGTGGCCGGCGGCCGAGCAGAGGCTGACGATGTCGGCGCTCTTGGTCTCGTGCTCGGTCAGGTGGTGCAGGGCGTAGGCGTTGTCCCAGAAGATGCGGAAGTCCGGCGCCGCCGTCGGCATCGAGGCCAGCCGCGCCGCGACCTCCTGGGTGGTCACCGCACCGGTCGGGTTGGCGTAGGTCGGCACGACCCACATCCCCTTGACGCTCGGGTCGTCGCGGACCAGCCGCTCGACGGCGTCGGCGTCCGGGCCGTCGTCGAGCATCGGCACGGTGACCATGTCGATGCCGTATGCCGCGAGCATGTTGAAGTGCCGGTCGTAGCCGGGCACCGGGCACACGAAGGTGACCCGCTGCTCCTGCACCCACGGGCGGGGCGACTCGGGCGCCCCGACGAGCAGCAGTTGGACCAGGCAGTCGTGCATCATCGTCAAGCTGCTGGCCCCACCGGCGACGACCTGGTGCGGGTCGACGCCGAGCAGGTCGGCGAAGATCTCGCGCATCTGCCGGATGCCGGTCAGACCGCCGTAGTTGCGCACGTCGACGCCGTCGGCGTCGGTGGCCGGGTCGGGCAGCCGCAGCAGCCGGTCGGCCAGGTCGAGCTGCGCCGCGGCCGGCTTGCCCCGGGTGAGGTCGAGCTTGAGCCCCGTGGCCTGCAGCGCGGCGTACGCCTGCTGCTGGCGAGCGAGGAAGTCGGCGAGCTGCTCTGGGGCCAGGTCGGCCAGGGGCGTGGTCGTCACGCTCATATCCTGACATTGTCGGGCGCGCCGCCCCGACGGCGCCCCGCCGGGACCGGCCGGGTCGACCCGTCAGCCCAGCGCCCGCGCGGCGGCGCGGGCGGCGGCGGGGACCGCGCGGCATACCTGCTCGATCGCCCGGTCGTCGTGCGCCGCGCTGACGAACCACGCCTCGAAGGCGCTGGGCGGCAGGTAGACACCCTGCTCGAGCATCGCGTGGAAGAAGGCCCGGAAGGCGTCGGTGGACTGCGCCCGGGCGTCGGCGTAGCCGCGCACCCGGCCCTCGCGGAAGGAGATCGAGAACATCGACCCGGCCCACTGCACCACGTGCGGTACGCCCTCGGCGCTCAGCCCGGCGGTCACCCCGTCGACGATCTGCTGGGCCGTGACCAGCAGCCGGGTGTAGACGTCCTCGGTGCAGGCGCGCAGCGTGGCCAGCCCGGCGGCGCAGGCCAGCGGGTTCCCGGACAGCGTGCCCGCCTGGTAGACCGGGCCGTCCGGGGCCAGCAGCGCCATGATGTCGGCGCGCCCGCCGAAGGCCGCGGCGGGCAGGCCGCCGCCCATGACCTTGCCGAAGGTCATCAGGTCGGGGGCGCCCGCGGCATACGGGCCCTCCAGGCCGTACCAGCCGGCGCGCGAGCAGCGGAAGCCGGTCATGACCTCGTCGGAGATCAGCAGCGCGCCGTGCTCGGCGGTGATGCGCCGCAGCGCCTCGGTGAAGCCGTGCCCCGGCGGGACCACCCCCATGTTGCCCGGCGCCGCCTCGGTGATCAGCGCCGCGATCTGCTCGCCCCGCTCGGCGAAGGCCGCCTCGACGGCGCCGATGTCGTTGTAGGGCAGCACGATCGTCTCGGCGGCGATCTGCTCGGGCACCCCGGCCGAGTCGGGCAGCGCGAGCGTCGCGACCCCCGAGCCCGCCTGCGCCAGCAGCGAGTCGACGTGCCCGTGATAGCAGCCGGCGAACTTGACCACGAGGCTGCGGCCGGTGAAGCCGCGGGCCAGCCGCAGCGCCGACATGGTCGCCTCGGTGCCCGAGTTGACCAGACGCACCTGCTCGACCGGGTCGACCCGCGCGACGATCTCCTCGGCGAGCAGCACCTCGCCCTCGGTCGGCGTGCCGAACGAGAAGCCCCGACGGGCCGCCTGCTCGACCGCGGCCAGCACGTCGGGGTGCGCGTGCCCGAGGATCATCGGCCCCCACGAGCCGACCAGGTCGACGTAGCGGTTGCCGTCGGCGTCGGTGAGCCAGGCCCCGCGCCCCTCGCGGATGAAGCGCGGTATGCCGCCCACGGCCCGGAACGCGCGCACCGGCGAGTTGACGCCGCCGGGGGTGACGGCGCGGGCCCGGTCGAGCAGGGCCGCGGAGGCGGGGGCGTCGGTGCGATCAGGCTGGTCGGTCATCCCTCCATCCTGCACCCGCGGCGCCGCCCGGCCGGGGCCGGGTCGCCGGCGGCCGGCCGGTCAGGCGCCGTCCAGGCCCCAGTCCCGCCGACCGCCTGGACCGGTCGGGCCGGCGTCGTCGACGATCCCGATGAGACCGCGCCGGATGCGGGCCATGGCCTGGCCCAGGGCGACGAGTTGGGCCCGGGTCAACTGGCCCACGACGTAGTCATGCACGGTGCGCACGTGCACCGGCGCGGCCGCGACGAGGCACTCCATCCCCGCGTCGGTCAGGGTGAGCAGCACGCCGCGCTTGTCGCCCGGGAACGGCTCGCGGACCACCCACCCGCGCTTCTCCAGGCGAGTGGCGGTGTGGGTCAGCCGGCTGCGCGACTGCACGACGTGGGCGGCCAGCTCACTCATCCGCAGCTGCCGGCCCGGCTGCTCCGACAGGTTGGACAGGATCTCGTACTCCGACAGCGACAGCCCGACGGTGGCGAGGTCCTTGTCGAGCGCCTCGGAGAGCATGCGGCTGCCGCGCAGATAGGCACGCCAGGCCTGCTGCTGCTCCTCGGTGAGCCACTCGGGCTCGTCCCCTGCCACAACCGTCCTCGTCGATCGGCTCCGGGCGGGAGGTGCCCCGCTGCGGCCAGCATATTGGGCCGGGTCCGGGCGGCGTGGGACCGGGCCGGGCCGGGCCGGTCACCGCTTGCGAAATATTTGAAAGATCAACTATGTTGACGGGGGTGATGACACCGCCCCCTGATCTGGAGAGGACCTCCCCATGAGCACCTTCGCAGGCTTGACCCCCGGCACCTGGACCGTCGACCCCAACCACACCGAGGTCGGCTTCGTCGCCCGGCACCTCATGGTGACCAAGGTCCGTGGCCGCTTCGCCGAGGTCGCGGGCACCGTGACCGTCGGTGAGACCCTGGAGCAGTCGCAGGTCGAGGCGACCGCCGAGATCGCCTCGGTCACCACCGGCACCGCCGACCGCGACGCCCACCTGCGCAGCGCCGACTTCTTCGACGCCGAGAACTACCCGCAGATGCGTTTCGTCTCGACCGCCGTCACCGCGGACTCGCTGACCGGCGACCTCACCATCAAGGACGTCACCAAGCCGGTGACCTTCGAGCTGGAGTTCGACGGCGTGGCCGGCGACCCCTGGGGTGGCACCCGCGCCGGCTTCACCGCCAAGACCGACGTCAACCGCAAGGACTGGGGCCTGACCTGGAACACCGCGCTCGAGGGCGGCGGCGTGCTGGTGTCGGACAAGGTCCAGATCGTCCTGGAGGTCCAGATCGTCAAGGGCTGAGCCCTCCCCCTGGTCGCGCCGATCCCCTGCCGGCGCAGCCGGTATGCCGCGTGGCGCCCGCGCCGCGCGGCATACCCATGTGTGGGTGGCGGGGTCAGCCCAGCCAGTCGCCGACCTCCAGCGCGTAGTAGGTCAGCACGACCTGCGCCCCGGCCCGGCGGATCGAGGTGAGCGCCTCGAGGATGCACCGGCGCCGGTCGATCCAGCCGCGCTCGGCCGCCGCCTCGAGCATGGCCAGTTCGCCGGACACCTGGTATGCCGCGACCGGCACGTCCGCGACCCCGCTGACCTCCCGCACGACGTCGAGATAGGGCAGCGCGGGCTTGACCATGACCAGGTCGGCGCCCTCGGCCAGGTCGAGCAGCACCTCGCGCAGCGCCTCGCGGCCGTTGCCGACGTCCTGCTGATAGGTGGCCCGGTCGCCCTGCAGGGTCGACTCGACGGCCTCGCGGAACGGCCCGTAGAAGCCGGAGGCGTACTTCGCGGCGTAGGCGAGCAGGACGGTGTCCTGGTGCCCGGCCGCGTCGAGCGCGGCCCGGACGTGCCCGACCTGGCCGTCCATCATGCCGGACAGGCCGAGCACGTGCGCGCCGGCCCGCACCTGGGCCAGCGCCGCGGCGGCGTAGCGCTCCAGGGTGGCATCGTTGTCGACCCGGCCGGCGCCGTCGAGCACGCCGCAGTGGCCGTGGTCGGTGAACTCGTCGAGGCACAGGTCGGCCATCAGCACGAGGTCGTCACCGGTCGCCTCGCGGACCCGGGCCAGCGCGACGTTGAGCACGCCGTCCGGGTCGTCGATGCCCGAGCCGACCGGGTCGCGCCGCTGCGGCACCCCGAAGACCATGAGCCCGCCCAGGCCCGCGTCCCGGGCCCGGCGGGCCTGCTCGACCAGCGAGTCGAGGGTGTGCTGGACGACGCCGGGCATCGACGAGATCGGCACCGGCCGGTCGGCGCCCTCGCGGACGAAGACCGGCAGCACCAGGTCGGCCGGGTGCAGCCGGGTCTCGGCGACCAGGCGGCGCAGCGCCGGGGTCTGGCGCAGGCGGCGGGGCCGCACGCGGGGGAAACTCATCGGTGTGCTCCTTGCCGGTCGAGGGCGTCGGTCAGGTCCAGCACCCGCACGGACACGCCGGCCGGGACGGTCAGCCGCCAGGAGACGGTGTCGTCGCACCGTACGGTCGTCGGGATGTCGTGGTCACCCGGATAGCTCTCCAGCACCTCGCCGTCCAGCCAGGTCTGGGTGCCCGGCCCGGCCGCGAGTTGCACCGGGGCGCCGCGGTCGGGGTGCAGGCCGAGCGTCGCGCCGGGCGGGGCGTCGATGACCTGCACGACCGCGCGGGGCGGCAGGTCCAGCCGGTATGCCGCCGTCCCCGCCCCCGCGGGCAGCAACACCTCGGGGGCGTGGTGCAGCAGGGCGTCGGTGGCCGGGTGCCGGGTGATGAGCAGTCGGTCGCCGGTCAGGTGCAGCCGGCGCGGCAGGGTGAGGCAGCCGGCCAGCCGGCCCGGCCCGGGGCGGTCCTGCTGCCGGACCCAGCCCAGCAGCAGCGGGGCCGGCGCCTGGTCGAGCACCTGCGGCGCGTAGCAGTCGGTGGAGCGGTCGGTGCGGTGCCAGGTGCGGGCGCGCAGTCGCGGCATACCGTCGGGGTGGGGGTGCAGGTCGCCGACCAGGGCGACCACCTCCTTGAGCTCTCCTGCGGCCTGCAGCGAGACGAGCAGGGCCGCGCGGTCGCCGTCGACGACGAGTTGGGGGCATTCCCAGATGTCGGCCTCGGGGGTGCCGGCCGCGCCGGGATCCGCGCCGGTGAGCCACACGCCGTGGTAGGTCCACTCGTCGATGTCGCTCGCGTCGAACAGCAGCGCCGCCGGGGTCCGCTCGCCCAGGCGCGCGCCGAGCAGGGCCAGCCGCCGGTCCCGCCAGGTGAAGACGAAGGGGTCGCGCATGACCGTGACCTCGGGCGGGGTCCGGGCGACGACGACCGGATCGCCCCAGGTCAGTAGGTCGGCGCTGCCGCGGCGCCGGCAGACCGTCGAGCGGGCGGTCGCGTCGACGACGCCGGAGTAGACGACCGTCGGGTCGTCCAGTCCGGGCACGGCGACCCCGGACCAGCAGCCGAAGCGGTCCGGGCCGCCCGGCTGCGGACCGAAGGCCACCGGGTGCTCGGTCCAGGTCACCAGGTCCGGGCTGCTCACGTGGCCCCAGTGGATGCGGTCGTGGACCGCCGCGTGCGGGTTGTGCTGGAAGAACACGTGCCAGCGCCCGTCGTGGTGGATCAGGCCGTTCGGGTCGTTGAGCCAGCCCTGCCGGGGCCGGATGTGCAGTCGGGGGGCCCCGGCCTGCGGGTCGTCGGCCAGCGCGGGGGCGGGCGCGCTGGGGTGGGGCGCGCTGGGGCCCGGCTGCTGCGTCACGGACCCGAGCGTAGGCCGCCCCCCGCCCCGCCCCTGCGCTCGTCCGGGTGCTGCCTCCGGGCGCTGCGGTCGGGCGCTGCGGTCGGGCGCTGCGGTCGAGCGCTGCGGTCGGGCGCCGCGGTCGGGCGGACCGGTCGGCTCAGCGCGCGCGTCGGCGGGTGCCGTGGCGGCGTTCGCTGGGGCGACGGACCGGCTCGCCGGCCTCGCGGGCGGCCAGCGCGAGCATGGCGCCGTGCGCGGCGAGGGCCTCGACGAGCACGACCGAGCTGGCCTCGGCGGCGAGCACGTCGACCCGCAGCCCGTGCTCCTCGGCGGTCTTGGCCGTCTGCGGGCCGATGCACGCGATGATCGTGCGGGCATGCGGCTTGCCGGCGATCCCGACCAGGTTGCGCACCGTCGAGCTGCTGGTGAACAGCACCGCGTCGAACGCCCCGCCCTTGATCGCCTCGCGGATCTCGGCGGCCGGCGGGGCGGCGCGCACCGTGCGATAGGCGGTGACGTCGTCGACCGCCCAGCCGCCCTCGGTGAGCCCGGCGACCAGCGTGTCGGTGGCGATGTCGGCCCGCGGCAGGAACACCCGGTCGATCGGGTCGATCTCGGGGTCGCGTTCCGGCCAGTCGGCGAGCAACCCGGCGGCGGACTGCTCGCCGCTGGGCACCAGGTCGGGCTGCAGCCCCCAGTCGCGCAGCGCCTGCGCGGTGACGCCGCCCACCGCGGCGATGCGCACGCCCGCGAAGGCCCGCGCGTCCAGCCCGAAGGCCTCGACCCGCTCGCGGACCGCCCGCACCGCGTTGACCGAGGTGAAACCCACCCAGGCGTAGCGGCCGGTGACCAGTCCGGTCACCGCCCGGTCCATCTGCTGCGGGGTGCGCGGCGGCTCGACCGAGATGGTCGGCACGACGGTGGCCGTGGCCCCGTGCTCGGCCAACTGCTCGACGGTGGCGCCGGCCTGGTCCTTGGTGCGCGGCACCAGCACCCGCCACCCGAACAGCGGCTTGGTCTCGAACCAGGACAGCTGCTCGCGCAGCGGCACGGTCGGCCCGACGACGGCCAGCGCCGGCGGCCGCACGGGGGCGGCGCGCAGCAGTGCGGGCAACTCGTCCAGGGTGCCCTGCCGGGTCGTCTGCAGGGTGGTCGTGCCGCCTTCGACGAGCATGACCGGGGTGTCGCCGGGGCGACCGGAGGCGGCGATGCGGGCCAGGGTCGCGGCGAGGCGGTCCGGCGGCCCGAGCACGACGGTGGTGCCCTCGAAACCGGCCTCCAGAGCGGCCGGCTCGTGGCCGGCATACAGCAGGGACACGGCCGGCGCCTGGCAGGAGGTCAACGGCACCCCGGCGTATGCCGCGACCGCGGTCACGGCGCTCACCCCCGGCACGATGTCGAAGCCGATGCCCGCCTTGCGCAGCGCCTTGGCCTCCTCGGGCAGGCTGGTGAAGACGACCGGGTCGCCCTCGAGCAGCCGGACGATCAGACCGCCGGTGCGGGCGATCGAGCGGGCGGCCTCGACGACCTTCTTGGCCCGCATGGCGACCCGCAGCTGTTCGCCCTGCTCGCCGTGCCCGGCGTCGACGATCGTCACGTCCGGGCGGGCCAACGGCAGGATCGTCTCGCACGCGTCGAACCGGTCGACGACGAGGATGTCGGCCGCGGCGAGCAGGTCGCGGGCCCGGACGGTGAGCAGGCCCGGGTCGCCGGGTCCGGCGCCGACGAAGGCGACGCGCACGACGGGCTGGGGCGGGGCGAGTGGTGGGGTCACGATGCCGGCTCCGGGGTCGAGTCGTGGGTGGGCGGGACGAGTTCGAGGGCGCCGTCTTCCACCAGGAGGTCGGCCAGCCGGCGCCCGAGGGCGGCCGGGTCGGCGAGCGCGCCGGTGAGCGAGCGGCGCAGGTCGGCGGTGCCGTCGGGGGCCGCGACACAGGCCCGCAGCGACAGCTCGGGGCCGTCGATGTCCTCGACGACCTCGGCGAGCGCTCCGACCGGCGCCGTGCAGCCGGCCTCCAGGGCGGCCAACAGGGCTCGCTCGGCGTCGACGGCGGCCCGGGCGTCAGGGTCCTGCAGGGGGGCGCACGCGGCGCGGGTCGCGGCGTCGTCGGCCCGGCATTCGAGGGCCAGCGCGCCCTGGCCCGGCGCGGGCAGCATCTGGAGCGGGTCGAGGGTCTCGGTGACCAGGTCGAGGCGCCCGATGCGGGCCAGGCCGGCTCGGGCGAGCACCACGGCGTCGACGGTGCCGGCGGCGACCAGACCGAGCCGGGTGTCGATGTTGCCCCGGATCTGCGCGACCGTGTGGCCCAGTCCCAGGGCCAACAGCTGCGCCGCGCGGCGCGGGGAGCCGGTGCCGATGACCGCCCCGGACGGCAGCTCACCGAGGGTGAGCCCGTCGCGGGCCACCAGCGCGTCGCGGGGGTCCTCGCGGCGCGGGACGGCGGCCACGACCAGGCCCGCGACGGGAGCTGTCGGCAGGTCCTTGAGCGAGTGCACGGCCAGGTCGACCTGACCGTCCAGCAGCGCCTGACGCAGCGCCGCGGCGAACACCCCGGTGCCGCCGATCTCGGTCAGCGGGGCGCCGGTGCGGTCGCCCTCGGTGGTGATCTCGACCAGTTCGACGTCATGACCGGCGGCGCGCAGCCGGTCGGCGACCCACTCCGACTGGGTGCGGGCCAGCAGGCTGCGACGGGTGCCCAGACGCAGGGTCATCGCGGCCCCCGCTCGTCGGGCAGATAGGGCGGCACCGAGAGGGTGGCCACGTCGCCGGGGTCGAGGTCGAACAGCTCGCGCAGCGCCGCCGCGTAGTCGCCCGGGTGGTCGTCCTGGGCGGTCAACGCCTTGACCCGCACGGTGGGGGCGTGCAGGAGCTTCTCGACGACCCGGTGCACGGCGTGGTGCACCTCGGCGCGGGTGCGCTCGTCGAGGTCGGGGATGCGCTGGTCGAGCCGGTCGAGCTCGGCGCTCATGAGCTCGGCGGCCCGGGCCCGCAGGGCGGCCACCGCCGGGCCGACCCGGCGCATCGCTCGCTCGGCGACGTGCTCGGCCACCTCGGCGGTGACCAGGTCGCGGACCCGTTCGACGGCCGGCAGCACTGCGCCGCCGGGGCCGGTGAGCCGGTCGCCGACCTCGGCCAGGTCGACCAGCCGCACGGTGGGCAGGGCCCGCACCGACGGGTCGACGTCGCGGGGCAGGGCGAGGTCGACGTAGGCCTGGCGACGCCCGGCCCGGGCGGCGACCGCGCGGCATACCTGGTCGTGGCTGAGCAGGTGGCCCACCGCGCCGGTGCTGCACACGATGACGTCGGCCGCGGCCAGCGCCTCGTCCAGGGCTTCCCACGGCAGCGAGCGGGCCCGGTGGGCGGCGGCCAGACGACCGGCGCGCGCCGCGGTGCGGTTGACGACGACCAGGTCGGCGGGGGCGTGCCGGGCCAACGTCGCGGTCGCCAGCCCGGCCATGCCGCCGGCGCCGACGACGAGCACCCGGGCGGTGTGGATCGGCCCCACCCATTCGGCGGCGCAGTCCAGGCCGGTGTCGACGAGCGACCGGCTGACCTGGTCGATCGGGGTCTCGCTGTGCACCCGCTTGCCGACCCGCAGGGCCCGCTGCAGCAGCGAGCCGAGTTCCTCGGTGAGGGTGCCGTCGCGGTGCGCCTGCCGGTGGGACTCGCGCAGCTGGCCGAGGATCTGGGCCTCGCCGACGGCCATCGAGTCCAGCCCGGCGGCGACCGCGAAGATGTGGGCGACGGCGCGCTCGTCGTAGTGCACGTAGAGGTGCTCGGTCAGCGTCTCGCGCGCCAGGCCGGTGGTGGCCGCGAGCCGGTCGGTCACCGCGGTCAGCGCGCCGTGGAAGGTCGCCGCGCCGGCATAGACCTCGAGCCGGTTGCAGGTGGCCACGACCGCGACCCCGTCGACCGCCTCGTCGGTGGCGACCAGCGTACCCAGGGCGGCGGCACCGGCCGGGGTGAGGGCGGCGCGCTCGAGCACCTCGAGCGGGGCGCTGTGGTGGGACAGTCCGACGACCAGGATGCTCATCCGGCCCTCCCGACGTCGCCGGGCGGGCACTGCTGGCGCAGGAAGGCCAGGACGTGCAACTCGGTGGCCAGGTCGACGGCCCGGGCCGAGACGTGCGGCGGCAGGTGCAGCGCGGTGGGCGCGAAGTTGAGGATCGCCTCGATGCCGGCGCCGACCAGGGCGTCGGCCACCTGCTGGGCCGAGCCGGGCGGGGTGGCGATGACCCCGATGGCGACCCGCCGGTCCTGCACGATGGTCCCCAGGTCGTGCATGGGGCTGACGACGACCCCGGAGATCGTCTCGCCGACCACCGCCGGGTCGGCGTCGAGCAGGGCGACGACGTCGAAACCCTCGGTCGCGAACCCGCTGTAGGCCGCCAGCGCCCGCCCGAGGTTGCCCATGCCGACGATGGCCACCGGCCAGGCCCGGTGCAGGCCGAGCGCGCTGCTCAACTCGGCGCTGAGCCGGGCGACCTCGTAGCCGACGCCGCGCACGCCGTGGGACCCGAGGTGGGACAGGTCCTTGCGCAGTTGGGTGGGCCGGACGCCCGCGGCCCCGGCCAGTTCCTCGGACGCGACGACGCGCACCCCGCGCGCGGCCAGGTCGTGCAGCGCGCGCAGGTAGACGGGCAGCCGGGCGACGGTTGCCGCAGGCACGTCCCGGCGTCCGGCCGGCTCCGGCCGGGGCTGGACGCCGTCCTGGTCGACCGGGTCGTCGCCCGGATCGCGGCGCTGTTGAGGGATGTCGGTCACGCCGGGCGGACCCTCCTTCCACGCACGCACGGCCTCGCCGCCCGCAGGCCGGCGACTGGTTTTCGCACGGCGGCGTCGGACGGGACATCCTCAGCCTAGGCGTTTGTGAAGACGTGCACAAAGTCTTCTCGGGGGGTGAACGTTCGGTCGGTAACCGGTAGTGGTATACGGCGCACCCGCGCCCCTTCGCGCGGCTGCACGGCACGCGCGGGCTGCACGGCTCGCGCGGCCGGTCCCCCCGGTGAAAACGGTTGCCTGGAACGTTTCCCGGCCCGTCCCCCCGGTGAAAGCGGTTGCCTGGAACGGTTTCCCGGCCCGTCCCCCCGGTGAAAGCGGTTGCCTGGAACGTTTCCCGGCCCGTCCCCCCGGTGAAAACGGTTGCCTGGAACGTTTCCCGGCCCGTCCCCCCGGTGAAAGCGGTTGCCTGGAACGTTTGCCGGCCCGTCCCCCCGGTGAAAGCGGTTGCCTGGAACGTTTCCCGGCCAACCGTCCGTCCGTATGCCGCGCGGCCCGGGGCGAGCGCGCGGCATACCGTGGCCTGTGGTCCGCGAAGCTCCGGCCGGCCTGGACAACAGCCGGGCCATTCGGTCTGTCAACGGTCGGGCCGGCCAAGGGTGCGAGGTCCCTCACGCCAGCGTCGTTGGGCGCCCGCCTGGCCGCCACGGCGCTCCCGAGTCCTCCGTCGAACGTTCCAGGCAACCGTTTTCACTGGGAGTGCGGCGCCCGGAAAGGTTCCAGGCAACCGCTTTCACTGGGGGGACGGCCGGGAAAGGTTCCAGGCAACCGTTTTCACTGAGCTGAGGGGACGCCGAAGGGCCGCGCCGGTCGGCGCGGCCCTTCGGTTGGGTGTCACATCAGTGATCGGGCGGGCAGGTCGGGGGTTCCTGCTCGGCCGACCGTCAGGACGGTGACGGCCACTGGTTCTGGTTGCTGTGTTGCTGGACGTGCTGTGTTGCTGGACGTTGCCGCGGGTGGGCCGGCTCGGGGGTTCCGACCTGCCGTTGGGGCGATCCTGGGTCCGACGAACTCTCCGCTGCCATTCCAGACCCGGGTGTCGGGGAGAACCGGCTGGCGCGCAGGCGGGGAGGTGGTGCGGTGCTGCGAGCCCTGGTTCTGCGACCCGGCCTTCCGGTCCGGCTGGGCTCGTGCCGCCCGGCGCGCCGTGGTCGACTATAAGACGGGGACCCCCGGGGGTCATGACACGCTTTCTGCAAAGAGATTTCCCGCCGGGCTCAGGGCCCGGCCCCGGTGGTCAGCGCAGCGCCCGCCGCAGCGCCGCCGGGTCGACCCGATAGCGGGCGTGCTCGCGGCCGTCGACGAGCACGACCGGGATGTCGGCCCAGTAGCGCGCCTCGAGCCCGGGGTCGTCGTCCAGGGACCGCTTGGCCCACCCCTGGCCCAGCCCGCCGAGGCCGAGTTCCCGGCAGACGGCGTCGACGACCGGCTCGGCCTCGTCGCACAGGTGGCAGCCCGTTCGACCGATGACCAGCACCCGCGGCCCCGCGGCGACCCGCCGCTGCCAGGGCAGCCGGATCACGAGAAGACCGAGCGGCGTTGCATGAGCAGCGAATAGAGACTCTGCTGGATCGCCTCGCGGATCTGGTCGGTCAGGTCGAAGACGAGCATCGGGTCGTCGGCGGCGCTGGTGCCGAGGTGCTCGGTGGGCACCGGCTCGCCGAACTCGATGATCCACTTGGACGGCAGCGGGATGAGCCCGAGCAGGCCCAGCCACGGGAAGGTCGGCGTGATCGGGAAATAGGGCGTGCCGAGCAGCCGCGCGAGGATCTTGATGTCGCCGAGCATCGGATAGGTCTCCTCCGACCCGACGATCGCGCACGTCACGATCGGCGCGCCGGTGCGGATCGCCGCGCTGACGAAGCCCCCACGGCCGAAGCGCTGCAGCTTGTAGCGCTCGGAGAACGGCTTGCCGACCCCCTTGAACCCCTCGGGGAACACGCCGACGACATGCCCGGAGTGCAGCAGCCGCTCGGCGTCGGCGTTGGCCGCCAACGTCGCGCCCTGCTTGCGGGCCAGCATGCCCAGCAGCGGCACCTGGAAGAGCAGGTCGGCGCCCAGCAGCCGCAGCGTGCGGTGCGACGGGTGCTCGTCGTGGATGGCGACCTGCAGCACCTGCGCGTCGAGCGCGAAGGTACCCGCGTGGTTGGCCACGACCAGGGCCGATCCGTCGGCCGGGAGGTTGTCGATGCCGCGCACCTCGACCCGGAACCAGTTGCGGTAGAGCAGCCGCATGATCGGCAGGAAGACGTGCTCGACCCAGTCCTGGTCGAAGCCGAAGTCGTCGACGACGTAGTCGCCGGTGATGCGCCGACGCACGAACGCCAGCAGCCGGGCGATGGTCGTCTCGATCTCCTCGGCGCCCAGGCCGGAGGCGGCCAGCAGCGTGCGCAGCACCCCGATGGCGGCGGCGACGATGTCCTCGACGTCGGGGGTCAGCTCCTGCTGGTCGAGCGCGGCCCGCAGCAGCGCCTCGTCACCGGCCCGCTCGTCGGGTCGCACGATCCGGGGCCGGAACCGCGGCTCGGCGTCGGTCGCCGCACCGGACCCGGTATGCCGCGCGGCCGGCGGATCAGCGGCCGCACCGGCCGTGGTGGCCGGCTGTCCGGTCGGGGGCTCGGCCGACGAGCCGGCTGGGGGTGTGCCCCCCGGATCCTTGGCAGCCTGGGACGGGTGGTGGCGGCCGCCGCTCAGCGCGCCGTCCGGGTTGCCCGCCGCGGCGTTGGCCCGGGCCCGCGCGTTGGCCCGGGTGGTGGTCGCGGCCGGGCCGGCCCCCGATCGGGGCGGTGTGCCGGCGCCGGCCCGGGCGGCGGCGACCTCGGCGGCGTCGGCCTCCGGCGCCGGGGTGGGGCCGACCGTCGTCGGGCGCAAGGTCGTCACCGGGCGCAGGGTGCCGGCCGGGGCGGGTCCGTCGCCGGA
>CAZYHR010000063.1:17687-20611 GCA_964647395.1 uncultured Intrasporangiaceae bacterium | reverse complement strand
CGGTGGCCCGCCCCACGGCGCGCCCGGCCGCTGCGCCCCGAGGTCGCGAGCACGCCCCGACGGCGCGGGCCGGGCAGGCCTGGGTGCGCTGGGTCATCCTCGCGGCCATCGCGCTGGTCCTGCTGGTCACCCTCGTGCCGACCGCCCGGTCGGTGCTGGCCCAGCGCGCCGAGGTCGCCGGGCTGGCTGACACCATCGCCGCGCAGGAGCGCGACATCGCCCGGCTGCAGGCCGAGCAACAGAAGTGGCAGGACCCGGTCTACGTCGAGCAGCAGGCCCGCGAGCGCCTGAAGTTCGTCAAGCCCGGCGACCGCTCCTACACGGTCATCGACCCCGCGCAGGCTCCCCGGCCCGCAGTCCCCGGAGTCACCGTGTCGGCCCCCCAGATCCCCGGCGACTCCCCGTGGTACGGCCAGGTGTGGGAGTCGGTCCGGCTCGCCGACCAGCCGGCAGCCGGCCTGACCCGCTGACCCGCCGCCCCCGCTAGGCTCGGCTGGTGACCGACCCGGCCGCAGCAGTCCCCGTGGACCTGGCCGAGCCCGTGGACCCGGCCGACGTGGCCGCGGTGCACGCGCAGCTCGGCCGTCCACCCCGGGGGGTCGTCGCGGTGGCCCACCGCTGTCCGTGCGGCCGCCCGGACGTTGTGCTGACCCGCCCCCGGCTGCCGGACGGCACGCCCTTCCCGACCGTCTTCTACGCGACCTGCCCCCGGCTCACCGCGGCGATCAGCACCCTGGAGGGAGCCGGCCTGATGCGCGCCATGCAGGAGCGGCTGGCCACCGACCCGGCCCTCGCGGCCGGGCACGCAGCCGCGCACGCGGCATACCTGCGCGCCCGAGCGGCCCTCGGGCAGGTGCCGGAGATCGACGGCATCTCCGCCGGCGGGATGCCCGACCGGGTCAAGTGCCTGCACGTGCTCGTCGCCCACGCCCTGGCCGCCGGGCCCGGTGTCAACCCGCTCGGCGACGAGACGCTGGCCAGGCTGCAGCCGTGGTGGACGCCGGTCACCTGCGCCGCCGGTCCGGCCCCGGACCCCGGCACCCCTGCTCACCCCGAGGAGTCCTGATGACCGACCCGGCCCCCGGCCACCTGCGGGTGGGCGCGATCGACTGCGGCACCAACTCGATCCGGCTGCTGATCGCCGACCGCGACGCGCGCACCGGCCGGTTGCGCGACCTGCTGCGCCGCATGGAGATCGTCCGGCTCGGGCACGGCGTCGACCAGACCGGCGAGCTGGCCCCCGAGGCCCTGGCCCGCACCCTGGCCCAGACCCGCGAGTACGCCGCCGAGTGCGCCGAGCACGGCGTCTCCCGGCTGCGGTTCGTCGCCACGTCCGCCTCCCGGGACGCCCGCAACGCGGCCGACTTCGTCGACGGGGTGCGGGCGGCTTTCGAGCAGACGGCACCGGCGTTGGGCCCGGTGGCGCCGGCGGTGGTCAGCGGGGCCGAGGAGGCGCGGCTGTCCTTCCTCGGGGCGACCGGCGACCTCGCTGCGGCCGGCATCCCGGGCCCCTATCTCGTCGTCGACATCGGCGGCGGCTCCACCGAGCTGGTCCGTGGGACCGCCGGCGTCGAGGCCGCCCTGTCGGTCGACGTGGGCTGCGTGCGGATGACCGAGCGACACCTGGCCGGCGACCCGCCGACCGAGCAGCAGATCGCCGCCGCGACCCACGACATCGACGCCGCCCTCGACCGGGCGCTGGAGACCGTCGAGGTCTCCGGCGTCGCGGCGATCGTCGGGCTGGCCGGCTCGGTGACGACGATCACCGCCCACGTGCTGCGGCTGCCCGCCTACGACCCGGACGCCATCCACCTGTCCCGGGCCACCCCCGCGCAGACCATCGCGGCCTGCCGCGAGCTGCTGGCCATGCCCCGGGCCGAGCGGGCGGCGCTGGGTTTCATGCATCCGGGCCGGGTCGACGTCATCGGCGCGGGCGCCCTGGTCTGGGCGCGGGTCATCGAGCGGGTGACCGCCGCCGCCGACCGGGGGGCCGACCTGCCGGTCGTCACGTCGGAGCACGACATCCTCGACGGCATCGCGCTGTCGCTCGTGGCCGACCCGCGGCCACGCTGAGCCGATGGGCTGGCGCGACCTGTTCGACTGGATCCGCGAGGCCGGCTCGGTCGTCGTGGATGCGGCGCGGCTGCTGTGGCGGCACTGGCCGGCGCTGCTGACCGTGTTCCTGCTCGGGGCCGCGGCGCGCGGGGCCGCGCTGTGGGGCGCGGTGCTGGTCGGGCGGGAGAGTTCTTTCGTGGCCGCCTTCGTGCTGCCGTTGGGCCCGCTCGCGGCGCTCACCGCGCTCGTGGTCATGTTCCGGGTGCTCGTGCCGTCGCTGCGGCAGGCCCGCGACCCGGACCGCGAGCTGCCGCCGGCCCCGACCGGGCGCCGCGGGCCGCCGGCCCGGCAACGGATGAGCCAGCGGCTCGGCCTGCTCGCCTCGGTGCTGGTCCCCTTCCTGGGCCTGTATGCCGCCCAGGGCCACCTCGAGGCCGACCGCCGGTTCTACATCAACCGGTCCGTCTACGACGAGCTCGAGGGCGGCACCGACGTGTTCACCGGCGGCCGGCTCGACTCGGGCCGGGCGGTGGTGGCCAGCGGCCTGCTGCTGGCGCTCGTCATCGCCGTGACGCTGTTGGTGCGTCGGCTGCTCACCGCCCTCGACCTGCCCGGCCGGCACCTGGCCTGGGGGTTGGTCGCGGCCTATGTCGAGGTCTACTGGCTGTTCTCGGTGGTCAAGGCGTGGGGCGGCGCCCAGACCTGGGTGGTCGACTGGATCTCCGGCCGGGCGGCCGTCGCCTGGGCCGAGCAGCGGTGGGAGGCGGTCCTGGCCTGGCTCGGCCCGGTCGGCCGGCCGGTCCGCGCCGCCGGCGACTGGGGCGTCGGGCTGCTCGGCGGCCTGGCCGCGGGGGTGCCCCTGCCGCCGG
>CAZYHR010000063.1:660-17677 GCA_964647395.1 uncultured Intrasporangiaceae bacterium | reverse complement strand
TCGACACGGCGTTCCACCGCACGCAGCCGCCGGTGGCGCAGCTGTTCGCGCTGCTTGTTCCGACGCTCGCGCAGCGCCTGCTGGTCCTGCTGCAGGGCGCCGAGATTGTGCTGGCCTTGCTCGGGCTGCTCGGCGACCTGTCCGCGGTGGTGCTCGTGCCGCTGGGCTGGCTCGCGGTCGGTGCCGTGGTCTTCGGCAGGTCGCTGCCGCCCCGATCGTCGGTGCCCTCCCAGCCGCGGCGCCGTGGTCGGCTCGGCTGGGCGCGCGAGCGGGTCACCGAGCGGGTCGATCGGCTGCCCGGCCCGGTGGCCCGCTGGGTGGGTGGCTTCGGCGCGGACCTGCGCGACCGTTTCCGCAACCTGCGCGAGGGGCTGGCGCTGTTGGCGCGGGGCGGCCTAACCCCGATGCTCGCCTTCTGCATCGTCTTCGCGCTGACCCGCTGGGTCGACTGGGGGGTGGCCGAACTGGCTCGGCTGGTGCTCGGGCCGCGGCCGGCCGGCACCGGCCTGGCGTTCTCGCCGATCGTCGGGGTGGTCGCCCAGGCGCTGTCCACGGTGCTGCTCGTCACGCTGGTGGCGGCCGCCGTGGACCGGATGCTCAGCCGGGCACCGGCAGAGCGGCATACCGGGGCAACTGCCACCACACCCTGACCTCGACCGGGCGCGCGTCCCGCGGGGTCACGGCATACGCGACCAGCCGGTAGGCCGCCGGGCGCGGCACCTGCGCCGGCCGCACCGCCTGCGCGACGAGGTCCCACTGCGGCCCCGGGGTGTCCGGGGGGACGCACCGGGGGCGCACTGTCACGGTGGTGAGCATGACGTTGGGCCCCGGGCCAGTGGAGCCCGGGCCAGGGGTGGCCGCGCCGTGGGTCGCGGTCACCGGGGGCGCCAAGGTGTCGAAGAGCCGATCCCGGTGGTCGACGAGCGCCACCCGGCACTGGTCCAGGATCGTCGACGGGTCGGCCCGCACGTCGACGGAGATCCGCCACAGCACGGTGCCCGGCGGAGTCTGCACGGCAGTTTCGCCGGCCGGCCGGTCGCCGGGCGGGTCGCCGTCCGGGCCGGGGACGCTGGTCACCGGCTCGACGGCGACCAGGTGCAGTCGGGCCGAGACGACGTAGTCGGCCCCACCGCGGACCTGCGCGGTGGCCGTCGTCCACCCGTCGGCGCCGGGGGTCTGGGCGGCGTGGAAGCCGACGTCATACCACTGCGGGGCCACGAGCGAGGCGTTGCCGGCCGCGGCGAGGGCGGCGGCCAGGGGCAGCCCGGCCAGCCCCCAGCGGTTGCGGCGCCACCAGCTCATCGAGCCCCCACCAGGGTCGGGCCGGGCCGGGTCAACGGCTCGCCCCGGGCGGCCCAGCGGCCCGCGTCGTCGGCGGTCAGCCCGAGGTCGACGAGCGCCAGGTCGTCGAAGCGCTGGTCGGCGAAGTCCCCGGCCAGCGCCAGCCGCGCGCCGGCCACGGCGTCGGCGGGCAGTTCGGCGAGCACCAGGCACTCCCCGGTGACGCCGGGCGGGGCCAGGGCGCACAGCACCCCGGTGCGGCCCGACGTGCCGACGTCGAAGGTGCGTCCGTCGGCGGCCCGCACCTGGGCGAAGCCGGGCCGGAACGCCTCGGTCCGCGGCGTGACGAGCACGGTCGCGACCAGGACGATCCCCGGGCTGCGCAGGCCGCGCGGGCCCACCGCGACGGCGGGGGCGCCGTCGACCCCGGCGACGACCAGGTCGGCGGCGCGCAGCCGCACCAGCTCGCCGACCCGACCGGCCCGCTCATAGGGGCTGGAGGCGTCCGAGCGGACCGGAGTATGCCGCACCAGCCACTGGCCGACCGCGAGCACCAGCAGCACCCCGACGACCGCGGCGACCCACGACCGAGACCGGTAGGGTTCGGGCACCCCGGCCGCGGCCCGGCGCAGCAGCCGGTTCATCGAGGGGCCGCCGGGCTCGGCGTGGGGACGGCGACCGGCAGGGTCACCCGGGCCCCCGGCGTCGGGTCGCGCCAGCCGACGACGTCGTCGATCGAGCTGGGCCGTTGGGTGTGCCCGACCAGGCCGACGGACAGTTCGGCGGGCAGCGGCCGGCCGGGCTCCTGCTCCCAGACCCAGCCGACCTGATACGTCAGGCCGGGCTGGACGATGTCCAGCACGGAGGAGTCGGCCAGCACGTAGACGCCCTTGGGCGCAGCTCCCTCGGCTGGCCCGGGCGGGGCGCCGGTGGCGCCCAGGATGCCGTCCGGCCCGGCGATGGTCACCGCCTGGCGCAGCGGGTCGGCCGCGATGACCGGGCGGACCGGAGCGTCCCCGAGGGTCCGGACGGTGCCGACGACGACGAGGAAACGGCCCTTCGTCCGGCCCACCTGGCCCAGCTCGGTCGTCGCGACGACCCGCTGCAGGGTGATCTCGAAGGGGGCAGCGGCATACGGACGGCCGACCGTCAGGGGCGGGTGCTCGGCCGCGGCCGGCTCCAGCCCACCGAACCGGCCGGTGCCCGCGAGGACGACCAGCCCGGCGGTCGCCGCCCAGAAAGGCAGGTCGCGCCCGGCCAGCCAGCGGCGCAGGGCACCCGCGGCCCGGGTCACGGGTCGGCCCCGCCCCGGCTCGGCCTCGGTCCCCACGGCCGCGAGTCTAGGCAACCCATTAGCCTGGGGGCATGGTGCAGGCCCAGCCGATGGTCGCGGTCACCGTGCTCGGTGACGACCGGCCCGGCATCGTCGCCGACGTCACCGCGGCGCTCGCCGCGGTGGGCGGCAACCTCGAGGACTCGACGATGACCCTGCTGCGCGGGCATTTCGCCATGGTCGTGCTGGTCCGGGCCGAGGGTGGGGTCGGCGCGGTGGAGCAGGCCGTGGCGCCGCTGGCCGGGTCGGGCAGCCTGATCGTCGACGTCCGGGCCCTGACCGACGACTCCGGCCGGCGGGCCACCGTCGGGTCCCGGCTGTGGGTGCTGCGGGTCCAGGGCGCCGACCGGCCCGGCATCGTCGCCGCGGTCACCCGGGTGGTGGCCGACCACGGCGGCAACATCGTCGACCTGGGCACCCGGCTGGCCGGCGAGCTCTACGTCCTGGTCGCCGAGGTCGAGATGGCCGAGCAGGCAGACCTGCCCGCCCTGCAGGACGCGCTGCGCGACGCCGGCCGGGGCCTGGGGGTGCGGGTGTCCATGGAGCCGGTCGAGGACGAGCTGCTGTGAGGGCCGCACGGTCATGACCCCGATCACCCTGCCCTCGCTGCCTGAGGGTCGGATCCTCCCTGTGCTGCGGGCCCCCGACCCGGTGCTCGGCACCCCGGGCCGGCCGGTCGACCCGACCGACCCGCAGGTCTGCCGCCTGGCCGCCGACCTGCTCGCCACCCAGGCCGTCTCGCCCGGCTGCGTGGGGCTGGCGGCCCAGCAGGTCGGGCTCGCCTGGCGGGTCTTCTCGGTCGACGTGACCGGCCATCCCAAGACCCGGACCTGCCACGGCCGGTTCGTCCTGGTCAACGCGACCCTGGAGTCGGCGACCCGCAAGGAGCGCGGCCGCGAGGGCTGCATGTCGGTGCCCGACCTGACCGGGGACGTGGTGCGGGCCCGGCGGGTCACGGTGCGCGGCCAGCTGCCCGGCACCGGGGAGTGGGTCACCGTCCAGACCGACGCGTTCGAGGCGGTCGCGCTGCAGCACGAGCTGGACCACACCGACGGGCTGGTGTTCCTCGACCGGGTCGCCGGCCCGCATGCGGTGCATCCGCGCCGCACGTATCTGCGACCAGTGACCCCAGACCAGTGACCCCAGACCAGTGACCCCAGACCAGTGATCCCAGACCAGTGACCCCGGAGGCGTGGCAGGGTGGGGGAGTGCTCCCCCACCCGGTGACCGGCCGGCCCTTCCCGTCCCCGGTGCCGCCGGGGGCGGGCTGGCCCGGGGACCCGGCCACGCGGCATACCCCGGTGGCGGTCGACGCGGCCCAGGTGGCGAGCCTGGCCGCGCGGGCCGGCGACCTGGCCGACCTGGACGCCGGGGTGTCCGTGTGCCGGGCCTGTCCGCGCCTGGTCGAGTGGCGCGAGCAGGTGGCCATCGACAAGCGCGCCGCGTTCGCCGGCCAGCCCTATTGGGGCCGGCCGGTGCCCGGCTTCGGCGACCCGGCCCCGCGGGTGCTCGTGGTCGGGCTGGCGCCGGCCGCGCACGGGGCCAACCGCACCGGCCGGATGTTCACCGGCGACCGGTCCGGCGACTTCCTCTATGCCGCGCTGCACCGCGCCGGCTACGCCTCGCAGCCCGGTAGCCAGCACGCCGGCGACGGGCTGGTCCTGTCCGGGCTGCGCATCGTCGCCCCGGTGCGCTGCGCCCCGCCGGCCAACAAGCCCACCACCGTCGAACAGGCCACCTGCAGTCCCTGGCTGGACCGGGAGCTCAGACTTGCCGCGCCGACGCTGCAGGCGATCCTCGTCCTCGGCGGCATCGGCTGGGAGGCGACGCTGCGCGCCGCTCGTCGGGTCGGCTGGACGGTGCCGGTGCCGGTGCCCCGCTTCGGGCACGGCGCGCAGGCCACGCTCGGGCTGCCGGACGGGCGCCGGGTGCAGTTGCTCGGCTGCTATCACGTCAGCCAGCAGAACACCTTCACCGGCAAGCTCACCCCGGCGATGCTCGACGAGGTGGTGGCGCGCCTGCCGCCGCCCGGGTCGGTGGATCCGCGGTCGCCGTAGATTGGGGGTCGCCCCCGTAGCCCAACCGGCAGAGGCAGGCGACTTAAAATCGTCCGAGTGCGAGTTCGAGTCTCGTCGGGGGCACTGCCGGTGCGCCCCGGGGGCGGGTCGCACCGGCACGGCTGGGCGGGAACAACCGGGCGGTGCCATACGCTGATCCCGACAGACGGACCCCCGATCCAGGGGCCCGACCCGATGGAGGACTTCATGGCCGGCAGCAACCCGGTGTTCAACAAGATCGACAAGCAGCTGCGCGAGCAACGCTACGCCGGCTTCAACCAGCCCCAGCCGGGTCACCCGCAGCAGGGCTACGCCCAGCCGGGCTACCCGCAGCAGCCGGGCTACCCGCAGGCCTACGGCCAGGCGCCCCAGCAGGACCTCGAGCAGATGTACCAGCGCCCGTCCGCCGGGCCGCTGGACACCGGCCGGGTGACCTTCGACGACGTCATCATGAAGACGCTCGGGCTGTTCGCGCTGGTCCTGGTCACCGCCGTGGGCTCCTGGCTGACCGTCTCGATCAGCCCGTCGCTGGTCCAGCCGCTGTGGCTCGGCGGCATGTTCGGCGGCCTGGTCATCGGCCTCGCCATCGCCTTCATGAAGAAGGTGTCGGTCCCGCTCATCCTGCTCTACGCCGCGCTCCAGGGAGTCTTCGTCGGGGCCCTGAGCCGGGTCATGGAGGCGGTCTACCCGGGCATCGTCGTCACCGCGGTCGTCGCGACCCTGTGCACCTTCGCCGGCATGTTCATCGGCTACAAGGCCGGCGTCATCAAGGTCACCAGCAAGTCCCGCCGGATCTTCGGCATGGCGCTCATCGGCTACCTGCTGTTCAGCCTGGTCAACCTGCTGGCGCTGCTCATGGGGTGGACCAGCGGATGGGGCTTCGGCGGCAACGGTCCGCTCGGCATCGCGATCTCGCTGCTCGGCGTCGGCCTGGCCTCCTACTCGCTGGCCGTCGACTTCGACTCGATCGACCAAGCGGTGCGCATGGGCGCCCCGCAGAAGTTCTCCTGGCTGCTGGCCCACGGCCTGATCGTCAGCCTGGTCTGGCTCTACATCGAGATCCTGCGACTGCTGGCCCGCCTGCGCGGCGACTGACCCGCACCAGACCGGTGGACCCGGTCCACGAGGAACTGTCCCGCCTGGCCGGACGGTGGCGTCAACTGCCGCTCGGCCAGGCGGTTTCGTATGCCGGACTGCTGCGGGCGCTGGCCCAGGACCTGTTCGACCAGGTCGCCGCAGCCACCGGCGGGCCCTCGGGCCGGGTCGGCGATCTCGGCCCGGCCGCCGCCCTGGACCAGCTCACGGTGGCCGTGCACGACGCGGTCGCGGCGGGGTTGACCGCCGGCCTGGCGGGCCGGCTGACCGAGCTGCGGCGCGGCCTGGTCTGAGGCCGGCCGGCGCTCGCGCGAGGGCTCGGGCTAGCGGTCGCGCAGGTGGGCGACCGACTCCCAGAGCGGGTCGGGCAGCACGTCGCAGCTGATCGGGCCCGCGGCCCAGTCACGGTCCTTCTGCAGGACCGCGGAGGCGGCCGTGGTGCCGTCGACGTAGAAGTGCAGCACCCGCCGGCCGGGCCGGTTCTCGCTGGCCACGAGCTGACCGGTCTCGTCGAGCGACTCCTCCAGCTCGGCCTCCAGGGTCGCGAGCCGGGAGCCGGTGGGCGGGTCGTAGAAACCGGACGGACCGTGGGCGGCATACGGCACGACCATCCGCACGTGGGTGTCCAGGTCGGGCCGGCCGGCGGCCGACAGCGGCTGGATGTGCCGGACGAAGAAGGCGCCGTCGGCGTCCTCGCCGCGGGTGGCCCGCCACACCCGGTCGGGACCGGTGAGCGGATGGCCGGCGGCGACCCGCTCGACCAGCGCCCGCAATTGCTCGAGTGCGATCGAGCGAGTGGGGGGCTGGTCCACCGGCTCGACCAGGCCGATCCACGGGTCCAGGCGGGAGTCGCCGAACGCGGCGACGAGCACCTGGGCGCTCAGCCGGCGCCGCTGGGCGCGGTCCAGGCCCTCGAGGTCGGGGTGGTAGAAGCAGATGTTGACGCGGGCCCCGTCGACGGTGGCGGCCACGACCGTCAGGGTGGCGTCGATGGGTGGCAGCGGTGCCGGGGGCACCTGGGTCGACAGGGGTGGCAGCGGCGCGACGGGTGGCTGGGGGTCGGCAGCCAGCGCAGCCGAGTCCGGCGCAGCCGTGGCCGGCGCAGCCCACCCGGGCTGCTCGGCCGGGCCCGGGGCCGCCTGGTCCGCGCCGGCCACCGGCTCGCCGCCCACCGTGCCGCCGAAGCACCAGGTCTGGTCGGCGGCGGGAGCCGCGAGCAGCCACTGCCGCACCACCGGCTCGAGCTCGCTGCCCGGACCGGCGCTGACGGCCAGCAGGTGGTCGCTGTCGCCGCGGCCCGGGCCCAGCTCCCAGCTCAGCGCCGGGTGGACCTGCTCGAGCGCGCGGCTGAGCAGGTCGTAGACCTGGCCGGGGTCCTTGTCGACGATCGCGTCAGCGGCACGCCGGGCACCCTCGTGCCGCCACCAGGCCCAGAAGGCCATCACCTGGTCGCTGCGGTCCGTGCTGTCGGGGGTGTTGGCGGCAGGGTTGCCCTTCTTGCGCCGAAACCATGCCATGCCCGTCAGTCAAGCGCAGGCGAGCGGCGCGGCACATCCACCGTCCGTCCATGTGTGGGACGGTCAGCGCAGCCGCTCGTAGACGATGGCCATGCCCTGCCCGCCGCCCACGCACATGGTCTCCAGGCCCAGGGTGCCGTCCCGCTCGGCGAGCGCGTGCAGCAGCGTCGTGGTGATCCGCGCGCCGGTCGAGCCGAACGGATGCCCGAGCGCGATCGCCCCGCCGCGGACGTTGAGCCGCTCGAGGTCCATGCCGAGTTCGTCGGCGCACGGCAGCACCTGCGCGGCGAACGCCTCGTTGATCTCGTAGAGATCGATGTCCCCGATGCTCAACCCGGCCCGGGCCAGGGCCAGCCGGCTGGCCTGGACCGGACCCAGCCCCATGATCTCCGGGGACAGGCCGGTCGCGGCGGTCGAGACGATCCGGGCCAGCGGGGTCAGGCCCAGTTCGGCGGCCTTGTCCTCGCTCATGACGAGCACCGCAGCGGCCCCGTCGTTGAGCGAGCAGCAGTTGCCGGCGGTGACCGTGCCGTCGGCGCGGAACACCGGGCTGAGCGCCTGCAGCGCCTCGATGCTCACCCCGGCCCGCGGCCCGTCGTCGCAGGCCACCACCCGGCCCTCCGGGGTGGTCACCGGGGCGATCTCGTCTGCCCAGAAGCCGTCGGCGATCGCCTGCTCGGCCCGGTTCTGCGAGTGGACCGCCCATTCGTCCTGGCGGGCCCGGCTGACGCCCTTGAGCGTCGCGACGTTCTCGGCGGTCTGGCCCACCGACAGATAGACGTCCGGCAGCAGCCCCTGCAGGCGCGGGTCGGTCCAGGTGACGTTGTCCGCAGCGACCGCCGCGGCCCGGGCCGCGGCGTCGGCGAACAGCGGGTTGAGCACGGCCGGGTCCAGCCCGCCGGCACCGAGGAAGCTCGGATACTGCGACACGGACTCGACGCCGCCGCTGATGAAGACCGCACCCTCCCCGGCCTTGATGGCGTGGAAGGCCATCCGGGTCGTCTGCACGCTCGAGGCGCAGTAGCGGTTGACCATGACCGCCGGCAGGTGGTCGTAGCCGAGCAGCACCGCGATGATCCGGGCCAGGTTGCCCCCGTGCTTGCCGGACTGGTCGGCGGTGCCCCAGTAGAGGTCGTCGATCTCGGTCGGGTCCAGGGCCGGCACCTGGGCGAGCAGGGCCTGGATGACCTGGACCGACAGGTCGTCCGGGCGCACGTCCTTGAGGGATCCCTTGAAGGCCCGCCCGATCGGGCTGCGGGCGGTGGCGACGACGACGGCTTCGGTCATGGCTCCTCCTCGGTGCTGCCCGCGGACCTCCGCCGGCAGGTGAGCGCTTGCTTACCCCAGATGGTATGCCGCCCGCCCACCCCCGGCCAGGTGCACCTGCCTAGGATCGGATCACACGAGCAGCCGGGGCAGCCGATCGGGGAGGCGACGTGGTGCGCGCGCGGGTCAGGGCGGCCGGGCGCTGCGTGCTCGCCGGCGCCGGGCTGCTCGTCGGTGCCGGCCTCGGCGGCTGTGCCGCCGGCTCGCCCGCCCCACCTCCGCAGCCGCCGGTCAGCACCGCGTCGCGGGTGACCATCGGCCCGGCCTGGACCTCCTCGACCCCGCCGGCCGGCCCCTCGGCCACCTCGACCGGACCGCCGGCCAGCCGGCCGGCCGGCCCGAGGACGCCCTCCTCGACACGGCCCCCTCCGGCCCCACCCCCGGCGCCGGCGCCCGAACTCGGTGCCCGCTCGATCGCCGAACGGGTCGCCCGGGCCGTGGTCGGGCGCAGCGTCGCCGCCGCCGGCCGCATCGACTGGGACGAGTCGGTCATCTCGGTCGACTTCCGCGGCCTGGTCGACGGCAGCAACGGCACGTTCGTCGTGGTGGAGCAGCAGTCCCGGGCCACCGTGGTGCGCTCGGGCGGGGTCACCTATGTCAACGGCAACGACGCCTTCTGGCAGCGCCGCGAGGCGCCCTCGTCGCTGGCCGGCACGTGGGTGCGGCTCAGCGCCGGTCAGGCGACCACGCTGGTGAGCATCTCGCCCCAGCCGCTGCTCGAGGCGGTCGTCGTCGCGCTGCGTCAGATGGTCCGGCCGCGGATCAGCACCGAGGGCGGCCTCATGACGATCACCGAGGGCGCCGTCCGCGTGGTCGTTGACGCGCGCTCGGCCCTGCCGCTCAGCTTCTCGGACTCGGCCGGCACGCTGAGCTTCGCCGCGTGGGGCACGGTGCCGCCGGTCGGCCCGCCGGCCGGCCGGATCGTCACCTACTGAGGCCGGTCGTGCTCGGCCCGATGTCCGGAGCCGATCGGCGCCGGCGGCCGGGCGAACGGTCGATCCGGTCGGCTCGAGGGGCTGCCTAGCATCGCCGGGTTGGGTCGTCTCGTGGCTGGGGAAACCGTTGGTGCGCAGGTCCGGTGGGGTCGTGTCGGTGCTGCTGCTCGGGGCCGCTGTGCTGAGCGGGTGCTCCGCGCTGCCCAGCTCCCCAGCGCTGTCCAGCGCAGCGCAGAGCCTGATGACCGCCGACGCTGCGGCCGCCCACGCAGCCGGTGCCAGCGCGGCCGACGCCAGCGCAGCCGACGCCGCAGCACCGCCGGCCGAGCTGACCTTCGGCCAGGTGGCGCCCAAGGTGGTCGCCGCCCTGGCCGCCGCCCGGACGCTGTCCTACACCGGCACCGAGTCCGCCGACGGGCGCACCTTCCAGGTCACCTACGCCGGGCGGGTCGACGGGTCGAACTTTACGATCAACGTGGTGCTCGACGGTCAGGCGGCCTCGCTGCGGCGGGTGTCGGGCACGACCTACGTGCGGGCGAGCTCGGCCTTCTGGCGCGCGGTCCGACCCGAGTCCCCGGTGACCGGCTTGGCGGACAAGTGGGCGCGCCTGCCCGCGTCCGGGTCGGCGATCGTCCCGCACCAGTGGCTCACCGCGTTGGGCGAGTCGCTCGAGACCCGCCGGGACGCGGTGCCGGTGACCCGCACCACCCACGCCGGCCGGCCGGTCCTGTCGCTGAGCACCCGGCGCGGCGGCGGGGCGCTGCTCGTCGACGCGACGACCTTCCTGCCGGTCCGGCTCAGCGAGGGCCCGGACACCGTCGCCTTCTCCGACTGGAACTCCGTGCCCGCGGTGGTCGCCCCGCCGGCCAAGGACATCGTCAGCATGTGACCGTGCGCAGGTCCCGGTGAGGGTCTACCCGTGCGGCGGGGCGAAGGGTGACACGATGAGCCGGTGAGATACGCCCAGCACGTCATCGACCTCGTGGGGGGCACCCCGCTCGTCAAGCTGTCCTCGGTGACCGAGGGCATCGCCGCCACCGTCCTGGCCAAGGTCGAGTACCTCAACCCCGGTGGGTCGGTCAAGGACCGCATCGCGCTGCGGATGGTCGAGGCCGCCGAACGCTCCGGGGCGCTGCGCCCCGGCGGGACGATCGTCGAGCCGACCAGCGGCAACACCGGAGTCGGGCTGGCCCTGGTCGCCCAGCGCAAGGGCTACCGGTGCGTCTTCGTCTGTCCCGACAAGGTGAGCGAGGACAAGCGCAACGTGCTCGCGGCATACGGGGCCGAGGTCGTCGTCTGCCCGACCGCGGTGCTGCCCGAGCACCCCGACTCCTACTACAACGTCTCCGACCGGCTGGTCCGCGAGATCGAGGGCTCCTGGAAGCCCGACCAGTACTCCAACCCGGAGAACCCGGCCAGCCACTACGGCTCGACCGGCCCGGAGATCTGGGCCGACACCGACGGGCGGGTCACCCACTTCGTCGCCGGCGTCGGCACCGGCGGCACGATCAGCGGCACCGGCCGCTATCTCAAGGAGCAGGCCGCGGTGGTCGGCCGCGACGTGCGGATCATCGGCGCCGACCCGGAGGGCTCGGTCTACAGCGGCGGCACCGGGCGGCCCTATCTGGTCGAGGGGGTCGGCGAGGACTTCTGGCCGACCGCCTACGACCCCGATGTCGTCGACGAGGTCATCGCCGTCTCGGACGCCGAGTCCTTCGAGCTGACCCGGCGACTGGCCCGCGAGGAGGGGCTGCTGGTCGGCGGGTCGTGCGGCATGGCGGTGGCCGCCGCGCTGCGCGCCGCCCGCGACCTGCCCGCCGACGCGGTCGTCGTCGTGCTGCTGCCGGACGGCGGCCGCGGCTACCTGTCGAAGATCTTCTCGGACAAGTGGATGAGCGCCTACGGCTTCCTGCGCGCCGAGGACGGCCGCACCGTCGGCGAGGTGCTGCGGGCCAAGTCCGGTGACCTGCCGGCCCTGGTGCACACCCACCCGAGCGAGACGATCCGGCAAGCCATCGACATCCTGCGCGAGTACGGCGTCTCGCAGATGCCGGTCGTCAAGGCCGAGCCGCCGGTGACCTCGGGCGAGGTGGCCGGCTCGGTGAGCGAGCGGCACCTGCTCGACGTGCTCTTCCACGGCCGGGCCCGGCTCACCGACCCGGTCGTCAAGCACCTCGAGCCGGGGCTGCCGCTGGTCGGCTCCGGCGAGCCGGTCGCCACCGCCCGGGCCGAGTTGCAGGAGGCCGACGCGGTGCTCGTCGTCGACGACGGCAAGCCGGTCGGGGTGCTGACCCGCGCCGACCTGCTCGGTTTCCTCGCCGACTGAGTCCTGGTCAGGCCTGCCCGGTCTGGCGGAGCACGTCCTGGAACCAGTCGACCGAGGTGTCGAACGCCTTGTGCCCGGCGATCCGCGGGAACTCGACGACCCGCAGTTCGTCGCCGCGCTCCTCGTCGTTGCCGACGACGCCCGGGATGCCGGCGATGGCGCCCTCGACGGCCTTGTCGACCATCGCCTTGATGAGCTCGAGGTCACGGGCGTTGGCCTTGGCCGACCGGCTGAAGTAGCCGGACTTCTGGACCATGGTCTTCTGCGCCTCGACCTTGGCCGCGAACTGCTGGGCGAACCACTGACCGGGGTTGATCATGTCGAGCTTGACGTGCCCGAACGGGTCGCGCGGCACCTCCTCGCCGGCGGCCTCCATCTGGGCGACGATGTCGGACACGCCAGCTCCCTCGGACAGGAAGATGTTGACGCAGCCGATCTCGTCCATGACCTTCTTCAGCCGGGCCGCCTCGGCGTCGAGGTCGATGTGGATCTCGGGCACGTAGACGCCGTGGATCGCCCAGCGCTGCGGGGTCAGCCCGAACGTCGGCACCCACTGCTGCTGCGCGTGCCAGGCCTGGTACTCGGATGCGGCGGCACCGGTGAGCCAGCCGCAGCCGCGGCCCATGACCTCGTGGATGATGAGCATCCGCGGGTTGGAGCCGTGCTCGGCCAGGATGTTCTGGGCGAAGATGCTGGCCTGCTCGGCGGCCGTCCAGGCTCCCAGGCTCTGCCGGATCGGCACGACGTCGTTGTCGATGGTCTTGGGCAGCCCGACGACGGTCAACTCGTAGCCGCCCTCGTGCAGATAGGCCGCCAGGTCGGCCGCCGTCGTGTTGGTGTCGTCGCCGCCGATGGTGTGCAGCACGTCGACGCCGTCGGCCTGCAGCCGCTCGGCCGCCACCCGCAGCGGGTCCTGGCCCTCCTGGACCAGCCCGCGCTTGACCAGGTCCTTGGCGTTGGTCAGCTTGACCCGGCTGTTGCCGATCGGGCTGCCGCCGAAGCCCAGCAGCAGGTGGGCGTTGTCGCGGGTGGCCTGATCGACGGTGAGGTAGTTGCCGGACAGCACGCCGTGGTAGCCGTGCTGGTAGCCGATGATCTCGGCGTCGGGCAGCACCTCGGTGTAGCGCTGGATCAGTCCGCCGACGGCGGCGGACAGGCACGGGGCGTAGCCACCGGCAGTGAGCAGGGCAACGCGGCGGATCTCGCGGGTCATGGTCGAACCTCTCGGTGCGGGGGACGGGCGGACCTTCGGGGCCAAGCGTATTAGGCGGGCTCGCTGAGCTCAGCCGCGGACCCGGCCCGGGTCGGCGTCGGGGCCGGTGAGCTCGGTGAACATCATGTGCAACCCGACCGGGCCGTGCTTCTTGGACCGGAAGGCCCCGGGTGCGGTGCCGATGATCCGGAAGCCCAGGTGCTGCCACAGGGTCACCGCCGCCATGTTGGTCTCCACGACGGCGTTGAACTGCATGGCGCCGTAGCCCTGCGCGGTGGCCCACCGCAGGGTCTCCTCGGCCAGCGCTCGGCCGACCCCGTGGCCCTGCGCGGCCGGGGTCACCATGAACGACGCCGTGGCGACGTGGTCGCCGCGGCCCGGGCGGTTGGGGCCCGCGGTGGCGGTGCCCAGGAAGGTGCCGTCCGCGGCATACCCGACGATGCAGCGGCCCTCGGGGACGCGCAGCCACAGGTCGGCGACCTGCTCGTCGGTGAGATCCTCGGGAAAGGCGTAGGTCTCGCCTTCCGCGACGATGTCGCGGACCAGGGCGGCGATGGCGGGCAGATCGGCGTCGGTGGCGTCCCGGATCTGCGGCGCGGGGGTGGAGTCGCTCATGGACAGCGAGTATGCCGCGTCGCCGCCGGTGCGTCAGCCCTCGCCCCGGGCGGCCCGCGCGGCCCGCTCGGCGACCGCATGCGGATCGGTGCGGTTGTCGTAGGCCCAGAAGCTGCGCAGCGCCGCCGCGGTCAGCGCGACCCCGCCGACGCAGGCGAGGCCCCCGGAGACGATGGCCCCGCGCACCGACCACAGGTCGGCGACCAGCCCGGCGCGCACCTCGCCGCCGATCGGCCCGACTGAGTAGGACAGCATCTCGATGCCGGCCAGGCGCCCGCGTAGCCGCTCGGGGATCGTCTGGTTCCAGACCGTCGCGCGGAAGACCGCCGAGATCATGTCGGCCGCGCCGGCCAGGCCCAGCCCGACGATGGCCAGCCAGACCGACGGCGCGAGCCCGACCAGCGCGATGCTCGCCCCGTAGGCCGCGGCGGCCAGCACGATGGCGCGGCCGTGGTGGTGGACCCGCGAGGTCCAGCCGGACAGCGCGGTGGCGAGCATCGCGCCGGCGGTCCCGGCGGCATACAGCAGCCCGAGCAGGTGCGGCTGGGCGAAGACCTGCTCGGCCAGGGCCGGGAAGAGCACCGTCGGCATGGCCAGCAGCATCGCGGCGATGTCGACGAGATAGGTGCCGAGCAGGTCGCGGCGCGAGACGGCGTAGTGCAGGCCCTCGGCGACGCTGCGCAGGCTGGGCGGCTCGGTGTCGCCGGTGTGTGGATAGGGCCGCATCCGGGCGAACAGCACGGTGGCGCCGGCGTAGCCGGCGACTGCGAGGACGAAGCACCAGGCCACGTCGGCGTAACCGACGAGCAGGCCGCCCAGCAGCGGTCCGCCGAACAGCCCGAGTTGCATGCCGAAGCTGGTCAGGGCGCTCGCCGCGGTGATCTGCTCGTGCCGCACGGTGCGCGGCTCGAGGGCCTCGCGGGAGGGGCGCTGCATCGACGACAGGCTCGAATACACCGCCGCGAGCGCGAAGATCGCCCAGATCTGCGGCTGGGGGAGCAGCGCGTTACCGGCGAAGCCGGCCATGACGAGCACCTGCCCGGCGCCGGTGGCCACGAGCAGCCGCCGCCGGTCCACATGGTCGGCCAGGGCGCCGCCGTAGAGGCCGAAGACGAGCAGGGGCACGAGTTCGACGGCGCCGAGCAGGCCGACCATGAGGTTGGAGCCGGTGAGCCGCCAGATCTGGAAGGGCAGGGCGACATAGGCGACCATCGCGCCGAAGTAGAAGATCGTGCCCGCGGTGAACAGCAGCCGGAAGTCGCGGTGCTCGCGCAGCGGCGAGACGTCCAGGCGCAGCGCGCGCACCCTGCGGACCCAGTCAGCCGGCACCCGGCGACGATGTCAGAGTGCACCCCCGGCGGGCAACGGGATTGCCGGCCGCCGCAGCCGGGCGGCGTCAGTCGGGCGGCGTCAGTCGGGCGGCGTCAGTCGGGCAGGGCGGCGGGATAGATTGCCGGGCATGAGCGCGGCCCACCCGACCGACCTCGACGCGCGCGAGCAGCGCATCCTCGGTTGCCTGCTGGAGAAGCAGGTGACGGTGCCGGCGACCTATCCGCTGAGCCGCAACGCGCTGCGCACGGCGTGCAACCAGAGCAACAGCCGAGACCCGGTCGTCGACTGGTCCGAGCAGGAGGTCACCGACGGGCTCAAGGCGCTGCGCCGACGCGAGCTCGTCCGGGTCGTCCACGACGGCCGGGTGCTCAAGTACCACCAGCTGCTCGACCAGCTGCTCGGCCTGGACACCGACGAGCGGGCCCTGATCACCGTGCTGCTGCTGCGCGGCGCGCAGTCGTCCGGCGAGCTCAAGACCCGCACCGACCGGCTGCACGCCTTCGCCGACAAGTCCGACGCCGAGGCGTGCCTGCAGCGGCTGTCCGGTCGGGAGCCGGCGCTGGTCCGCGAGCTGCCCCGCCAGCCCGGCCAGCACGACAACCGCTGGGTCCACCTGCTCGGCCCGGTGGAGACCGGCGTCCCGGCCGCGCCGGCGCCCACGGTCGACCGGGACAGCGTCCTGGCCACGGGGGTCGAGGCGCGCGACGCGCGGGTGCGGGCGGCCTACGGGGTGGTGGCCGGGGCCTATGCGCAGGCGCTGGCCGGTGAGCTGGCCGGCAAGCCGTTCGACCGGTGGCTGCTGCAGCGGGTGGCCGAGCTCGTCGGGCCGCTGCCGGTGGTCGACGTCGGCTGCGGGCCGGGGCAGGTCGCCGGGTTCCTCGCGTCGTGCGGGGCGTCGGTCACCGGGCTGGACATCGCGCCGGAGATGGTCGAGCGGGCCCGCGAGCTGTTCCCGGCGGCGAGCTTCGAGGTCGGCGACCTGCGGACGCTCATGCGGCCCCGCGCCGCCGCCGGGTGGGGCGCGATCACCGCCTGGTATGCCGTGGTGCACCTCGGCGGCTCCGAGTTGCCGGCTGCCGTGGGCGCCCTGGCGCGGACGCTGGCGCCCGGTGGCTGGCTGGCGCTGGCCACCCACATCGGCGACGCGGTGCTGCACGAGGACACCTTCCTCGGGCACGAGGTCGATCTCGATGTCGTCCTGCACGACCCGGCCCAGGTGCGCGCGGCGGTCGCCGGCGCCGGGCTGGAGGTCGTCGAGTGGTATCTGCGCGGGCCGCTGGCCGGCGAGGCGCCGACCGAACGGCTCTACCTGCTCGCGCGGCTCGGCTACTAGGTCGGCGGCTCGATCTCGACCTGCGCCGGCAGGTCGATGCCGATCGGGCAGGTCAGGCCGTTGGGGCCGTGGTTGCAGTAGCCGCCGGGGTTCTTGTGCAGGTAGCCCTGGTGGTAGTCCTCGGCGAGATAGAACTCGCCCGCCTCCGACGCGGGGCGGATCTCGGTCGTGATCGGCCCGTGGCCGTGTGCGGTGAGCTCGCGCTGGAAGGCGTCGCGAGTGGCATACGCGGCCTGCTCCTGCTCGGGCGTGGTCCAGTAGATCGCCGAGCGGTAGGCGGTGCCGATGTCGTTGCCCTGCCGGTTGCCCTGGGTCGGGTCGTGGTTCTCCCAGAAGACCTTGAGCAGCCGCTCGGCCGACGTGCGCTGCGGGTCGTAGACGACCCGGACCGTCTCGGCGTGCCCGGTGCGCCCGGTGCAGGTCTGCTCATAGGTGGGGTGCGGTGTCCAGCCACCCTGGTAGCCGGCCGCGGTCGTGACGACGCCCTCCTCGCGCCAGAAGATCCGCTCGACGCCCCAGAAGCAGCCCATCGCCAGATGGATGACCTGCGAGCCCGCCGGCCAGGGCCCTTCGATCGGGGTGCCGAGCACGACGTGGGTCGGATTGACCACATATGGCCGGGTTTGCTGCCCGGGCAGCGCATCCTCGCGGGCG
>CAZYHR010000063.1:0-644 GCA_964647395.1 uncultured Intrasporangiaceae bacterium | reverse complement strand
AACATACTCTTCAGTATCACTCACCGGCACGCGATCATCGTCGTCGACGCTAGCTGCGGGCCGGGGCGCGTGGGGACGCGTCGGCCGGTGGCGCTGGGGAGCGCCGCTCGGGGACGGCTGAGCGAGTGTGCAGTTCGTCGGGGACCGATTCACCTGTTTCGTGCACCGTCGGCTCGGGGAGCCGCATCGGTGCCCACCCATCCGTCCCGGAGGATCCGTGCAGCTTCGCGCACTCGGCCTGGCCACCCTGGTCACGTCGGCGACGATGGCCGTGGCCGCTGCCGGCATCGTCGTCACGCCGGCGCAAGCCGCCTCCGGCCCGGAGCCCGCCGCAAGCCTCGTCGCCGAGCGGCCCGACCGCTGCTGCTGGGTGCCTCGCTCGACCGGCCGGCCGGCCCGGACGCGCCGAGCGCCGGCCCAGCGACGCCCGGCCCAGCGACGCCCGGCCCAGCGACGGCCAGCGGATCGACGCCCAGCGCAGCGACGGCAGGCACCGCGGCGGCGGGCGCCTCGAGCGCCCCGACGGCGATCCCGGTCGCGCCGCCGACCCCCGGCCCGTCGCCCGCGCGGCCCACCACACCCGCGCCCACCACGAGCACGCCCCCCACCAGCACGCCCCCCACCAGCACGCCCCCCACCAGCAC
>CAZYHR010000062.1:17354-20675 GCA_964647395.1 uncultured Intrasporangiaceae bacterium | reverse complement strand
GACGAGCCCGATGAGGACGAACGGCGGCATCGGCGCCAGGCCCGCGAAGGCGCGGTCGACGACCTCGATCGGGGTGCCCTCGTCCAAGATCTTCGCGGCCTCGCCCATGAAGCGGCCGAGCAGGCGGTTGACGATGAACGACGGGCGGTCCGCGGCGCGGATGCACGTCTTCTTCAGCGCCTTGCCGACGGCGAAGGCCGTTGCGAGAGTGGCGTCGTCGGTGCGCTCGCCCGGGATGACCTCGAGCAGCGGCATGACGGCGACCGGGTTGAAGAAGTGGAAGCCGACGACCCGCTCGGGGTGCTCGAGCCGGCCGGCCATCTCGGTGATCGACAGGCTCGAGGTGTTGGTGGCCAGCACGCAGGTCGGTGACACGACGGCCTCGCACTCGGCGAAGACCTGCTGCTTGACGTCCATCCGCTCGAAGACCGCCTCGATGACGAACTCGGCGTCGGCGAAGTCCTGCTTGCTGGTCGAGCCGGTGACCAGGCTGCGATAGCGGGACAGCCGGTCGGGGCTCAGCCGCCCCTTGCTCGCCTGGCCCTCGAGCTGGGCGTGGACATAGGCGACGCCCTTGTCGACCCGCTCCTGGTCCAGGTCGGTGAGCACGACCGGGACCTGCAGCCGCTGCACGACGAGCAGGGCGAGCTGGCTGGCCATCAGGCCCGCCCCGACGATGCCGACCTTGGTGACCGGCCGGGCCAGCGCCGGGCTGGGCGCCCCGGCCGGGCGCTTGGCGCGGCGCTGCACCAGGTCGAAGGCATAGAGCCCGGCCCGCAGTTCGTCGCTCATGACCAGGTCGGCGATGGCCTGGTCCTCGGCGGCGAAGGCCTGCTCGCGGGTGGCCGTGCGCGCCGCCCGGACCAGGTCGAGGGCGCGATAGGGGGCCGGGGCCTGCCGGCCGGTCTTGAGGTCGGCGAAGGCCGTGGCCGCGTCCACGGCGGCGTTCCAGGACGCCTCGTCGCGGTCCACCTCGGGGCGCGGGACGGTGAGCTGGCCGGTGACGACCTGAGCCGCCCAGGCGATCGACTCCTCGAGGAAGTCGGCCGGCTCGAACATCGCGTCGGCGATGCCGAGTTCGAGGACCTGCGGGCCCTTGAGCATCTTGTTCTGGTTGAGGGCGTTCTCGATGATGACGGTCAGCGCCTTGGCCGGCCCGATGAGGTTGGGCAGCACGTAGCAGCCGCCCCAGCCGGGCACCAGCCCGAGGAAGCACTCGGGCAGGGCGAAGGCCGGGACTCCGCTGGAGATCGTGCGGTAGTCGCAGGCCAGCGCGGCCTCGACGCCGCCGCCCATCGCCGCGCCGTTGACGAAGGCGAAGGTCGGCACCGGCAGGTCCATGATCGTCGCGTAGGCCGCGTGGCCGGCCCGGGCGAGCTCCAGCGCCTGCTCGCGGCGGGTCACCGACGGGATGCCGAGCAGGTCGGCCCCGACGACGAAGATGAACGGCTTGCCGGTCAGCGCCAGCGCCTGGACCTCGCCGTTGGCGACGCGCTCGGCGACGGCGTCGACGGCGGCCTGCAGTTGCGCCATGCCCTGGGTGCCGAAGCTGTTGGGCTTGGTGTGGTCGAAGCCGTTGTCGAAGGTCAGCAGGGCCAGGGTGCCGGCGTCACCGGGCATCGGCACGTCGCGCACCCGGGCGTAGGTGACGACCTCCTCGTAGGCCTTGTCGGGGGTCTGCGCGGCAGAGTCCTGCGCGGCAGAGGCCTGCGCGCCCGGGGTCTGCGCGCCGGGGGTCTGCGATGTGGTGGTCATCAGGCGACCTCTCCCTCGGTGTCGACGCTGCTCACGTAGTCGGCGTGGTGCGGGTTCTCCCAGATGACGGTGCCGCCCATGCCGATGCCGACGCACATGCTGGTCAGCCCGTAGCGGACCTCGGGGTGCTCCTCGAAGTGCCGGCCCAGTTGGGTCATCAGCCGCACGCCGCTGCTGGCCAGCGGGTGGCCGACGGCGATGGCGCCGCCCCACGGGTTGACCCGCGGGTCGTCGTCGGCGATGCCGAAGTGGTCCAGGAAGGCGAGCACCTGCACGGCGAAGGCCTCGTTGAGCTCGAACAGGCCGATGTCGTCGATGGTCCGCCCGGCCTTGGCCAACGCCTTCTCGGTCGCGGGCACCGGGCCGATGCCCATGACCTCGGGCTCGACGCCGACGAAGGCGTGCGCGACGAGCCGCATCCGCACCGGCATACCGAACTCGTGCGCGGCGGCCTCGGAGGCCAGCAGGCACGCGGTGGCCCCGTCGTTGAGGCCGGCGCTGTTGCCGGCGGTGACCTTGCCGCGGGGCCGGAAGGGCGTCTTGAGGGTCGCCAGGTCCGCGAGCGTCGCGCCGGGTCGTGGGGGTTCGTCGACGGTCGCCAGGCCCCAGCCGAGCTCCGCGTGCCGGGTCGCCATCGTCACCAGGTCCGGCTGCACCTTGCCGGCGGCGTAGGCCGCGGCCAGCTTGCGCTGGCTCGCGACGGCGAAGGCGTCGGAGCGCTCCTTGGTCAGCTGCGGATAGCGGTCGTGCAGGTTCTCGGCGGTCTGGCCCATGACCAGCGCGGACGGGTCGACGAGCTGCTCGGCGACGATGCGCGGGTTGGGGTCGATGCCCTCGGTCATCGGGTGGCGGCCCATGTGCTCGACGCCGCCGGCGATGGCGACATCGATGGCGCCGACCGCGATGGCGTTGGCCGTCGTCGTCACGGCGGTCATCGCGCCGGCGCACATCCGGTCGATCGAGTAGCCGGGCACGCTCTTGGGCAGCCCGGACAGGAGTGAGCCGATCCGGCCCAGGGTCAGCCCCTGGTCGCCGGTCTGCTTGGTGGCTGCGATGGCGACCTCCTCGACCCGGTCCTTGGGCAGCTCGGGGTGGCGGCGCAGCAGCTCCCGGATGCACCGGATGACCAGGTCGTCGGCGCGGGTCTGGGCATAGATGCCCTTGTCCCCGGCCTTGCCGAACGGCGTCCTCACGCCGTCGACGAAGACCACTTCGTGCAGGGTGCGGGCCATCGGCGCTCCTTCGGGCAGGCTGGGGTCGACCTCAAGGACCTATATTACTCATGAGTAACCTGGGCCGCGACCACGCGGGCGGGTGGCCCTGGGCACAACCCCCGGTGAAAGCGGTTGCCTGGAACGTTCCGGGGACGTTCCCCCCGGTGAAAGCGGTTGCCTGGAACGTTTGCCGGGACGGGTTCCCCCAGTGAAAGCGGTTGCCTGGAACGTTTCCCGGACGGGTTCCCCCAGTGAAAGCGGTTGCCTGGAACGTTTCCCGGAAGCCGGTATGCCGCGCCCGGCCACCCGCACGACCCGGCCACCCGCACGACCCGGCCACCCGCACGACCCG
>CAZYHR010000062.1:0-17254 GCA_964647395.1 uncultured Intrasporangiaceae bacterium | reverse complement strand
CCCGGCCACCCGCACGACCCGGCCACCCGCACGACCCGGCCACCCGCACGACCCGCACCGCAGGCAGCGCTCGGGCCGGGCTACTCGGCGGGGTGCTGGGCGGCGGCCCGGGCGAGCATCGGGGCCACCGTGTCGACCTGCCACGGCCGGGCCCCACCGGCGCGCAGCACCGCGGCGAAGCCCTCGACGGTCAGGTCGGCGGGCGGGGTCCACAGCGCCCGGCGCAGCAGGTCGGGGGTGAGCAGGTTCTCGACCGGCAGGTGCCATTCGGCGGCGAAGGCAGTCATCCGGTCGCGGACGTCGGTGAGCCGGGCGGCGGCCACCGGGTCACGCTCGGCCCAGGCGCGCGGCGGCGGCGGGCCGCTGCCGGGCAGCGCCAGCGGGGGCAGTTGGTCCTCGGGCAACGCCAGCGCCGCGCTGATCGCGGCGAGATAGGGTCGAGGGTTGCGCGCGACGGCCCGCAACTCCCGGCGGGTCGCGACCTGCTCGACCGATGCGGGCGGATCGAGCGCCAGCTCGATGATCACGGCGTCCGAGACCACCCGGCCGGGCGAGACGTCCCGGCGTTGGGCGATCCGGTCCCGGACGTACCAGAGCTCCCGGACGATGGCGATGCTGCGCCGCCGCCGGATCCGGTGCATGCCGGACACCCGGCGCCACGGGTCGACCCGCGGGCTCGGCCCGGTGAACGAGGTCAGCGCGGCGAACTCCTGCAGCGCCCACTCCCACTTGCCCTGGGCCTGCAGGTCCGCGGCGATGGCGTCGCGCAGCGACACGAGCACCTCGACGTCGAGCGCGGCGTAGCGCAGCCACGGCTCCGGCAGCGGGCGCTGCGACCAGTCGACCGCGGAGTGCTCCTTGGCCAGCGACAGCCCGAGATAGTGCTCGACGGACGCGCCGAGGCCGACCCGGGCCAGGCCGGCGAGCCGGGCCCCGAGCTCGGTGTCGAACAGCAGCGTGGGCCGCATGCCCAGCTCGGTCAGGCAGGGCAGATCCTGGGTGGCCGCGTGCAGCACCCACTCGACGCCGGCGAGCGCGTCGTGCACCGGGCGCAGGTCGGGGCAGGCGACCGGGTCGACCAGCCAGGTGCCCGCACCCTCGCGGCGCAGTTGGACCAGGTAGGCGCGCTGGCCGTAACGGTGGCCCGAGGCGCGCTCGGCGTCGACCGCGACCGGCCCGGAGCCGGCCGCCAGAGCGCGCGCGCACTCGATGAGGCGGCGCTCGTCGACGACGACGACGGGCACCCCGTCGGCGGGGGCGAGCAGGGGGACGAGCTCGATCGGCTCGTCGGCACCGGACGACGCTGCAGGGATCCCCGAGTCTTGCGCGATCACCGTCGCGTGCCCGGCAGGGCCACGACACCCTCGGGCAGCGGAGGCAGGCCCGCGATCGTGCACAACAGGTCGGACCAGGCGGTCAGATGAGCTCCGAGGTCGTCCCCGAGTGGGGTCCACGACGCCCGGACCTCCATCTCGACCGTGGCCTGCCGATCAGCCAGGCCACCAAAACGCTCGGATACCACACGTGTCACGGTACCGGCGGCGGCGGTGAACTGGACATCGTACGTTCGGAGCGAATCGACCAGCCAGGCCCAGCCGACCTCGCCCAGCGCGGGGTCGGCGGCCATCTCGGGCTCGAGCTCGGCGCGGGCGAAGGTCACGGCGCGCCACGCGCCCTCCCACGGCTCGGGGCACGAGGGGTCGTGCAGCAGCACGAAACGCCCGGAGGCCAGCTCGTCCTCGCCGACCGCGCCGACGACCTCGGCGGACAGCGCGATGGCGTGCGGCGCGATCCGCTGCGGAGCGGGCACCTCCTCCAAGCGCACCTCGGGCCGCAGCCGCTCGGTCCGCAGGGCCTGGACCGCCCTGTGGAACTGAGCGGCGGCGTCGCCGGGCAGGGGTCGCTGTCGCACCCTTGGAGAGTATGCGGCGCACCCCGCCGGGCCGGGTAGGTGACCGAGGAGCCGGTCCCGTGTCGCCGGAGGTCTCGGTCTGCGGTCACGACGCTCAGCGCCGGCTGCTGAGCCCCCGCTCCGGGTCCGGGGCCGGCTCGACCGGGCGGCCCGACAGGTCGTGCACGAGCTCGACGACCCGGCTCAGCACGTCCGGGTCGGTGGTGGGCAGCACCCCGTGGCCGAGGTTGAAGATGTGGCCGGGGGCGGCATACCCCTGCTCGACGATGCGCCGGACCTGGGCCTCGATGACATCCCACGGCGCGAAGAGCAGCGCCGGGTCGAGGTTGCCCTGCACGGCGTACCCGTCACCGAGGCGGGCCACCGCGTCGGTGAGCGAGACCCGGAAGTCGACGCCGACGACCTCGCACCCGGCGGCGGCCATCGAGGTCAGCAGCTCGCCGGTGCCGACGCCGAAATGGATGCGGGGCACGCCCAGGTCGGCCACCGCGGCCAGCGTCCGGGCGGAGTGCGGCCGGACCAGCGCCTCGTAGTCGGCGCGCGGCAGCGCCCCCACCCACGAGTCGAACAGCTGTACCGCCGAGGCGCCGGCCTCGACCTGGGCCCGCAGGAAGGCACCGGAGAGCTGCGCGAGCCGGCCGCACAGTTCGTGCCAGAGCTGGGGGTCCGCGTGCATGAGCGCCTTGGTGCGCTCGTGGGTGCGGCTCGGACCGCCTTCGACCAGATAGGACGCGAGGGTGAAGGGTGCTCCGGCGAAGCCGATGAGCGGCGTCCGGCCGAGCTCGCGCACGAGCAGCCGCACCGCGTCGGTGATCGCGGTGAGGTGCCCGGGCGTCAGCTCCGGTATGCCGCGCACGTCCGCCCGGGTGCGCACCGGTCGCTGCACGACCGGCCCGACGCCGGCGACGATGTCGAGGTCGACGCCGACCGCTTTGAGCGGCACGACGATGTCGCTGAAGAAGATCGCCGCATCGACGCCGTGCCGCCGCACCGGTTGCAGGGTGATCTCGGTGACCAGTTCGGGCCGGAAGCACGCCTGCAGCATCGGGATGCCTTCGCGCAGCCGGCGGTATTCGGGCAGGGACCGCCCGGCTTGGCGCATGAACCACACCGGGGTGTGCGGGACGGGCTGGCGCCGAGCCGCGCGGACCAGGGGGCTCTGGGTCAGATCGGGCACCGGGTCATCGTGTCACGTCGCCGACCCGGGGCCTGGCCGTGCCTCCGCGGACGACTGGTGCGGGTGCGGCGCGGGCTGCTCGGGCGGCAGACCGGTCGGCGCGGAACCGGCGGGAGCCGGGGCGGCGGGAGCGGCGGCCGAGGCAGCGGCGCCGGCCGGAGCCGGGCCGCTGACGCCGACCAGCTGGGGCTCGCGCAGGCCGGCATAGCTCGCCGGGGCGGGTGCCGGTCGGGCGGCCCGCCGGCGCAGCCAGACCCGCAGCGCGAGCCAGGCCGGGACGCCGAGCAGGATCAGCCAGGGCAGCAGCGTGCCGATCAGGGCCAGCAGGGCGCCGAGGCTGGTCAGCAGCGCGGTCCAGCCCTTCTTGACGCCGTCGACGAAGGGGTTGCCGTCCTCGGTCGACGGGGCGGCCTGGGGGTTGGAGGTGATGGTCAGCGCGACGGTCGACATGGCCACCCGTTGGCTCATCGAGGCCAGCTGCGCCTTGAGCGACTCGAGCTCGGCCTCGCGCGCGGACAGCTGGCTCTCCAGCTCGACGATCTGCGCCAGGTTGCCGGCTTGGCCCATGAGCGCGCGCACCCGGTCGATGCTCGCCTGCTTGGTCTTCATCCGGGTCTCGGTGTCGACGTACTGCGCGGTGACGTCCTGGCTCGACGACGTGCGCTGCACGACGGTGCCCAGCTTGGCCAGCTCGTCGATCGCCTGGTCGAGTTTGTCGGCCGGCACGGCGATGGTCAGCTGGCCGTAGTTGCCCAGCCGCGGCAGGGACGGCACCCCGGTGGTCCGCGAGTTGCCGCTCGAGCCGCCCGGGGTGACCGCGGGCGCCTCGGCCGTCGCGTTGACCGACTCGGACAGCACCTGCCCGCCGAGCCCGATCGCCACCCCCCGGGCCGCGGCGGCCGCCGGGCCGACCTCGGCGACCCGGAGGAAGACAGCCGCGGACTTGATGATCTTCTGCTGCGCGTCGATCGTCGTGGGGGCCGCGGCGGGGTCGCTCTGGCCGGCCGCGGCGCCCCGCTCCTGCAGCGCCGGGGCGCCGGCGTCGGCCGCCGGACCCTGGGGTTGCGCGGCCTGGGCCGGCGCGGGCTGGGCGGCCGGTGCTCCGGCGGACGAACTGGCGGTGTTCGCGGCCGAGCAGCCAGCCAGGGCGAACGTGGCCGCGGCGAGCAGGGCGACGCCCTGGCGGGCTCGGGTGGTGGTCATCGGTGGTTCCTCCCCTGACGTGTCGGTGACTCACCCGTGCAGATGGTCCGGCGGCCCGGTCCGTTGCATCGGGGCACGTCACGATCAGGTCACCGTCGGCCCGCCGCCGGACGGCCGGGCCGTTCAGCGCAGCCGGTCGACCAGATCGCCGATCTCGACCCGCGGGCCGGTGAAGAAGGGGATCTCCTCGCGCACGTGCAGGCGCGCCCGGCTGGCCCGCAGCTCGCGCATCAGGTCGACGATGCGGTGCAACTCGTCGGCCTCGAAGGCGAGCACCCACTCGTAGTCGCCCAGCGCGAACGCCGCGATGGTGTTGGCCCGCACGTCCGGATAGGCGCGGGCCTGCTGCCCGTGCTCGCGCAGCATGTCGCGGCGCTCGGTGTCGTCGAGGACGTACCAGTCGTAGGAGCGCACGAACGGATAGACGCAGACGTAGCGCTTGGCCTGGTCGTCGGCCAGGAAGGCCGGGATGTGGCTCTTGTTGAACTCCGCGGGCCGGTGCAGCGCCGCGGCCGACCAGACCGGCTCGAGGTGCTCGCCGAGGCGGGTGCGCAGTAGCCGGTGGTAGCCGTCCTGCAGCGCCTCGATGGTCGGGGCGTGCCACCACACCATGAGGTCGGCGTCGGCGCGCAGGCCGGCCACGTCGTAGACGCCACGGAAGAAGACGTCCTGCTCGGCGAGCCCCGCGAACAGCGCCTCGACCTCGCCGGCCAGCCCGTCGCGCTGGTCGCCGAGCCGGTCGGCGACCGCGAAGACCGACCACATGGCATACCTGATGGTGGCGTTGATCTCGCGGATGCGGGACGGGGAGGGCTTGGCGGTCACCGACCCATCCTCGCAAACCGGCGGCCCGGCGCCGTCACCGGCCGGTCGGGGCCAGGGTGAGGCAGACCGAGTTGATGCAGTAGCGCTGGTCGGTCGGTGTGGGATAGCCCTCGCCCTGGAAGACGTGCCCGAGGTGGCTGCCGCAGGACGCGCAGCGCACCTCGACCCGGGGCCGGCCGGGGATCGAGTGGTCGTGCACGTACTCGACCCGGTCCTGGGCCAGCGGGGCGTAGAACGAGGGCCAGCCGCAGTGGCTGTGGAACTTGTGCTCGCTGCGGAACAGTTCGGCCCCGCAGGCCCGGCACGAGTAGACGCCCTCGGTCTCGGTGTCGGTGTACTCCCCGGTGAAGGGGCGCTCGGTGCCGGCCTGACGCAACACGTGGTATTCGGCGTCCGACAACCGCTCGCGCCACTGCTGGTCGGTCAGCTGGACGGGATAGGTCTGTTCGCTCATAGTCCTGCCAACACTGCCAGACGATCAGGTATGCCGCCGGGGCGCCGGCCGCTGCCGGCCGCCGGTCGGTGCCCGGCCGGCCCGGTCAGCCGGTGCCGCCGCGGATCGCCAGTCGCACGACCTGCGGGTCGTGGTCGGACTGCTGGACCGCGAACGCCGCGTTGGTGTGCACGATGTCGTAGACGTAGGCCGGGTACTTGGCCCCCGGTGGGGCCTTGGTCAACGCCGGGCTGACCAGGATGTGGTCGAGCACCTGGGAGTTGCCCTCGTAGACATAGGTCCAGCGCTCGGGCGCCGGCAGGGTGCGGGGCAGGTCGGTGAGCGCGGTGGGGCCCGAGCCGACGAGGATGTCGGCGGTGCGGCTGAACTCGAAGTCGTTGACGTCCCCGGCGACGACGAGCGCGGCCCGCGGGTCGGCGGTGAGCAGCCGGTCGGCGAAGGCCCGGACCACGCCGGCCTGGGCGTGCCGTTGGGTCTCGGAGTGCCGGGACGGCTGTTGCCACCGGCCGAAGAGCGGGTCGTCGGCGCCCTTGGAGGAGAAGTGGACCGCGACGACGAAGACCGTCGTGCCGCGGAAGTGAAACTCGCCGACCAAGGGCTTGCGGCTGTCGCGCCAGGCCGGGTCCTGGGGCTCGATGCGGCCCGGCGAGACCGACAGGGCGGTCCGCGAGCCGGTCCCGACGACCTGCACCGCGGTGGTCGCGGTGCCGCCGGGCCGGTCGACGAAGACGACGCCGCGGTCGGGCCGGTAGAGGAACGCCTGGCGGATGTTGCCGCCCGGCTGGCCGCCGTCGAGTTTGTCCTGCGGGTCGATCCACCGGGCCTGGTAGGCCGGTCCGCCGGCTCGGGCGATCGCCTCGACGAGGCGCTGCACGGTCAGCGACGAGGAGACCGTGCCGTCGTCGGCGGGCCCGCTGTTGTCCTGGATCTCCTCGAGCACGACGATGTCCGGGGCGCGCAGGTTGGTGACGATCTGGCCGGCCAGGCCGTCGAACTTGGCCTGCGGGTTGCTCGGGGAGAGGTTCTCGACGTTGAAGGTCGCCACGGCCAGTTGGTTGTTGGTCTGGGCACCGGTGATCTCGGGCTGCAGCCCGCCGGGCCGGACGGCGGGGGCCCGGGTGACGAGCAGCTTGTAGTTGGCGAAGCTGTAGTCGAGCACTCCGACGACCTCGCCCGGGAGGGTGTCCCCGACGTCGGCGCGGGGCATCGGGGTGGGCGCGATGAGGGCGTCGTCGAGGTGGATCCGCATGGCGTTGGGGGTGCCGTAGGAGCCGTAGCGGACCCCGCCGGCGCTGCTCGTGGCCGGGGTGCCGGCCGGGACGACGGGGATCTCGCCGAAGGATGCCGTCGGGCCGACGACCCGGGCGTCGCGGACGGCGGTGCGCATGCCCTCGAGCGATTCGTAGAAGTCGATGGCGTCGCGGTCGGGCCGGAAGTCGCCCCAGTCCTCGACAGTGCCCCAGTCCTCGGCGTCGACGGTCTGGGCGGGGGCGACCCGGTCGACACCGATGACCACGGGTGCCGGCAGCGGGTGACCCGAGGACACGACGGTGACCCGGGGGCCGGTGATCTCGGTGATCGTCAGGTTGTCGACGCCGCCCGACCCGCCCGGGCGAAACTCGGTGACGGTGCCGTCGACGCTGACCCGGTCGCCGACCCGCACCGTGGGGGCGCTGCTGGTGAAGACGTAGATGCCCTCGCTGGTGTCGGGGTCGTCGTCCGGGGTGAGGCTCTGCATCCAGAAGCCCCGGGGGGCGTTGGCGGCCAGGGCGGTGACCACGCCCGCGACGCCGTTGACGCGCTGCCCGGCCAGCGGGGACAGGTGGGCCCGGCCCTGGATCTGGGCGATGGTCTCGACCGGGTCCGGGGGCGGTGGCGGCGCGTCGACGCACGGGGTCGGCACGGTGGTGGAGTTCTGCGGCGTCGGCGGACCGACGACGAAGTCGCCGGCGTTGTTGTCGGTGTCGAGGCACGCGTCGGCCCGGGCCACCGAGGTGAGGTTGCTCGTGGCGGGCGCGGGCGCTCCTTCGAAGGTGCTGGCACCACCCCAGCCGAGCAGGTCGATGATCGCGCCGTCGGCGCCGACCACGGCGACCCGGCCACCGGACAGCGACATCGCCGTGGTGCCGGTCGCGTCCGGTGCCGGCAGGGTCGCAGCGGCGGCGTTGGCGCCGACCGCGAGGCCGACCAGATAGCGCCCGCCGGGCGGGATGCTGCCGGTCAGCGGGGTGGCCGACGGCGTCGCCCCGCCGGTGGACCAGTAGTGGACCCGCAGGCCGGTCAGCTCGACGGTCGTCGCTCTGCGGTTGAACAGCTCGACGAAGTCCTGGCGATAGGGCGCCCCGGAGTTGCCGCCGCCCCCGAAGACCTCGGCGACGACGACCCCGGCGGAGGCAGCCCGTCCGGCTGGCGCGCCGACGGTGAGCCCGGCACCGGCCAGGCCGAGGGCGAGAAGTGACGTGGTGAGGCGACGCGGCAGCACGGCCATGATGCGAGGAACCCCGATTCCCGTGTGGTTGCTGGGGGGAGCCTAGACGCTCGGGGTGACCGGCGCCTGTCCGAAACGCGAACTTCTCCCGGTTGCCGGGCCCCGCCGCCGGCGGCTGCGGCGAGCGGCGTCGGGTCGTGTCATAGTGGCGCATGGCCGACGCCCAGGTGGACTGTCCCACTCCCGACGGCGGGTCGCGCCGGGTGCGGATCTCCAGCCCCGACCGGGTGCTCTGGCCGGCCGACGGCATCACCAAGCTCGAGCTGGCCGAGTACGTCCGGGACGTCGGCGAGGTGCTGCTGCGCCGCATCGGCGGCCGGCCGGTCACCCTGCAGCGCTTCCCGACCGGCATCGACGGCGAGGAGTTCTACGCCAAGAACCCGCCCAAGGGCCTGCCGGCGCACGTGCGCACCGTGACGATGACCTATCCCTCGGGCCGCCGGCACCCGCAACTGGTCGTCGACGAGGTCGCCACCGCCGTCTGGGCCGTGCAGATGAACACCATCACGCTGCACCCCTGGCCGGTGACGGTCACCGACGATCCGCACTGCCTGGACCACCCCGACGAGGTGCGCATCGACCTCGACCCACAGCCCGGGCGCGGCTTCCCGGACGCCGTGCGGGCGGCATACGGGTTGCGGGAGGTGCTGGCCGAGGCGGGGCTGACCGGTTACCCGAAGACCTCCGGCAACCGCGGGGTGCACGTCTTCTGCCCGGTCCGGCCGGACCTGGAGTTTCTCGACGTGCGGCACGCCGTCATCGCCATCGCCCGCGAACTCGAGCGCCGGATGCCCGCGGAGGTGACCACCGCGTGGTGGAAGGAGCAGCGCGGCCAGCGGGTCTTCGTCGACTACAACCAGGCCTGCCGCGACCGCACCATCGCCTCGTCCTACAGCCCGCGGCCGCTGCCCGGTGCACCGGTGTCGCTGCCGGTCACCTGGGCCGAGCTCGCCGACGTCGACCCGAGCGCCTGCACCGTGCGCACCGTGCCGGGCATCGTTGCCGCACAGGGGGACCCGTGGGCGGGGTATGCCGCCTCGGTCGGCGACCTGTCGGTCGCCCTCGGCTGGTGGGACCGCGACGTCGCCGACGGGCTGCCCGAGCTGGCCTTCCCGCCGGACTACCCAAGATGCCCGGTGAACCGCCGCGGGTGCAGCCCTCGAAGCAGCGCTACGAGGACGAGGACTACACCCCCGGCGGGGCCGGCTACCTGCGCGAGCACCCCGGCTGACGACGCTCGGACGGGGTGCGGTCAACTCACGCACGAGGCCGGGTCGTCGCGGTCGAAGGCGTAGCCGCGCACGGTGAGCTGGCCGTCCGGCCGGTAGGTCCGGGCGTCAGCCGGCGCCCAGCACCTCGGCCAGGTCATAGGCGGGGGCGCGGTCCACCTGCTCCAGCAGGCACGACTCGGGGTCGCGGTCGGGACGCCAGCGCAGGAAGGTCACGGCGTGCCGGAAGCGGTGTCCCTCCATCTGGTCGAACGCGACCTCGACGACCCGCTCGGGCCGGACCCGGACGAAGGAGGAGTCCTTGTTGCCGGAGAAGCGGCTGCGCTCGGTCGAGGCCCGCAGCGCCGCGCCGTGTTCGTCGCGCTCGACGAGCGTCTCGAACTCGTCGACGAGCTTGCGCCGGGTGGCCATCGGGAAGGCGGCGATGCCGCCGACCGGCACCAGGTGGTGCTCGCCCGTCTGGTCGGCATACATCCCCAGCAGCAGCGAGCCGACCCCCTGGCCGCTGGTGTGGATGCGGTAGCCGAACACCACCGCCTCGGCGGTGCGCTTGTGCTTGACCTTGAGCATGACCCGCTTGCCCGGCTGATAGCTGCCGTCCAGCCGCTTGGCGACCACCCCGTCGAGCCCCGCCCCCTCGAACCGCTCGAACCAGTCCCGGGCCAGCCCGGCGTCGGTCGTCACCCGGGTCAGGTGCACCGGGTCCTCGGCCCGCAGGTGACCCAGCGCCGACTCGAGGCGGTCGCGGCGCTGCGCGAACGGCATACCCATGAGGTCCTCGTCGCCCAGGCAGAGCAGGTCGAAGGCGACCAGTTCGGCGGGGGTCTCGTCGGCCAGCTTGCGGATCCGCGACTGCGCCGGGTGGATGCGCTGGGAGAGCCGCTCCCAGTCGAGCCGCTCGGCACCCGGCTGGCCGGACCGCACGACGATCTCGCAGTCGACCGCGCAACGCTCGGGCAGCAGCCGGCGCACGTGGTCGACGACCTCGGGGAAGTAGCGGGTCAGCGGCTTCTTGCCCCGGCTGGCCAGCTCGACCTCGTCGCCGTCCCGCAGCACGATGCACCGGAAGCCGTCCCACTTGGGCTCGTAGGCCAGGCCGGGGTCGGTGGGGACGTCGGCGACCGCCTTGGCGAGCATCGGCGAGACGGGCAGGTCGATCGGCAGGCGCATCGGGTCATTGTCACCCGCCCGCCGGTGCCACACGAGTCGCGCGTCCCGGCGCGCCCCGAGGCGGTCGGTGGCACGGTGTGCCGATGCGTGGACGCACCGGGCCCGAGGTGGCGCGCGGTGCTGTCCTGGCGACGGCGGCCGTCGGCGCCGGAGCGGTCTGCGGGATGGTCGGGACGGCGGCCTATTTCGCCCGGCGGGTGCTGACGCCGGAGCGCGACCGCCCGGCCGACACCCCGGTGCTGGCGGTCGCGTCCGACGCCGTCACGCTGGGCCGCACCCCCGAGACCGTGGTGCCGGGACGCTACGGGCTGTGGTTCGGGGAGCGGGGCCACGCCCAGCTCGGCGAGCTGCTCGACCTGCGGCCGGACCGGGTGGTGCGCCGGCTGGGGCTGGTCACCGGCGGCCGGCTGCAGCCCGGCGCCGGCCGGTGGACCGGCTGCTACTACGCGCAGCCGACGACGGCGACCATGGGCCTGGCGACCCGGGGGGTGGGCGTGCCCGGGGGTCTGGGGGTGATGCCCGGCTGGCTGATCGAGCCGCCGGTGCGCGGCGACCGGTGGGCGGTGCTGGTGCACGGCAGGGGCGCCACCCGGGACGAGGGCCTGCGCGCCGTCCCCGTGCTGCACGCGCTGGGGATCACCTGCCTGCTGACCAGCTACCGCAACGACGACGGCGCGCCGGCGTCGCCGGACGGCCGCTACACGCTGGGGTTGGGGGAGTGGCACGACGTCGAGTCGGCGATCCGGTATGCCGCGGGCGCCGGGGCGCGCTCGATCGTCCTGGTCGGTTGGTCGATGGGCGGGGCGATCATCCTGCAGACCCTGTCCCGGTCGTGGACCGCCGACCTCGTCGAGGCCGTCGTGCTCGACGCGCCGGTCGTCGACTGGGGAGACGTGCTGCGCCACCATGCTCGGCTGCATCGGGTGCCGCCGCCGATTGGGGCGGCCAGCACGCTGCTCATGGGCCGGCGCTGGACCCGGCGGCTGGCCGGGGTGCACGAGCCGGTCGACGTGGCTCGCACCAACTGGGTCCGGCGGGCCGACGAGTTGCGGCACCGGATGCTCGTCATCCACTCCGAGGACGACGAGTTCGTGCCGTGCGGGCCGTCCCGGCGGCTGGCCGAGGTGCGGCCCGACCTGGTGCGGATGCACCGGTGGGGCGTGGCGCGGCATACCAAGGAGTGGAACCTGGACCCGCGCCGGTGGGACGAGCAGGTCGCGGCGTTCCTGGGCTGACCGGTCAGGCTTCGCGGTCCGCGGGGTGTCTCAGGTAGCGAGCCATGACGGTGCCGTCCTGTTCGACGAGCAGCACTGGGCGCCAGTCGATCTGGTGGGGGGCGGACTGCACGATGCGGAAGGCGTGGCTGCCGACGGTCAGCGGCGCCCAGGTCAGGTCGAGTTCGTCGACCAGCCCGGCGTGCAGCAGGTCGCCGAGCAGGCTGGGCCCCCCTTCGGAGTGCACCCGGGTCAGGCCCCGCTCGTGCAGCCCGGCCAGCCCGGCGGCCAGGTCCACCGAGGTCTGGCCGGTGACGAGGACCTGCTCGGTGCCGAGGGCCGAGCGCAGGGTGCCCAGGTGTGGTGTCGCGGCGTGCGTGACGACCAGGACCGGCGCGCTGTCGTCGGCCGCGAGCAGCCGGTCGGGCAGTTCGCCGGACGCGGTGACCACGGCCAGCGGCAGGGGGTCGGGGCGGCCCAGCGAGCGACGCAGCGCGGCATACGGTGCCTCGAGGCGCAGCGGCGGGTAACCCTCGATGCGGGCCGTGCCGGCACCGATGACGACGACGTCGCTGATCGCGCGCAGCAGGTCGAAGACGATCTGGTCGGCCGGGTTGTTGATGGTGCCGGAGCGCCCGTCGGCCCCGACCGCCGCGCCGTCGAGGGTGCTGATCATGTTGACGCGCAACCACGTCGGGGCGTCCGGCGGCACGCCCAGGAGTCGGGCCAGGGCATCGAGGTCCAGTTCGGACCCGAGGGGGACGCAGGACCGGACCGGGTCGTCGGACAGCAGCAGGCGCATGAGCGTCAAGTATCGACCGTCTGCCGTGCTGCCGGGGTGGCCGGATCCGGCAGGATGTCCCCATGGGCAAAGGCAAGGGCAAGGACTCCAAGGACGGCTCCGGCAAGAAGAAGAAGGGCCACAAGTCCGACAAGGAGCCGACGACCAAGCACAAGAAGTCCGCCAAGGGCGAGCCGAAGTTGTCGAAGAAGGAGGCCAAGCGGCTGGCCCGCGGGGTCGAGCAGCCCGACGTCGTGCAGGTGGCCGTCGAGTCGCCCGCTGTCGCAGCGAAGCACGCAGCGCCGGAGGTCTATGACACACCGGTCGCGGTGGAGCCCGTCGCCAAGAAATTGCGCCCCGAGGAGCCGATCAGCGAGTTGCTCCGGGTGCGGCGGGGTTTCCTGCTCGCCGACCTGGACGCGAGTTCGACGCCGGGTTTCGACGGGGACCGGGACGAGGGTGAGGCGGCGCTGCAGGCGTATGCCGCGGAGTTCAGCGAGTGGCAGGAGCGGCTCTGGGCCGAGACCAAGGGCGGTGGCAAGCGCAGCCTGCTGCTCGTGCTGCAGGGCCTGGACTCCTCGGGCAAGGGCGGCATCATGCGCCACGTGGTCGGCGCCGGGGATCCGGCCGGGATCAAGGCGACGGCGTTCAAGGCGCCGACCGACGAGGAACTCGCGCACGACTTCCTCTGGCGCATCCGCAAGGCGCTGCCGGATCCGGGCCAGATCGGGGTGTTCGACCGGTCGCACTACGAGGACGTGCTGGTCGTCAAGGTCCTCGGGCTCGTGCCGGCGGCGACGGTGACCAAGCGCTACGCCATCATCAACGCCTTCGAGCGCGAGATCATCGCGGCGGGCACCGAGGTGGTCAAGGTCGTCCTCTACATCGACAAGGACGAGCAGCAGGCCCGGCTCATGGAGCGGCTCGAGCGACCCGACAAGCGGTGGAAGTACACGCCGGGAGACACCGACAACCGGACCCACTGGGACGCCTACCAGAGCGCCTTCCAGGCGATGCTCAACCGGACCTCGACGGTCGCCGCCCCCTGGCACGTCGTCCCCGCCAACCACAAGTGGTACGCCCGCTACGCGGTCCAGCAGTTGCTGCTGGAACGGCTGCGCGAGATGAGCCCTGACTGGCCGGTGCCCGACTACGACGTCGAGGCCGAGATGGCCCGGCTGGCCGCGACCTAGCCCGGGGATCCGGTTTGGCTGGCGATGGTGTGGTGGGCTAATGTCTACCAAGCACCGAGCGGGGTGACCCGGTCCGGCGCAGGCGGACGTAGCTCAGTTGGTAGAGCGCAACCTTGCCAAGGTTGAGGTCGCGAGTTCGAGCCTCGTCGTCCGCTCGGAGGTTCGACCGCCTTCACGGTGGAGTGGCCGAGAGGCGAGGCAGCGGCCTGCAAAGCCGCGTACACGGGTTCAAATCCCGTCTCCACCTCGGGCTCCATCCGGGGCGCACCCTCGGGCGATTAGCGCAGTGGTAGCGCGCTTCCTTGACACGGAAGAGGTCACTGGTTCAAACCCAGTATCGCCCACCATCACAGAACGGCCCCTGACCTGCGGAAACGCGAGGTCGGGGGCCGTTCTCGTGTCCGCCTCTCGACCAAGCGCATCGGCCACGACCAAAGTCGGAAGAGAGAGATGCGCTTTCAGCGACGCCCACGTGGCGCAGCACCTGGGCTCGGTTGACGTCCGAGGTCGCGCCAACACCGGGCGGCCGAGAAGGGCCGCCTGATGGCTGGCAGGAAGATGCCGACCGGCGTCACGGCACGGAGGGAGAGGCACGGAACCACGTACCGGGACCCCGGGGGTTCGTTTCAGCCGATCCGGACGACGGTCACCGTCCCGGGGACCAGGTTGGTGACGAAGAGGCTCGTGCCGGTGGCGTTGGCCGCCAGGGCGACCGGGGTGTCACCCACCGGCACGCTCCAGCGCAGTGACTGGCTGGACAGGTCGAAGACGCCGACGGAGTCGGTGGCGTAGCTGGTGACGTAGAGGTGGTCACCGACGACGAGCAGGCCTCGCGGGGACACCACCCCGCTGAACGTGGACCGCACGGTGTTCGTCGCCGTATCGACGACCTGGATGGTCCCGTCCGCGCAGCCGATGTAGAGGGTGCGGCCGTCGGGCGAGAGTGTCATGGCGGCCTGCAGGGTCTCTCCCGGCGGCTCGATCCGGGCGACCTCGGCCCGGGTCGTCGTGTCGGCCACTGCGACGAAGAGGGGCTCCGGAACTCCGCGACCCAGGTTCGTCGCGAAGAGCCAGCGCCCGTCCGGGCTGAGTTCGAGCTGGGCGACCCCGCCGCCGACCGGGATCAGACCGAGCCGCTGCCCGGTGACCGCGTCGCGCACCTCGACCCCGCCCCACCACAGCGCCGCGTAGAGCAGCCGCCCATCGGGTGAGACGGCCAGGTCCTGGGCCTCGTGGATGCCCCGCAGGGTCGCCACCTCGGTGCGGGTGGCGGTGTCGATGACGTGCACGACCATCGCGCTGATGTCCCCGACATAGGCGCGGCTGCCGTCCGGGCTGAACACGATGCTGGTCGTGAGGTTGTAGCCGCGCTGCAGCGAGATCGTGTGCCGGACGGCGCCGGTGGCCGCGTCGAGGATGCTGACGGTGGCGCTGGCCCCGTTGGCGACCCAGACCGTGGCCCCGTCCGGACTGGTCGCGATGTCGAGCGGCCCTGAGCCGATGCGGTGGGGAGCGGGTTCGCCCGGGGAGACCACCGCCACGACGAACAGCCTAGGAAGGGACCGCCGCTCGCGCAGGCGAACGCCAGATCCGCGGCATACCCTGACGCCATGGCGATGATCCCCAACATCGAGCCGAAGTGCACCCAGTGCGGAGGTTTCGAGCTGGACCAGGGCTTCCTGCGCGACGCCGGCGAGGGCTCGGCGGGCGACGTGCGCTACGTCGCGCGGCCGTTGGAACGCGGCATCTTCGGCGGTGCCAAGCAGTGGGGCCTGCCGCAGATGGGCATGACGGTCTACCGGTGCCGGCGGTGCGGCCACCTGGAGTTCTACGCCCTCGAGCAGATCTGACCGGTCCGGGCGCCCGGCGCCCGGCCGCTATCCGCGGCCAGTCCTCGACCCGTGACGCCGGCCGGGGCGGGCTGGGGTGGAAGTTTCGAGAGTACGTTCCAACCCTGCCCCCGGTGGCAAAGTCCCTGGTCAAAGGCGCTTCCACGGGAGCCGCGATGGTCGGTTCGGAGCAGCGATCGGCCGCCTCCGGGCCTGTGCCGGGCACTCGGCAGGTGCAGAAGCGGCTCGACGCGACTTCGGTCGACGCGCTGGTGGACGGCTACTTGAGCGGTCAGACGGTCTACGAGCTGGCCGCTGAGTTCGGCATTGAACGTCGCACCGTGAGCGCGCACCTGCATCGGCGTGGCGTCCCGATGCGGCGGCGCGGTCTGTCCCTCGTGCAGAAGGAGGAAGCGTTCGCGCTGCGGGACCGTGGCTGGTCATTGGCTCAGATCGGCGCGCGGTTCGACGTGGCTCCGGGCACGGTGCGCTCCACCCTGCTATCCGCCACGAAGGCGTAGCCCGCGTCGGGGCGGAGTCAGCCTTGTGAGTCGTTCTTCCCGACCTCTGCCCGAGCAGCAATCCACGCATCGCAGTCCGAGAGGAAGCCGCGATAGAGGGCAAGCGCCGCCTTCTCCGTCTGCTGGATGTCGAGTCGTTCACCGAGCCAGCCCCATATTGCACCGTCGTTACTGGACTTGTCGAGGTACCAGGTCTGCACCTGCCTGCGGCTGACCGTTACGTCGCGGCCCTCGTCAAGGTTGTACTCGTCAACGTGCTCACTCACGTTCCTGAGCCTGAGCAGCGACGGGAGCACGCCGTCGAAGGCGCGGAGGCGACCGCCCAGCGTTGAGCCGAGTTCAGGGACACGGCTCGCTGTCCGCTTGATGCATCGGCGAAGGCGGACCACCGCCACGAGGAAGAAGTGCAGGTCGACTTCGAGAGCCTGCACTTCCGCCTGCTCGGGGTACTTCTTCCGGAAGCGCCGGTCGATACGTCCCGACTGGAGCGCGACGGCGTTGATCCAGTTGGTTGCCTCAGTGCGCAGGCGCTCCACAACCACACCCTCGGAGGGAACGTCGTTGTCGCGGAAGCTCACGCTCTCATTCTGCCGGTGCAGAGACGAGCGCCATGTGCTCGCTCTCTCGTCGGCGGCGGCGAAGCGCCGCCGATTCAGCGAGACGAACACGAACCAGGAGCACGAGGCTGACCGGCCCCATGATGAGGAACTTGAGTGCGTTCCAGATGCTATGCCGATGTCGGCATAGCGTCTGTTATGCCGCGGCCGTGGTTATGCCGACCTCGGCTCTGAGAGGAGGCAGTGGAGACCTCGGCCGTCGGCATAATCAAAGGCCAGCGAGGAAGGCGAGCACGGGGTCGGGCGGCTGGTAGCGGCCGGGAGTTGCGCCTTGCGGAGTGATCTTGGCGATGGCGTTCTCCTTGATGGTCATGTCGGCGTGCAGGTAGATGTTGGTCGTGGCGATCTGCTCGTGGCCGAGCCAGAGCGCGATCACGGTGGTGTCGACCCCGGCGTGGAGAAGCCGCATCGCGGCGGTGTGCCGCAGCGTGTGGGCGGTGACCTGTTTGCTGGCGAGCGAGGGACAGGCCGCCCGGGCTCGCGTCGTGGCAAGGTCGATGCGCCGTTCAACTGCGTCTCTGCTCAGCGGGCGGCCCGTGCTGGTTGCGAAGAGCGGTGCGGACGAAGGGCCATTGAGTTCCTTAAGCGGCTCTTCTTACTTGAGGTGGGGGTGGCTGAGCCCGCCGCCGACCAGGAGCATC
>CAZYHR010000061.1:6523-20689 GCA_964647395.1 uncultured Intrasporangiaceae bacterium | reverse complement strand
CGGCCTTGAGCACGCGGCAGGCCTGGGTGCCCGAGTAGTCGAACTCGCAGGCCTGTCCGATGACGATCGGGCCGGATCCGATGACCAGGACGCTCCTGATGTCCTCACGCCTGGGCACGCGCGCCCCTCTCGTCCATCAACTGACAGAACCGCTTGAACAGGTATGCCGCGTCGTGCGGCCCGGCCGCCGCCTCCGGGTGGTACTGCACCGAGAACGCCGGCGTATCAAGGCATTCCAGACCCTCGACGACGTTGTCGTTGAGGCAGACGTGACTGACCCGGACGCGACCGAACCCGGTGGCGGCGTCCTCGTCGAGGGCCCCCGGCCAGCCGACCGCGAAGCCGTGGTTGTGCGCGGTGACCTCGACCCGGCCGGTGGCCCGGTCGATGACCGGCAGGTTGATGCCCCGGTGGCCGTACTTGAGCTTGTAGGTGTCCAGCCCGAGGGCGCGCCCCAGCAGCTGGTTGCCGAAACAGATGCCGAAGAACGGGATGCCGCGCTCGAGCACGGCGCGCAGCAGCGTGAGGTCGGCGGTCGCGGGGTCGCCCGGGCCGTTGGAGAAGAAGACCCCGTCGGGCCCGGCCGACCCGTGACCGCCGCCGACCAGGAGCACGTCCTCGATCGTCGAGGTGGACGGCAGCACGTGCACCTCGATGCCCTCGGCGGCGAGCATCGCCGGCGTGCGCCCCTTGATGCCGAGGTCCACCGCGGCGACGATGAAGCGCCGCTCCCCCCGGGCCGGCACGACATAGGGCCGCTCGGTGGTCACCTCGCCGGCCAGCTGCGCGCCCGCCATCGAGGGCACCGAGCAGACTCGGTCGACCAGCTCGGACTGGCTGGCGGCGAAGGCCGGCCCGCTGAAGATGCCGGCCCGCATCGCCCCCCGCTCGCGCAGATGCCTGGTCACCGCCCGGGTGTCGATGCCGCAGATGCCCACGACGCCCTGCTCGCGCAACTGATCCTCCAGCGAGCCGGTCGAGCGCCAGTTGGAGGGGCGCAGCGCCGGGTCGCGGACGGCATACCCCGCGACCCAGATCCGACTGGACTCGTCGTCCTCGTCGTTCCACCCGGTGTTGCCGACGTGCGGGGCGGTCATGACGATGATCTGCCGGTGATAGGAGGGGTCGGTCAACGTCTCCTGATAGCCGGTCATGCCGGTGGAGAAGACGGCCTCGCCGAGGCACTGGCCCTCGGCGCCATAACTGTGCCCGAGGAAGGACCGGCCGTCCTCGAGCACCAGGACCGCCGGGGCGCGGTCGACGAGCACAGTCACGGGATCTCCTGCAGATCGAGGGTGGTGCCGGGGGCGGCCACCTGGCCGCGGTAGGCCGTGCAGCGGCCGCGCAGCAGGGTCGCCACGACGGGGGCCGGCAGTTCCCGGCCGTGCCACGGGTTGTTGCGCGACCGGCTGCGGCTGGCCTCCCGCTCGACCGACCAGGTGGCGGCCGGGTCGACGAGCACGAGGTTGGCCGGCTCGCCCACCGCGATCGGCCGCCCCTGGTCGGCCAGCCCGGCGATCCGGGCCGGGGCCACCGACAGCCGCTCGGCGACGACCGCCCAGTCCAACCGGTCGAGGTCGTCGAGGATCTGGACGAGCACCCCGAGGGCGGTCTCCAGGCCGAGCATCCCGAAGGCCGCGTCCGGGAAGGCGTGCTCCTTGTCGTGGCGCGCGTGCGGGGCGTGGTCGGTGGCCACGGCGTCGACGACGCCCGCGACCAGCGCCTCGGCCAGGGCCTGCCGGTCCTCGTCAGGGCGCAGCGGGGGGTTGACCTTGAAGACCGGGTCGTAGCCGGTGAGCAGTTCGGTGCCCAGCGCCAGGTGGTGCGGGGTCACCTCGGCGGAGACGAGGATGCCCCGGGCCTTGGCCCAGCGGACGACCTCGACCGAGGCGGCGGTCGACACGTGCGCGACGTGCACCCGCGAACCGGTATGCCGCGCCAACTGGACGTCGCGGGCGACGATCGCCTCCTCGGCCACCGCCGGCCAGCCGGGCAGCCCGAGCCGGCCGGAGAGCTCCCCCTCGTGGCAGCAGGCCCGGCCGTCGGCCAGGCGCGGATCCTGGGCGTGCTGGCTGATCACGCCGTCGAAGGCCCGCACGTAGTCCAGGGCGCGGCGCATCAGCCGGGCGTCGTGAACGCAACGGCCGTCGTCGGAGAAGACCCGGACCCGGGCCCGGGAGCGCGCCATGAGCCCCAGCTCGGCCAGTTCCTGGCCGTCCAGCCCCTTGGAGACGGCACCGACCGGGTGGACGTCGACCAGGCCCGCCGCGCGGCCCAGGTCGAGCACCCGCTCGGCGATCTCGGCGGTGTCGCAGACCGGCGAGGTGTTGGCCATGGCGAGGATCGCCGTGAAGCCGCCCGCGGCCGCCGCGGCGGACCCGGTCGCGATCGTCTCGGCGTCCTCGCGGCCCGGCTCGCGCAGGTGGGTGTGCAGGTCGACCAGGCCGGGCAGCAGGACCAGGCCGTCGGCGTCGAGCACCGTGGTGTCCGAGCCGGCGGTGAGGCGGCCCAGCTCGGCGATCACCCCGTCGCGCACCAGCACGTCGACGGCCTGGTCCCCCAACGGTTTCGCGCCGCGGATGAGCAGATCGGCCGAGGAGTTCACGCGGCCACCTGCTCCCCATCCCCGCCCGCGAGCAGGTGGTAGAGCACGGCCATGCGCACCGCGACCCCGGCCGAGACCTGGTCCAGGATCACCGAGCCGGCCGCGTCGGCCGCCTCGGCGCTGATCTCCAGGCCCCGGTTCATCGGCCCGGGGTGCAGCACCGGGAGGTCCGGCCGGACGGCATACAGCCGCTCCAGGCGCTCGCGGGTCAGCCCGTAGGCCGCGGTGTACTCCCGCTCGGTCGGGAAGAAGCCGCCGGTCATCCGCTCGCGCTGGACCCGCAGCATCATGACCGCGTCCGGCGGCTGTGCTGCGGACAGGACCTCGTCGAGGTCCCACGAGGTCGCGAAGCCGTCGCGGCGGGCCCAGTCGCCGATGCCGCTGGGCATCAGGGTGGGCGGGGCCACCGCGGTGACCCGCGCCCCCAGCGTGGCGAGGGTGATGAGGTTGGAGCGGAACACGCGCGAGTGGGCCAGGTCGCCGACGATGACCACGTGCCGGTCCTGCAGCGACCCGAGGCGCTGACCCAGCGTGTAGGCGTCCAGCAGCGCCTGGGTGGGGTGCTCGTGCGTGCCGTCGCCGGCGTTGATGACCGACGCGTCGACCCACTGGGCGACCTGGTGGCACGCGCCGCTGGCCGAGTGCCGGATGACCAGGGCGTCGACCGACATCGCGGCGATCGTCTTGACGGTGTCGCGCAGCGACTCACCCTTGGAGGTCGAGGAGCCCTTCCCGGTGATGTTGATCGTGTCGGCGCTCATCCACTTGCCGGCGATCTCGAACGAGCTGCGGGTGCGGGTGGAGTCCTCGAAGAAGAGGTTGATGACCGTGCGGCCCCGCAAGGTCGGGATCTTCTTGACCTGGCGGCGCTGCACGTCGTGCATCGAGGCGGCGGTGGCCAGGATCGCCTCCACGCCGGCCCGGTCCAGGTCGGCCGACGAGAGCAGGTGCCGGCGGCTCACCGCTCGCCCCCGGTGATGCGGACCTCGTCCTGTGCGGGTCCGCCCGCGGCATCCTCATCGGTCTCGGCGAGCACCACGTGCACCCGCTCGCTCGAGGAGGTCGGCAGGTTCTTGCCGACGTGGTCGGCCCGGATCGGCAGGTCACGGTGGCCGCGGTCGACCAGCACCGCCAGGCGCACCGCCCGGGGCCGGCCCAGCTCGGTCAGCGCCTCGAGGGCGGCCCGGATGGTGCGGCCCGAGTAGAGGACGTCGTCGACCAGCACGACCACTCGGTCGTCGACACCGCCGGGCGGCACGATCGTCGGGCTGACCGCCCGGGTCGGCTGGCGACGCAGGTCGTCGCGGTGCATCGTCACGTCGAGCGAGCCGACCGGCACGGCGGTGCCCTCGACCTCGGCGATCGTCGCGGCGAGGCGGTGCGCCAGGGGCACCCCTCGCGAGGGGATGCCGAGCAGCACCAGCCGGTCGGCTCCCTTGTTGCGTTCGAGGATCTCGTGGGCGATGCGCCGTAGGGCCCGGGAGATGTCACCGGAGCTCAGCACCACACGCGCGGTCGCAGGGGCGTCAGCCGCCGCCATGCCGACCTCCTTCCCCGCCTCACCGGACGGTGTTAAAGGATGTCTGTCGACCGCCCACCCTACCCGCTGCCGGCGGGCCCGCCGACCACCCCCCGGCGCGCCCCGGTGGCTGCGCCGGTGTCAGCCGGCCCGCCGCCGGATTGGCGGGCGGACGCCTCCCCGCGAGCCCGCGCCCCCCGATAGGGTGCACCCCAAGGATCCCCGAAGCTCCCTGGGAGGACGCATGGACGCCATTCAGATGGACCCCGCGGACGCGGCATACCTCTCCTTCGACAGCCCGACCACGGACGCCAACGTCGGCCTGCTCATGCCCCTGGACTCGCCGGCCACGGTCACCGAGGTGCGCCGGCAGGTGGCCGGCGGGTTGCGTCGGATGCCCGAGCTGCGCCGCCGTCTGCACACCGTGGCGATGGGCCTGGACCGGCCCTGGTGGATCGACGACGCCGAGTTCGACGTCGCGCGCCACGTCACCGAGACGGCCGTGCCCGCCCCCGGCGACGACGCCGCGGTCGCCGCGGTCGTGGCCGAGCTCGGCGCGCGCCAGATCGACCGGGAGCACCCGCTCTGGGAGATCCACGTCCTGCAGATCCCGTCGAGCGGGAGCCGCAAGGCCAGCACGGCGCTGCTGTCCAAGGTGCACCACGCGATCGCCGACGGCTTCCGCTACCGCGAGATCCTGGACGCCTGGTTCGGCCCGGACAGCCACCCGGCCCCGGTCGAGGACAAGCACTGGGAGCCGCAGCTGCCGCCCAACGACGCCGAGCTGCTGGCCCGCAGCGCCGCGTCGAGCAGCGCCTGGATGGTCACCCAGATGGCCCGGTCGGTGCGCCAGGCCACCGAGGCCGTGCACACCTGGCCCTCGATGTCGATGCCGAACGTCAGGTCGGCGCCGCAGACGCCCTTCAACAAGGCCGTCACCTCCGGGCGCAGCTGGGCCGGGGTCCAGCTCGACATCGCCGCCTCCAAGGCCATCCGGTCGCGCGAGGGCGTGACCGTGGGCGGCATCTTCAACGCCGTGATCGCCACGGCGCTGCGCCGCTGGCTGGAGCAGCAGGACGCGCTGCCCGACACCCCGCTCGTCGCGCTGCTGCCGATCAGCCAGCGGGAGCAGAGCCTGGACCCCGACGGCGGCGCCAACCGCATCGGCATCGCGAGCTGCGCCCTCCCCTCCGACATCGCCGACCCGCTGGAGCGGCTGCGCGCCGCCCAGCACGAGCTCGAGCGGGCCAAGGGTGCGCCCCTGATGGACGAGGCGACCCTGTCCAGCGCCAACCGCTTCTCGGCGCCGGTGCTCGGGGCCATGGTCAGCAACCTGTCCTCCGCCCTCAAGTTGCAGGACATGATGCCCTCGACCTACAACCTGCTCGTCTCGAGCGTCGCGATGCCGCCCGAGCCGCTGCACGTCGGTGACAAGACCATCCTCGCGCAGTACCCCATGGCCCCGATCTTCGACGGCATGGGGGTCAACATCACCGCCCACGGCTATCAGGGTCATCTCGACGTCGGCATCGCCGCCTGCGCCGACATGCTGCCGGACGCCCGGGTCCTCGCCGACTCGGTCCAAGCGGCCTACAAGCAGATCTGCCAGCTCTGAGCACGGGCGACCCGCCCCGGCAGGAGGTGTCGTGATGCAGGCGACCCAGGTCGACCCCAGCGACAACGCCTATCTCGCGCTGGACGGCGCGACGACGACCGGCAACATCTCGTTGGTCCTCATGCTCGACGGCACCGCCGAGCTGGACCAGGTGCGCCGGCAGGTGCGCGCGGCCCTGCCGGCGGTGCCGGAGTTCCGGCGCCGGCTGCATCCGGTGGCCCTCGGGCTGGACCGGCCGTGGTGGGTCGACGACGCCGGTTTCGAACTGGACCGGCACGTCGTCGAACAGCGGCTGCCGGCGGGCGACGACCGGTCCGTCGCCCTCGCCGCGGCCCAGGTGGCCCAGCGGGTGCTCGACCGGGACCGGCCGCTGTGGTCGTTCACCCTGCTGCAGATCCCGGCCGACGCCGGTCGTCCCGCCCGCTCGGCGCTGGTCACCAGGGTGCATCACGCGATCTCCGACGGCGCGCGCTATCGCGAGATCCTCCAGGCCTGCTTCGGGCCCGGGCCCGCCCCCGGAGCCGACGACTGGACCCCCGAGCCGGTCCCGCCGGAGGCGACCCTGCTGGCCCGCAGCGCCCAGGAGGCGAGCGCCTGGGCGGCCCGATCGCTGGTCGAGTCGGGCCAGGCGCTCGCCGCGGCGCTGCGCGAGCCGCCGGCCTGGCCGCCGGCGACCCCGTCGCTGCAGGTGGCCCCCCGCACGCCGCTCAACCGGGCCGTCACCGGGGATCGGACCTTCGCCTTCGGCAGCCTCGACGTCGCCGCGAGCAAGCCGGTGCGCACCCGGCACCGGGCGACCGTCAACGACGTCTTCCATGCCTCGGTCGCCGCGGCGCTGCGGGCCTGGCTGGGCGCCCGCAACGTGCTGCCGGCCACACCGCTGGTGGCGCTGTTCCCCATCTCGCAGCGGCACCTCACCGAGGACCAGTCGGGGGCCAACCGCATCGGCATCACCAGTTGCGTCATCCCGACCCACCTGGCCGACCCGCTCGAGCGGCTGCGCGCCGCCCACGAGGGCCTCGAGCAGGCCAAGGGCACCCCGCTCATGGACGAGCGCACCATGGCCACCGCGACCCGCGCCCTGGCCCCGCTGCTGGCCCCGCTCGCCCAGCTGAGCACGACGCTGCGGATGGCCGACACCATGCCCTCGCCGTTCAACCTGCTCGTCTCCAACGTCCCCCTCGGCGACGCCCCGCTGCAGATCGGCACCGGGCACGTCGAGCGGGTGCATCCGATGCCCCCGATCTTCGACGGGCTCGGGGTCAACATCACCGCCCACGGCTATCGGGGCCGGCTGCACGTCGGCATCTTCGCCTGTCCCCAGGTGGTGCCCGACCCGTGGGAGCTGTGGGAGCCGCTGCGCGCGGCCTACGAGCAGGTCTGCCAGCTCTGACCCGGCGCGCGGGTGAGCCGCGCCCCGGCGGGCGGTTCAGGGCTGAGCGAGCTCGGCGGTGAACGCCTGCCAGAGCGGCTCCCCGAACAGCACGAACCGCACCAGGTCAACGGCGCCGACATGCTCGGTGACCCACCCGCGCACGGCGGCGACGGCGACCCGGGCCACCTCGTCGGCGGCCCAGCCATAGGCGCCCGCGCTGACCGCGGGGAAGGCCACCGACCGGGCCCCCACCCGCGCCCCCTCGTCCAGCGAGTTGGTGAAACACGCGGCCAGCAGCGCCGGATCGGTCTGCCCGCGATGCCGGTTGGGACCGACCGTGTGGATGACCCAGCGGCACGGCAGGTCGCCGGCACCGGTCGCGACCGCCTGCCCGACCGGCAGTCCGTCCGGGTGGGAGGTGCGGCGGATCTGCCGGCACTCGTGCAGCAGCCGCGGGCCCGCCGCGGCGTGGATCGCCCCGTCGACCCCGCCGCCGCCCAGCAGCGAGGAGTTGGCGGCGTTGACGATCGCGTCGACCGACTCTCGGGTGAGGTCGCCCTGGACGGCCTCGATCCGGGCCACCTCAGCGGCCACCCGAGGACGGCGGCGGCGGCGGGCTGCCGCCGGCCCACCCGGGCGGCGGCGGTGGAGGCGGGGCCGGCGCGGACGGGTGGTGCTCCTGCACCGGCTCCGGGCCGGAGTCGTCGACCCGCTCGGGCGCCGGCGGGGTCGCGGGCTGGTGGAAGCCTCCGGGCGGGGGTGGCGCGGCGGCATACCCCGGCGGTGGTGGCGCCGGGACGGGCTGCGGGACACCGGCGCCCGGAGGCGGTGGCGGGGCGGCATACCCGCCGGGTGGGGGCGGGGGCGGGTAACCGGATTCGTCCGATCCCGAGCCCACCGGCGGCGGTGGCGCGGCCTGGCCCGCCCCGACCGCCCCGGGCGGCGGCGGGGCGGCGGTCTGCAGCGCGAAGGTCGGCAGGGCGCCCTGGCGGTCGAGTTCGCCCAGTTCGGCCATGATCCGGGCGCGCTCGCCCGGGTCGGCCGGGCGGCCGGTCGCCTCGAGATAGGCGAGCAGCCCGAGGTCACGGAACAGCTTGTCGGCCTGCTTGCCGGCGGCGGCCGGGCCGGACAGGCCCTGGCTGGCCAGGGCGGAGTCGGCCTTCTGCGCGAGTTCGGTGGCAGCGGCCTTGGCCTTGTCGAGGAATCCCATGGGCCCATCGTGACCCACCCGGGCCCGGCGCGGGCGCCAACGCGGCAGCCAACCTTCCGGTTCGCCCGGCGCCGGCCGCTCCGGAGCACTACCGTCGTGCTGGCAACTCACCCACGTCGAAGGACCCCGCCATGCCCATCCACGGCACGCTGTTCCAGCAGTACCAGGAGAACCCCAGCGTCGACCCCTTCGTGCTGCAGAACAAGAAGCTGCTCAAGATCTCCATGCAGTACGGCCCGGTGTTCGCCAAGCTCGGCTCGATGGTCGCCTACCAGGGCGACGTCCGGTTCGAGAACACCGGCTCCGGCGGGCTCAACAAGCTGATCAAGTCGGCGGTGACCGGCGAGGGCGTCAAGATGATGCGCTGCACCGGGCACGGCGAGCTGTTCGTCGCCGACCGGGCCACCGAGATCCAGGTCATCTACCTCGAGAACGACATGGTCTCGGTCAACGGCAACAACGTGCTGGCCTTCTCGGGCTCGATCGAGTGGGACATCCACCGGGTGCAGGCGCGCGGCGGGATGATGGCCGGCGGGCTGTTCAACGTCTCGCTGCGCGGCACCGGCTATGTTGCGGTGACGACCGACGGCGAGCCGGTCGCGCTCGACGTGGCCGGGGCGCCGACCTTCGGGGACGCGCAGGCGGTCGTGCTGTGGACCTCGGGTGTGACCATGGACATCCGGGTCGACAGCGGCGGGCTCGGCTCGCTGGTGCGCGGCGGCACGGGCGAGCTGATCCAGATGGCCTTCGGTGGCCAGGGCTATGTGCTGATCCAGCCCTCCGAGTCACGCCAGCCGGGCGGCCAGCAGCAACAACAGCAGGGCGGCATGCTCGGCGGGCTGCTCGGCAACTGACCCGATCGGTGCCACGACCGGTCCGCCGCGCCGCGGCATACCGGTCACAGGGTGTGCTTGATCTCGGCGATCCGCCCGAGCAGGCCGTTGACGAACGTCGGCGAGTCGTCGGTCGAGAGCGTCTTGGCCAGCTCGACCGCCTCGTTGATCGCCACCGCGTCGGGCACCTCGTCGTGATAGACGAGTTCCCAGGTGGCGATCCGCAGGATGGCCCGGTCGACGGCCGGCATCCGGGCCACCGGCCAGCCCTGGCTGTAGGTGTCGAGCAGCTGGGTGATCTCGGTCCAGCAGCGCACCACGCCCTCGACGAGGGTGATCGTGTAGTCCGGCAGCGGGGCCTGGGTCGTCGGCCGGGCCAGCCGCTCGATGAGCAGGGTCTGGGCGTTGACCCCGCGCTGGTCGGCCTCGAAGAGCAGTTCGAGCGCCCGGCGCCGGGACTTGGTGCGGGCTCCCACCGGTCAGTCGTTGACGCGACCGAGATAGGACCCGTCGCGGGTGTCGACCTTGACCCGGGTGCCGGTCTCCAGGAACAGCGGCACCTGGATCTGCGCGCCGGTCTCCAGGGTGGCCGGCTTGGTGCCGCCGGTGGAGCGGTCGCCCTGCAGGCCGGGCTCGGTGTGGCTGATCGTCAGCACGACCGAGGCGGGCAGCTCGACGTACAGCGGCACCCCGTCGTGGGTCGCCACGATGGCGCTCTGGTTCTCCAGCAGGTAGTCGCTGCCGCCCCCGACCACCGCTTCGGACACCGGCAGCTGGTCGTAGGTGTCGGTGTCCATGAAGACGAAGTCGGCGCCGTCCTTGTAGAGGTACTGCATGGAGCGCTTGTCGACGTTGGCGGTCTCGACCTTGACGCCGGCGTTGAAGGTCTTGTCGACGGTCTTGCCGGAGGTGACGTTCTTGAGCTTGGTGCGCACGAAGGCCGGCCCCTTGCCCGGCTTGACGTGCTGGAACTCGACCACCTGCCACAACTGTCCGTCGATGTTGAGCACGAGGCCGTTCTTGAGGTCGTTGGTGGTCGCCACGATGGTTCGCTCTTTCTCTGTCGCGGGAGCAGCGGGCCCGGCGGCGCGTGTCGTCGGGGCGACCGGGTATGCCGTGCGGCTGGCTGGGGATTCGCCGGTCAGTCTATCCCCGGTCACCGGGGGTCGCCGACGCGCGCCCGCCCCCCGGTGAAAACGGTTGCCTGGAACGTTCGCCGGCGGCATACCCCCGGTGAAAACGGTTGCCTGGAACGTTCGCCGGCGGGCGGGCACAGCACACCCACAGAATCCGCACAGGGCAGGGCCCGGGTGGTCGCCTACCGTCGACGCTACGGGCCCCGGAACCGCGGGGCGAGCGACAGGAGTGATCGATGCGACCCGACCGAACCCGCCCCAACCCCACCGTGCCGACCACCCTGCCGTCGGTCGACGACCACCGGTGGATCGACGAGACGGGGCAGGTGCAGGACGAGCCGGACCGCGGGCTGCGCTACGACCTGGGCCAGTTGCGCCGCCGCTCGGTGCTGGTCGGCCTGGGCGGAGTCGGGCTGCTGGGTCTGGCCGGGTGCACGTCCGGTTCCGGCGCGGCGGGCCCGTCCGGCACGGCCGGAGCGGCAGCGACCGGCACGAGCACCACGGGCACGACCGGCACCACGACCGGCGCGACGGCGTCGAGCACGAGCGGCACGGCCACCTCGGCGGGCGCGTCCGGTCAGGCGGTCGGCGAGGTGCCCTCGGAGACCGCAGGGCCCTATCCGGGCAACGGGTCCAACGGCCCCAACGTCCTGGACGACAACGGCATCGTCCGCCAGGACATCACGAGCAGCTTCGGCACGTCGACGACCCGGGCGGCCGGCATCCCGCTCACCCTGCGGATCACCGTGACCGACAAGGCGACCGGCGCGGCCCGGCCCGGCGTGGCCGTCTACGCGTGGCACTGCGACCGGGCCGGCGGTTACTCGATGTACAGCTCGGGCCTGACGAGCGAGAACTATCTGCGCGGCGTCCAGCCGGCCGATGCCACCGGCACCGTGACCTTCACGTCGGTCTTTCCGGGCTGCTACTCGGGCCGGTGGCCGCATGTGCACTTCGAGGTCTACTCCTCGCTCGCGGACGCCACCACTGCGGGCCGGGTCGTCAAGACCAGCCAGCTCGCGCTGCCTCAGGACGTCTGCCAGACCGTCTACGCCACCGACGGTTACGCCACCAGCGTGCGCAACCTGGCCCAGACCAGCCTCGCCACCGACAACGTCTTCCGTGACGACCAGGCCGTCAAGCAGTTGGCCACGGTCACCGGTTCGGTGGCCGCCGGCTACACCGCGAGCCTGACCATCGGGGTCTAGCCGGCGCGCTGTGGGCCGCCGCGGCATACCGACCGGAAACGTTCCAGGCAACCGCTTTCACCGGGGTATGCCGCCCGCAAACGTTCCAGGCAACCGCTTTCACCGGGGTATGCCGCCCGCAAACGTTCCAGGCAACCGTTTTCACCGGGGTATGCCGCCCGCAAACGTTCCAGGCAACCGTTTTCACCGGGGGCAGGGCGTCCACGGGACCGGGTCAGCTCCCCTCGCGCAGCCGCTCGATGACGAACGCCAGCGCCAGGTTGTAGCCCTGCACGCCGAAGCCGGTGAGCACGCCGACCGCGATGTCGGACAGGTACGAGTGGTGCCGGAAGGGCTCGCGGCGGTGCACGTTGGAGATGTGCACCTCGCAGAAGGGCACGCCGGCGGCCTGGAAGGCGTCGCGGATCGCGATGCTCGTGTGGGTGAAGGCCCCGGGGTTGATGATGACGAACTCGGTCCCGTCGGTCCGGGCCGCGTGCAGACGCTCGATGATCGCGCCCTCCCAGTTGCTCTGGAAGCACTGCACCTCGACGCCGGCAGCGCGGCCCTGCTCGACGACGCTCGCCTCGACGTCGGCCAGCGTCGCGGACCCGTAGATCTGGGGCTCGCGGGTGCCGAGCGTGTCGAGGTTCGGACCGTTGACCAGCAGGACGGACATTCGGGACTCCTCGTGAGTGACGGGACGGCCGGGACGGCTCAGCTGATCGCCGCGTAAGCCGCCTCGAGCAGCCCCGGCGCGGGACCCTCGAGCCGGCCCGGCCGGGCCAACTCGTCGAGCACGACGAAACGCAGCAACGCGCCCCGGCTCTTCTTGTCGCGGCGCATCGCCTCGAGCAGGGCCGGCCAGCGCGCCGCCCCGGGGTCCGGGTAGGCCGTGGGCAACCCCACCGCGGCGAGCACCGACCGGTGCCGGTCGACCAGCGCCACGGGGGTGCGGCCGGCCCGGTGCCCGAGCTCGGCGGCGAAGACGAGGCCGATCGCCACGGCCGGCCCGTGCCGCCAGGTGTAGCCCTCGACCTGCTCGATGGCGTGCCCGAGGGTATGCCCGTAGTTGAGGATCTCGCGCAGCGACGACTCCCGCAGATCCTCGCTGACCACGCCCGCCTTGACCCGCACCGAGCGTTCGACGAGCTCGAGCAGCACCGGCCCCGCCGGGTCGAGCGCGCCCACCGGGTCGGCCTCGACCAGCTCGAGGGTGCGCGGATCGGCGATGAACCCATGCTTGACGACCTCGGCCATCCCGGCGACGAGCTCGCCCGGCGGCAGGCTGCGCAGCAGTTCGACGTCGCAGACCACGCCCACCGGCGGGTGGAAGGAGCCGACCAGGTTCTTGCCCTCGGCCGTGTTGATGCCGGTCTTGCCGCCGATCGCCGCGTCGACCATGCCGGCCAGGCTGGTCGGCACCTGCACGAGCGCGACCCCGCGCAGCCAGGTCGCCGCGACGAAGCCGGCCAGGTCGGTCACCGCCCCCCCGCCGACCCCGACGACGGCGTCGCTGCGGGTCAGGTCGAGTTCGCCGCAGCGGCGCCACAGCCCGGCCGCGACCTCGACGGTCTTGGCGGCCTCGGCGTCCGGCACCACGACGGAGTATGCCGCCCGCCCACCGTCGCGGATCGCCGTGACGAGCGTCTCGGCCGGCTCGCGGACCGATTCGGTGTGGACGACCAGCACCGTCTCGGCGCGCTCCGGCAGCAGCGCGGGCACCCGGGCGAGCAGGTCGCGGCCGACGTGCGCGGCATACGAGCCCTCGGCGCCGGGGGCGCCGACCGGCACGACCGCGGTCACGGCGCGCCGGCCCGGTCGGCGGCCAGCAGGGCGGCCACCTCGCCGGCCACCTGCTCGGGTGTGCGTCCGTCGGTCTCGACCCGCCACCGGCCGACCCGCTCGTAGGTCGCGCGCCGGGTGCGCATCATGGCGATCCACGAGGCGCGCGGGTTGACCGCCAGCAGCGGTCGTGACCGGTCCAGTCCGATCCGGCGGGCCGCGTCGGCGATGCCGACGTCGAGGAAGACCACCGGCCGCTCGCGCAGCAGCGCCTCGGTGCCCGGGTCGAGCACCGCCCCGCCGCCGAGCGCGACCACGCCGGCCTGCTCCCGCACGGCGCGCTCGACCTCGACCCGCTCCAGCGCTCGGAAGGCCGACTCGCCGTCGTCGACGAAGATGTCTGAGATCGGCTTGCCGGCTCCGGCCTCGATCGCGGCGTCGGTGTCGTGGAAGGCCACGCCGAGCAGCGCCGCCAGCGCCCGGCCGGTCGAGGTCTTGCCCGACCCGGGCGGCCCGCACAGGATCGCCACGGGGCCCGCGCCGACGCTCACCACGAGCGCATCCGCTCGGGCATGGCCTGCAGGTAGGCGGCGTGGTTGCGCGCCGTCTCGGTGACCGAGTCGCCGCCGAACTTCTCCAGGCAGGCCTCGGCGAGCACGAGCGCGACCATCGCCTCGGCGACCACTCCGGCGGCCGGCACCGCGCAGACGTCGGAGCGCTGCTCGCTCCCGACGGCCTCCTGCCCGGTGGCCAGGTCGACGGTGGCCAGCGCGCCGGTCAGGCTGGGGAAGAAGCCCGGGCCGGCCGCGGCATCGAACAGCAGCAGATGCGCGGCCCCCGCCGCCACCGGGGCGGCCGGGCTGTCCAGCAGCGCGATCGTGGTGCAGCCCGCCTGCCGCGC
>CAZYHR010000061.1:2602-6513 GCA_964647395.1 uncultured Intrasporangiaceae bacterium | reverse complement strand
CTCGGCGACGACGCCGGCAGCCGGCACCGCGCACACGTCGGAGCGCTGGTGGATCGCGGTGGCCGGCTCGTCGGACGCGACGTCGACCGTGGCGAGCGCCCGCGGCACCGTCGAGATCGGCTTCATCGCCGCCCGCACCCGCAGCACCTGACCGGTGGACATGCCGCCCTCGGTGCCGCCGGCCCGCCCGCTGCGGCGCCGGATCACCCCGTCGGCGTCGCGCTCCATCTCGTCGTGGGCGGCCGACCCGCGCCGCCGGGCGGTCCGGAAGCCGTCGCCGACCTCGACCCCCTTGATCGCCTGGACCCCCATCAGGGCGCCGGCCAGCCGGGCGTCCAGCCGCCGGTCCCAGTGCACGTGCGATCCGAGCCCCGGCGGCACGCCGTAGGCGAGCACCTCGACGACCCCGCCGAGGGTGTCGCCGTCGGCGCGCGCCGCGTCGACCTGCGCGACCAGGGCGGCCGAGCCGGCCGGGTCGAGAGTCCGCACCGGGTCGGCGTCCAGCCGCGCGACGTCGTCGGGGGTGGGCAGCGGCAGGTCGGGCCCGACCTCGGCCTCGCCGATGGCCACCGTGTGCGAGACCAGCCGGATGCCGTAGGCCTGCTCGAGGAAGCGGGCGGCGACCTCACCGAGCGCCACCCGCGCGGCGGTCTCGCGGGCCGAGGCCCGCTCGAGCACCGGCCGGGCGTCGTCGAAGCCGTATTTCTGCATCCCGACCAGGTCGGCGTGCCCGGGCCGCGGGCGGGTCAGCGCCTTGTTGCGGGCGAGTTCCTGGTCGGCGTTGACGTCGTCGGCGGCGGCATAGGCGGCCGCGTCGACCGGCTCGGGGCTCATGACCGTCTGCCACTTGGGCCACTCGGTGTTGGCGATGTGGATCGCGACCGGCGAGCCGAGGGTGAGCCCGAGCCGCACCCCGCCGAGGAACTGCACCTCGTCCTGCTCGAAGCGCATCCGGGCCCCCCGCCCGTGCCCGAGCCGGCGCCGCGCCAGGGCGGCCTGCAGGTCGGTGCGGGACACCCGCACCCCCGCAGGCAGGCCCTCCATGACGGCCACGAGCGCGGGACCGTGCGACTCCCCGGCGGTGAGCCAACGCAGCATACGCGTCATCCTGTCACGGGCCCGCGGGCCGGCCCGGCGGCGACCCGGATCGCAAGACGGGTATGCCGCGCCCGCGCCCCGCCGGTCGGCGGTCCGGTCAGCGCAGGGCGAGCACGCAGACCAGGGCGCCGACGACGATGAACGGCCCGAACGGCACGAAGGTCTGCCCCTTGATCCGGCGCACCAGCAGCATCGGCAGCAGCACGACCGCGCTGGCGACGAACGCGGCGGCCAGCGCCCACCACGGCTCGCGCCAGCCCAGCCAGCCGAGCAGCAGGCCGGTGATCGCCCCGAGCACGACGTCGCCGAAGCTGAACTGCCCGCGCGAGAGCAGCAGCAGCACGAGATAGGCCACGAAGCACAGCACCCCGCTGACCAGGGCCCGCACCAGCGCGCCCCAGTCGCCGGTGAGCAGTGAGGCCAGCGCGAGCAGCCCGGCCAGCGACCAGGCCAGCGGGAAGGTCAGCCCCTCGGGCAGCCGGAAGACGTCGATGTCGATCCACGACAGGGCGATGCCGATGACGGCGTAGAGCATCAACGCGGGCAGCACGGTGCCCTGGGCGACGCCGCCGAGCTGCCAGGCCAGCAGCCCCCAGGCGACCGGCACGGCGACCGCGACGACCGGCAGGCCGCGCTTGACCGGTCCGGTCTCCTGGTCCTCCATCCGGTAGCCGGTGGTGGCCAGTTCGCGGACCAGCAGCAGCCCGAGCGGGACGCCGGCCAAGGTGCACGCGGCGACCAGCCACCAGGGGCCGGGGAGATTGACGCTCATAGCCCGTTCAGGCTGACAGCAGCGCCTGCCGGAGCGCATCGGCCGTTGGGGTCAGCCCGGTCATCAGACGGACCTGCTCGACGGCCTGGTGGACGAGCATCTCGGTGCCGGGCACGGTGGTGTAACCGAGCTCGGTGGCTACCCCGAGCAGCGGGCTGGGGCCGTCGCCGTAGACGCAGTCGAGGACCGCGGCCGGGCCGGCCGGCTCCGGCAGGGCGCCCAGCGCCCCCCGGTATGCCGCGGCCGGCACCGTCCCGACGATGACCGTCACCCCGGCCGGCCAGCTGCCGATCGGCACCGGCTCGACGGCCAGCCCGAGGCGGGCGGCGACCCGGGCGGTGTCCGGCCGGATCGTGTCCCGGACGGCGAGCCAGACCCGGGTGGCGCCGAGCTCGCGCAGCGCCGCCAGCGCCGAGCGAGCGGTGGCCCCGGATCCGACGACCAGCCCGGCCCCGGCCCCGGCCACCCCCGCCTCGGCGAGCGCCCGGACGATGCCGGCGACGTCGGTGTTGTCGGCCAGCCAGCCGCCGTCGGGGCGCCGGACCAGGGTGTTGGCCGCGCCGACCGCGGCGGCCAGCGGGGTCACGTCGTCGGCGAGGGCGAGGGCGGCCTCCTTGAGCGGCATGGTCAGCGACAGCCCCCGCCAGGTGTCGTCGAGGGCGGCCACGTGGGCGGGCAGCTCGGCCGCCTCGATCCGGGCCCGGTCGTAGTCCCAGTCGGTCAGGCCCAGCTGGGCGTAGGCCGCCCGGTGCAGCACCGGCGAGAGCGAGTGCTCGATCGGCGAGCCGCGCACCCCGGCCCGCCAGCGCCCGCTCACCGGCGGGGGTGGGCCGGCGGGGCGGTGCGCAGGACCCGGGCGGTGCGCCGGCGGCATACCGGGTTCATCGGGTCACCGGGAGCACTTGCCCTGGTTGGCCGGCGCCTGGCACCACGCCCGGAACGCGGCGACGTTGCGGTTGTGCTCCTCGAGGGTGACCGCGAACTCCGTCTGGCCGAACTCGGGGTTGGTCGCGACGAAGTAGAACCACGGTCCCTCGGCCGGGGCCGCGGCCGCCTGGATCGCCGACGTGCCCGGGTTGCCGATCGGGGTGTCCGGCAGGCCGTCCTTCTGATAGGTGTTCCACGGCGTGGGTGTGGCCCGCTCCTGGTCGGTCGTCGTGATGTTGTGCTTGCCGGTGCCGTAGTTGACCGTGGAGTCCATCTGCAGCCGCATCGGGCGGGCCAGCCGGTTCTCGACGACCCGGGCGGCCTTGGGCCGGTCGTCGGCGCGGTTGACCTCGGCCTCGACGATGCTCGCGACGTTGAGGGTGCGCAGCCACCGGTCCGGCGGGATGCCCAGCCGGGTCAGCTCGGCCTTGGTCTTGGCGACCATGGCGCTGAGCTGCTCGGTGGCCGACTGCTTGTCGGAGAACTCGTAGGTCGCCGGGAACAGCCAGCCCTCGACGCTGTGCGCCCCGGCGGGGACGCCGAGCGCCGCGAGGTCCTTGGCGGCCGCCTCGTAGTCGGTGATGGCGTGGCCGGTGGCCTTGGCCAGCACCGGGTAGATCTCCCTGGCCCACAGCCCCTCGCGGACGGTGACCTTGGGGTTGGCTCGGTTCTTGGGGTCGACGAGGATCGCCAGGGCGTCGGTCGCCTTCATCTGCCGGCGCAGCACGTAGTCGCCGGGCTGGATGCCCGCCGACCGGCTGTCGGCCTGCGCGGCCTCGACGAAGGCCTCGCTCGAGGCGACGATGTCCGCCCGGGCCAGGTTGCCGGCGATGACCCGGCCGGTGTCGCCGTCGTTGACGGTGAAGGTGATCTCCTGGCCGCCGGGTCCCGGGTAGTCGGACGCCGACGCGCCGAACCGCTCGATCATCGGCCGCAGCACCGAGAGGCCGAGCAGGCCCGCGCCGGCCACCAGGCCCAGCGCGACGAGCAGCACGACCAGCCGGCGCGCGCCGCGGGCCGGCTGCCGCCTGCGGCTGACGGTGGCGGGCTCCCCCGCCTCCTGCCCGGCCGACCGCTCGTGGTCGAGGGCGGCCTGCAGGCCGAGCACCGCCGC
>CAZYHR010000061.1:0-2592 GCA_964647395.1 uncultured Intrasporangiaceae bacterium | reverse complement strand
CCCCGGGGGGCCGGTGCCAGCGGGCTGTCGTCCCAATCGTCCGGGGGCCCGCCGGAGTGCTCGTGCAGGTGCTCGTCGAGGTCGGTCTCGACCGGCGCGACCGCTACCTGCTCGACCGCTGCCTGCTCGGCCGGGTCCGGGTCGGCCCTCTGGTAGAGGCTGCCGTCGGGGGCGTAGATGTTGCCGTGCTCGTCGTGGACGTAGCCGTGCTCGTCGACCCAGTCGCCGGCCTCGTTCCAGTGCCCGGCGGCAGCCGCTCCCCCCGCGGTGTCGCCGGCCTGGTCGGGCGGGTCCGGCGTCTCAGACCCTCCTGCACGGTCACTCATCCTCGTCCCTTCGTCCTGCGCCTGCGGCTGATGGTGGCGGGCTCACCCGCCTCCTGCCCGGTCGACCGCTCGTGGTCGAGGGCCGACTGCAGGATGAGCACCGCTGCCACCTGGTCAACGACGGCTCGGTGGGAACGCCCGGGACGCCCGCTGGCGCGCAGCTGGCGATGGGACTGCACCGTGGTGAGCCGTTCGTCGACCAACCGTACGCGGGTCGGGGCCACGAGCGGTTCAAGTGCCGCGGCATACGCCCGGGCGCGTCGGGCGGCCTCGCGCTCGGCGCCGTCCAGCGAGCGGGGCAGCCCGACGTAGAGCACCGGGCTGTCGTGCTCGCGGGTCAGCTCGGCCAGCGCGTGCAGGTCAGCCCCGTCGGGGTCCCGGTCGAGGGTCGCAACCGGGGTGGCGAGGGTGCCGTCGGGGTCGCTCTGCGCGACCCCGACCCGCACCTGGCCGACGTCGACGCCGAACCGCCGGCCGGGGGGCCGGCCGCGGTCGCCGCTGGGCGGCGCCGTCACCCGTGCTGACCGACCGAGCGCAGGTGCTCCTCGACGGCGCCGAGGGCCGGGCCCATCTGCGCGGCGTCCTGGCCCCCGCCCTGGGCCAGGTCGTCCTTGCCGCCCCCACCGCCGCCGAGCACCTGCGCGGCGAGCCGCACCAGGGCTCCGGCGGCCACCCCGGCCGAGCGGGCGCCCGCGTTGGTGGCGACGATGACGACCGGGCGACCGGCGGTGGCGGCCGTCATGGCGACCACCGCGGGGCGCTCGTTGCCGAGCCGGCCGCGCACGTCGAGCACGAGGGTGCGCAGGTCGTCGGCCGCGACCCCATCGCCCGCGTCGTGGGTGACCAGCCGCACCGGCCCGACGTCGCGGGCCGAGTCCACCAGCCGCGGGGCGACGGCCAGGGCCTGGGCCTGGCGGACGGCGGCGATCTCGCGCTCGGCGTCCTTGAGCCGGGTGAGGATCGCGTCGACCCGCTCGGGCAGGTCCTCGGGGCGGCCCTTGAGCACCTCGGTGAGTTGGCCGACGATGGCGTGCTCGCGGGCCAGGAAACGATAGGCGTCGGCGCCGACGAGCGCCTCGACCCGGCGCACCCCCGAGCCGATCGACGACTCGCCGAGCAGCTTGACCAGGCCGAGCTGGCTGGAGCGCTGGGCGTGGGTGCCGCCGCACAGCTCGCGGGCCCACTCACCGACCGAGATGACCCGCACCCGCTCGCCGTACTTCTCGCCGAACAGCGCCATCGCTCCCGCGTCGCGGGCCTGCTGCTGGGTCATCACCTCGGCGTGCACCGGCAGGTCCTCCAGCAGGACGGCGTTGACGTGGTCCTCGATCTCGCGCAACTGGCTGACCGGCACGGCGTGCGAGGCGTTGAAGTCGAAGCGGAACCGGCCGGGCGCGTTCTCCGACCCGGCCTGGGTCGCCGTGTCGCCGAGCGCGTCGCGGATCGCCTGGTGGACCATGTGGGTGGCCGTGTGGGCGCGCGAGATCGACCGGCGCCGCTCGATGTCGACGGCCGCGTGGGCGGCCTCGCCGACGACGACCTCGCCGAGCACCACGGTCGCGCGGTGCACCGACAGGCCGGCGATCGGGCTCTGCACGTCGCGGACCTCGACGACCGCGCCGCCCGCGAGCCGGATCTGCCCGCCGTCGGCGAGCTGCCCGCCGCCCTCGGCGTAGAAGGGCGTGCGGTCCAGGACCAGCTCGATCTGGTCGCCGGGCCCGGCCGAGGACACCGCCGCGCCGTCGCGCAGCAGGCCGGCGACGCGGGCCTCGGAGACCACTTCGTCGTAGCCGGTGAACTCCACCGGCGCGCCGAGGGCGTCGGCGATCTGCCGGTATGCCGCGACGTCACCGTGGCCGGTCTTCTTGGCCTTGGCGTCGGCCTTGGCCCGGTCGCGCTGCTCCTGCATGAGCCGGCGGAAACCCTCCTCGTCCACCGACACGCCCTGCTCGGCGGCCATCTCGAGGGTGAGGTCGATGGGGAAGCCGTAGGTGTCGTGCAGCGCGAAGGCCTGCGGGCCCGCCAGGGTCGAGCCGCCGGACTGCTTGAGCCGCGACACGGCGGAGTCGAGGATCGTCGTGCCGGAGGCGAGGGTGCGGCGGAAGGCCTCCTCCTCGGCATACGCGATCTGGCTGATCCGGGTCCAGTCGGTGCGCAGCTCGGGATAGGAGCGGCTCATCCGCTCCAGCGACACCGGCAGCAGTTCGGGCAGCGCGGGCTTGTCGTAGCCGAGCAGCCGCATCGAGCGCACGGCCCGGCGCAGCAT